>CAYWIP010000004.1:0-76012 GCA_964458395.1 uncultured Ruminococcus sp.
GATTTTGATACCTACTTTAAGAATTATCCCGACAAAAACGGATACTTCGGCAAATACGGCGGCGCGTATATTCCCGACGAGCTGAAGAACGCTATGGACGAGATCACCGAGGCGTACTTCACGATCTGCAAGTCAAGCAAATTCATCAACGAGCTGCGCAGAATACGTAAGGAGTTTCAGGGCAGACCTACGCCTATTTCGTATCTGGAACGGCTATCGGGCAAGCTCGGGCACGTTCAGCTCTACGTTAAGCGCGAGGATCTGAACCACACGGGCGCGCACAAGCTTAACCACTGCATGGGCGAAGCGCTTCTAGCAAAATATATGGGCAAGAAGAAGGTCATTGCCGAAACAGGAGCGGGTCAGCACGGCGTTGCGCTGGCGACTGCGGCGGCGTATTTCGGTCTGGAGTGCGACATTTACATGGGCGCTGTCGATATCAAAAAGCAGGCTCCCAATGTCGCGAGAATGAAAATACTCGGCGCGAACGTAATTGAGGTAACGGACGGTCTGGCTACGCTTAAAGAAGCGGTTGACGCTGCGTTTGCGGCTTACAGCAGAGATTACAAGGACTGCATTTACTGCATAGGCTCGGTAGTTGGTCCGCACCCGTTCCCGATGATGGTGCGCGATTTCCAGAGCGTTGTCGGAATTGAAGCGCGCGAGCAGTTCCTTGATATGACGGGCGAGCTTCCCGACGCGATAGTTGCCTGCGTTGGCGGCGGCTCGAACGCTATGGGATTTTTCTCGGGTTTTCTGAACGACCCCGTCGACATTTACGGCGTTGAACCGCTTGGCAGAGGCTCCGCGCTCGGCGACCATGCGGCAAGCCTTACCTACGGCTCGGAGGGCATTATGCACGGCTTCAACAGCATTATGCTCAAGGACGAGAACGGCAACCCCGCTCCCGTTTACTCCGTAGCGAGTGGACTTGATTATCCGTCCTCGGGACCCGAACATGCGTTCTTGCACGACATTAAGCGCGTAAAGTACGACGTTGTAAACGACGACGATACTATTGACGCTTTCTTCACGCTGTCAAGACTCGAAGGAATTATCCCAGCTATCGAAAGCTCACACGCGGTAGCCTACGCAATGAAGCTCGCCGAAAAGATGGGCAAGGGCTCGATCCTCATCAACCTCTCCGGACGCGGCGACAAGGACATGGACTACGTTATCGAGAAATACGGCATCAGATAATACAAAAGCCTCGGCAGCAAACCGAGGCTTTTTTTTACTTTTTCTTCTTACTGCGGACTGCAGCCGTTACCGCAACGGCTGCTCCGACTGCCGCAGCGCCGCCCATCACAAATGGCAGAGCGTTATTTCCACCGGACATATCGCCGTCCGAAACGCTGTTGGAGGAGACTGTGGAAGAACTGTCTGACGAGACATCAGGCTCGGGCTGCGGAGCGTTCACCACAAACTCCGTTACCGAGAGCGCCGGAAGCGTGTATGTAAAGCTGTTCTCCTTTATCTCCCCTACCCCGTCGAGCCGGCGCACCAGCGGACTGTCGCCGTACAGCGAGTAGACTTCCGCGCTGCCGTAAGCGTTCTCCGAGGAAAGCGTGATGTTTACCGGCGTTTCATCGTGAATGGAACGGTTCGTTACGATTATCTTCACGGTGCTTTCGTCCTCGCCGTCAATGGAGGAATACACCGAGATATCTCCGTCGGTATGCACGCTCTTTACAAGCGTATCGCCAAAACCGTTCCCCGCGCCGTCGTAGTTTGTAAACATATTGATAGCGCCAAGCTGATACTCGTTCCGGTCGAACGACCATATCGTCGCGAAATACACTCCGTACTCCGCGAAAATACCAAGCACATCCGCCTCGCATACTCCGCCCGAAATATGATCTCCGCCGCCGAAATCGTATTCGGTGAACGCAAGCTTAGTGTCGGGATAATATTTATCGATCGACTGTTGAACGTTCGGCAGCAGCGGAAAGAACGCCGCGCCCGTGTCGATTATCCAGCTGTTCTCGCGGTAATCGGGGTCGTACAGCGAACGCACACTGTCCAGCCGTGCCATTATACATTCATCGTTGTCGTAGTGGCTGCACGAACGCTCTCCGCACGCACCCTTTGCCTCGGTGTAATAATGCAGATCGAGAACGTCAAGCAGGCGCGTTTCGTTTGCCGTTTCCGCCTTGTGCATTTCGTCGAGGTAATAGTCAATAAACCAGCGGTAGCCGTTTTCTTGTTTGATCTCACTCCAATCCGGAGCGCCCGCCAACGAATCATAAGCCGAATACCCGAACAGCGCGGGTCCGAAAACCTCCGCGCCGCCGTCCGCTTCCTTAACGACCGAAGCAAGGTCGACGCTCTTTGCGATAAGCTCCTCACAAGTCAGCTTTTCACGCTGAACAAGACTGTGCGTGTGCTGCCAAAGCCCCGGCTCGTTGTCGAGCGCGTATGCCTTGATACCCGTTTCGGTATCGGCTTTGCCAAGCTTTGTTATCAGATAATTAAGCAGCTCGTCCATATATACTACATTATCGTCGCGATCCGGCTTCTCACCGAACTCACCGTCCTTGCGGTTGACCACCTTGAACCAATAATCGGACGGCGCGGCATCCTCCTCGTGAACGTTGCCTTTCTTGTCCGACGAGGTATAGCCGAGCATTTGCAGCGTTATAAGAGTATACGGTATTCCACCTTTTTTCGCTTCATCAGCCGCGTTTAAAAGAACTCCCGCGGGAACGGTCTTGAACTCGTCCGCGATATTCTGTATAAGATACATATCCGAGCTGTTCTTCCAGTCCGAGCCGGCATTGGAAACGTTGTTCTCCCAATTGTAGGCGGACATTCTGTTTCCGCCCAGACGGAACGACTTCGCCGAGACCGCGCTCAAGTCCGCACCGCTGTTTACTCCGTAAATATAAGGCGAGATTGCCTTATGCTCCGCGGACGGTGTTACCGTTATTTTGATCGGTTCGTTCTCCGCAAAAACACCCATACTCATCGCCGCCCCCATAACCGCCGCCGTAATGACCGATACCGCAATCTTTTTCATAGTTCCTCCGATCTGCTCCGAAAAATCTATTTATATGGTATCATATTTACGGCGGATTGTCAATAGGTTCAGGCGTTTATTTTTTCAGGCTTGGCATGCGTATTTCGACGGCTGTGCTCATGACGGACAAACGCTATCCCCGCGCAGATATCCGCGAGCCTTGCGGCGTTCGGTCTGAAATCGTAGGTATACTCCCCCGCGTACACAACAATCTCGCCGCCGAAGCCTTTCTTGAACCTGTACAGCCCGTAAGCGGGATTGGTTTCGTCGTCGTAATGAGGAATTCCGCCGAAGTCATACAAGTCGCAGCCGCCCTCGACCGCCCATTTTATCATCTCAAGCTGCATAAGATAATTGGGATAAAGGTTTCTGTTATCGTCGGAGGACGCTCCGTAAACATACGTTCCGACATTTCCGTACCTCACCGCGATAGCTCCCGAAAGCGGCACTTCCCTGCCGTCGATCTCGGCATAGCACATAAACAGTCTGCACCGCTCCTCGGGGAAGCTGTTCAGGAACCGCGCGAAATACTCCCGCGGACGGATAAGGAAACCGTCGCGCCGACCTGTCTGCCGCATTAACGGATAGAAGTCGTCCAGCGCCTCGGCTCCGCATTGACGGCAGTAAACGCCCTTTCTCGCCGCCTTACGGACGCGGTTGCGGTGATCGGGCTTAAACAGCGCGATAAGCTCCTCTTCGGTCTTGCCGCCGATATTTTTCAGAACGTAATTCGCACGCGGCTGAACGGTGTCCTCGGAATTCTCGGCGTGGGAAAAGCCCAGCGAATTCAGCACACACACATCCTCCCTGAAAAGCGGGTCGCACATAAAACGGTATGCGCGATATTTTTCGGCAATCGCGTTTATTCCCTCGAAGATATCCTCCACCGCTTCCCTGTCCGTCCAATCGACCACGGGACCGTGCGGCGCGTACATAAACGCCGTACCAGTAAACGGTATCTTCCGTATCAGCACAAGACATATCCCGCGAAGTCCGCCGCTCTCATTCCGCGAAAGCACCGCCTCCCAAGCCCAATTGATTTTTACGTCCGCCCATTGAAGCGACTGCATAAAGTTTCCGTGAAGTAAATTAAAGCGTTCGTATTCCGAAATTTGCTGCGTGTTGTTTTTGTCAAGAATTTCCATATTCATTCTCCTTTGTTGTTATTTTACGGCGTCCATGTGCCGACGATCCTGAGGTCGGACTTATCTTTGTTGAACGTTTCCTTAAAGTCGTTTTCCAACGTAAGTATGCACCCTGAACCCGCTCCGCGAAGCTCGGTGTAATAAAATCCGTATTTTCCTCTTCCTGTGATGTACAATCTCTCACTGATGACTTCGCCGATCTCTCCAAATTCGTCTACCCTCCGGATATCCGCGATTATCGGATTCTCTTCAGTCGCGTTCGTTTCATCAACGTATATTACCGCGTAATCGTAATTGTCCGTCTTTTCAACGATCTCGGTTCTAACTACTTCGCCATATGGAATAACCATGTTGTCCAGTCTGTACACGCCCTGTTTACTGAACTCGTCTGATCCGTCAACGTCGGACAAGTCGCTTACATTGCCGCTTTCCGAACTCGTATCGCTGCTTTCCGAGATTGAATCCTCGCTGTCGGTATCGCTGCTTAACTCGCTTTCCGACGAGGAGCCAGGGCTCTCTGCCGCTCCGCTGCTGCCCGGCTGATACGGCTCGCCTGTCCGTATATTCGCGATGGTGAAAAAACCCGCGCCGAACATCACTATACAAGCCGCGACCGCCGCGGCGAACTTTATCGCGTGAAACGGACTGCGCTCCAGAACGATCTCGATAGGCTTTCCGCTTTCCTCATCACCCTCCCATGCTTCCTCGACAAAGCGTCTGTCTATCTGATCTATCAGCATAAAAAGCTCTTTTGACTTCATAGCCCGTATCCCTCCTTTTCCAGATATTCCTTAAGCCGCTTGCGGGTACGGTTGAGCATAACGGAAACGGTGTTTTTCCGCAGCCCGAAGCGCTCCGCGATCTCGGATATCTCACAGCAATACCAGTACCGAAGCACGAATATCTTGCGGTTTTCAAACGGTAACCCCTCCAGAAAATCGTTTATCTTCTCAATAATTTCCCTGTTTTCATATGTACGCTCAACATCGGTGCTGTCGGAAACCATATCCTCCAGCTCCTCAATCGCCTGCTCGATAACACCGCCGCCGCGCTTCTGTGCGCGTTTCGCTTTAAGCATATCTATCGCGGTGTACTTGACTATCGACGCTATGAACGCTCCGAAAAATTTCGGGCGCTCTGGGGGAATGAGATTCCACACCTTGAAGTACGAGTCGTTAAGGCAGTCCGCCGCATCCTCGCGGTCGTTCAGAATATTCTCGGCTATCATACGGCAGCGCTTTCCGTGCTTTCTTTCTGTTTCCGTAAGCGCCGATTCGTCGCGCTCCCAGAAGAGCCTTACAATTTCACAGTCCTCCATATTCTTCCCCCTCTATAACCTTAGTCGTATTTTTTTTCTCGGAATTACACTTGATTTCAAAAAATTTAAAAAAATTTCCGCCGTGATACCTATATTGTATCACGGCGGAGCTTCGCTTTTGTTCGTTTTTGCTTGCGGAAATATTACGATTTCCTTACTTTTTTGTCGCTGCCCTTGTTCAGGTCTTTCATTGTGAGCGAAATTCTGCCGCGCTTTACGTCAACGTCCAGAACCCAGACCTTGACAACGTCGCCGACCTTGACTACCTCCAGAGGGTGCTTGATGTATTTATTGCATATCTGCGAGATGTGTACCAGTCCGTCCTCATGAACGCCGATATCGACAAACGCGCCGAAGTCGATAACGTTGCGGATCGTTCCCATAAGCTCCATACCGGGCTTCAAGTCCTTTATCTCCATAACGTCGCCGCTGCGCATAAGGGGCGGCGGCAGCTCGTCACGCGGGTCGCGCCCGGGCTTTTCGAGTTCCTTGACGATATCCGAGAGCGTGGGCATACCTGCGCCCGTTTCCTCGGCGATTTTCTTTAAGCCGACCGCCTTTACCTTTTCGCGTACCTTTTCGGCTTTGCCGAGTTCGTCGGAGGTTATTCCGCACTTTTCGAGTAGGGTCTTTGCGGTATCGTAGGACTCGGGGTGGATTCCCGTATTGTCGAGCGGGTTCTTTCCGCCCGGAACTCGCAGAAATCCCGCGCACTGCTCGTAAGCCTTAGCACCGAGCTTCTTCACCTTAAGAAGCTGCTTTCTGTCGGTGAACGCGCCGTTCTCCTCGCGGTACGCGACTATATTCTTTGCGACCGCCGCGTTAATTCCCGAAATGTAGGATAACAGCGAATACGACGCGGTGTTCAGGTCAACGCCAACGGAGTTTACGCAGTCCTCGACAACGCCTTTAAGCGCCTCGTCCATACGCGCTTTGGGCATATCATGCTGATACTGCCCCACGCCGATAGCCTTGGGGTCTATCTTGACAAGCTCCGCGAGGGGATCTTGCAGTCTGCGCGCGATAGATACCGCCGAGCGCAGCGAAACGTCGTAATCGGGAAACTCCTCGGCGGCGAGCTTCGAAGCCGAATAAACCGACGCGCCCGCTTCGGATACCACCATATACGAAACCTTTTCGGGAATCGTTTTCAGCAGGTCGGCGGTGAACTGCTCCGTTTCGCGCGAAGCCGTGCCGTTTCCGATAGCGATAGTGGAAACGTGGTGTTTCTCGATCATTCCCTTGATAACGCGCTTTGCCGTTTCAAGCTCGCCCTTGGAGCGCGTGATCTGGATTATCACGGTGTCCAGAACCTTACCCGTGCTGTCCACGACCGCGCACTTGCAGCCGTGAGCGTACCCGGGATCAAGCCCGAGCGTTACCGTATCCTTGACCGGCGGCGCCATAATAAGCTGACGGAGATTTGACGCGAACACCTTGATAGCGCCCTCCTGCGCTCCCGCCGACAATTCCGCGCGGACTTCCCTCTCGATCGACGGGAATATCAGGCGCTTGTAGCTGTCCTCACAAGCCGCGCGGACGTACTCTGCGCACTTGCTGTTGTTCTTGACGTACTCGTAGGTGATCATTCCCTCGCCTACGCCCTCGGGAACTTCGATAGCAACTTTTAGCTGCTCCTCTTTCTCACCTCTGTCCAGCGCGAGAATTCGGTGCCCCGCTATCTTGTTCACAGGCTCGGCGTACTCGAAATAATTCTTGTACACCTCGTTGGAATCCTCGGCGGCTGCCTTGGAGCTTATCATGCCCTCCTTGAAAAACGCTTCTCTCAAATGCTTGCGAAGCTCGGCGTTGTCGGAAATATCCTCGGCGATTATGTCCATCGCGCCCTGCAACGCGTCCTCGGCGGTCGCTACACCCTTTTCCTCGCTGACGTAAGCCGCTGCCTCGCTGACGGGGTCGGTCTTTTTATCCTGTGCGAGAAGCAGCTCCGCAAGCGGCTCCAGACCCTTTTCACGCGCAACGGACGCGCGGGTCTTGCGCTTGGGCTTGAACGGGCGGTAGATGTCCTCGACCTCTACCAACGTCATAGCGCCCTCAATAGCCTTGGCGATATCATCCGTCATCTTCTCCTGCTCAGTGATCGAAGCCACTATCTCCGCCTTACGCTTTTCGAGATTGCGCAGATATGTCAGCCTGTCCGACAGCTCACGCAGAACGGTATCGTCCAGCGAGCCTGTCTGCTCCTTTCTGTAACGCGCTATGAACGGAATAGTCTTGTCGTCGTCGATAAGCGCTATCGTGTTGTCAACCTGCTCCCGGCGGAGCTTGAATTCATCTGCCAATATTTGGTTAATGTCCATTTTACTCTCCTAAATCGTTTAAAGTTTTGCCGTATTTAATATTATAACATATTTTTCCGAATTTTTCAAGTCGTGTACTTGTCTTTTGTGACGCAATATGATATAATTAGATTATAATATTTTTAAAATAAGAGGTCATTATGAATTCAAAAGCAACACTAAAACGGATAATCTCACAGCTCGCGAACGGCGTTATAGGCGGAATGCTGATAGGCATTGGCGGCTGCGTTAACCTTTCGTGCGACAATAAATACATAGGCTCGCTGCTATTCTCGCTGGGGCTGTTCGCGATAGTCCAGTTCGGGTTTGGGCTGTATACGGGAAAGGTCGGGTATATCCCGCTCCGCAAGCCCGCGTATCTGCTTGAGTGTCTGTTCACGATAATAGGAAACGCTCTCGGCACATTCCTTGACGCGTTTCTGCTTCGGCAGACGAGAATATTCCCCACCATCAACGAAAAGGCAATGGCAAGCGTTGAAGCTAAGCTCAGCGACGGGTATCTCAGTATGTTCGTGCTGGCGATTTTCTGCGGTATGCTGATGTTCCTCGCCGTGGATAACGCGCGTGTTTCACGCGCCGAGGGCGGGCATATCGAAAAGACCGTCGGCGTGTTATTCTGCGTAATGGTGTTTATTCTCTGCGGATTCAACCACTGTATTGCCGATATGTTCTATCTGTTCCTCACGGGCAGAACGACCGACGCGGGCGCGTATCTGCCGTTGGTGATACTCGGAAACAGTGTCGGCGGAATGTTGCTGCCGCTGCTTAAAATGCTCACCGACAAACCATTTGACAGGGAGAAGTAAATGATTAGAGAGCTTATTCACGACCCGATATTCTTGGCGCAGAAGTCCGAGCCCGCCGACGAATCGGACAGGCAGACCGCGCAAGACCTCCTCGACACGATAACCGCGCACAAGAACGAGTGTGTGGGAATGGCGGCGAATATGATCGGCGTTAAGAAACGCGTTATCGTGTTTGACGAGGGCGGAACGTTCCGCATAATGTTCAACCCCGAGATAATCGTGAAATCCGAGCCGTACAATACCGAGGAGGGCTGCCTTTCGCTGTTGGGAGCGCCGCGCCCGACAACGCGCTTTAAAAAGATAAAGGTTCAGTATTTTAATGAGGAATTCAAGCGGCGGATAAAAACGTTTACGGGATTCACCGCGCAGATAATTCAACATGAGATAGACCATTGCAACGGAGTACTTATATAAACAAATAGCAGCTCAGAGCGGTCTGCCGTTTGTTTATTTAATGATAAGCTCAAAGGGATATGAAGCGCCGTCAAGTTGCTGCTTTTCCTCGTCGGTCATGCCGTCCGTATATACGGTAAGCGACTTCAAGCTGAAAACTTCAAGTTCCGAATAATCGAACAGCACATTTGTTTGGGCATATCGCGATTGATTGAAAGCAAGCTTCATCTCTCCGCACGTCAGCGTAAAAGATAACTCGTCACGATAATTTCTGCGTTCCTCGGGGGAATAGCTGCAATACATCATATCGCACAACGCAACGCTCTCGCTGATAAAATCCTCGGGATCGCCGCTGTAGGTTATGTACATCACGTAATACGGATAGGTGCTTTCGCTGTACACCCGCGTAAACTCAAATCTATTGCCGAAGCCGCTGTTCGCGTTATCAAAGTCCGTCTGCTGCAACACGTGCTCAAACGCCCAATCGTTATCCGCCTTTATTGATATGATGATCGCACCGATGATCACCGAGATAATAATTATAAGGATCACAACAGCCAAATTTACCGCGACAAGCGCACCCGCAACCGCCGCGCCTGCTTTTCCCGGCACATGTTTCGGCACACGGGCATTATAGGCGGCGCGAACCTCCTCGTCGGTGCTGAAATTCACCGTGCCGCAGAACGGACACTTGTAATCGGCAAGCTTTATTCTCTTCTGACAGACCTTACAGCGCAGCTTCATATGTACCTCGCTTTCACACAGGGTTTTCTTTAATGAATTCCTCCAGCAGATTTGCCGCGTAACGGCATAATTCCGGGCACGGACGCTTTTTGTAGTATTCGGGAGTGCGCGGCTCGGGAGTCGCCGACTCCTCCGCCTTTTCAAGACCGAGCAGCTCGCGGCAGATTATGCTCCCGTTGTCCGCTCTGAATTTCCCGGCGAGGGCGCGTATCTTCTCGTAAAGCTCCTTTTTCGCGGTCAGGTTCTTAGGCTCGGAGTAGCCGTAAAGCGCGCTCAGCACCATAACTACGCCCGAGAACGTTCCGCAGACCTCGCGCATTCTGCCCATACCTCCGCCGAAGCCGCAAGATAATCTCGCGGCTGTTTCCCTGTCAAGTCCAAGCTCCTCCGCAAATGCGACGACGATAGCCTGCGTGCAGTTATAGCCCGACAAAAAGTTATTGTAAGCTATATCGCCCTTGCTCATTTGCAGAACTCCTCTACCGCGTCGGCAATTGGGTCCGCGGCTGTCGTTTCGGTAAGCTCGAGCATTCCGCTGTCGACCAGCTTAGCGACCTCGGGATCTATCGGCAGCTTTGCGATAACTTTCAGATCGAACTTCTTCGCGGTATCGTCAATATGGCTCTCGCCGAAAACATTGATGTGCTTGCCGCAGTCGGGACAGAGCGCGTAGCTCATATTCTCGACCAGACCGATAATGGGAACGTTCATCATATTCGCCATTTTAACGGCTTTCCCGACGATAAGCGAAACAAGCTCCTGCGGCGAGGTAACGACGATGATACCGTCCAACGGAATGGACTGGAACACGGTAAGCGGCACGTCGCCCGTTCCGGGAGGCATATCCACGAACATATAGTCAACGTCGTCCCAGACAACATCCGTCCAGAACTGCTTAGCCGTACCCGCGATTATCGGACCCCGCCAGATAACGGGGTCGGTGTCGTCGGGCAGCAACAGATTCACCGACATAACTTTAATTCCCTTTTTGGTAACAACGGGGAATATCGCATTCTCGTTGCCCTGCGCCTTTTCCTTAAGCCCGAAAGCCTTAGGCACGGACGGACCCGTGATATCAGCGTCAAGAACAGCGGTATTGAAGCCGCGTCGATTCATCAGCACCGCCGAAAGACAGGTGACAAGCGACTTTCCTACGCCGCCCTTTCCGCTTACAACTCCAATGACTTTTTTGATATTTGACAGCTCATGAGGCTTTTCGATAAGGCTCTCCGGCTGACGCTCCGAGCAGTTCTCTCCGCAGCTGCTGCAATCATGTGTACACTCGCTCATAGTTATTGTTTCCTTTCAGAATAAAATTTTTTCAAAGCTCCCGGAAATCAGCTTCCGAAAGCCGTTTTCAAGCAAATAAATTTCCGCTTCGGGGTAACGCGCATTTGAACCGACGATCATTTTCCTTGACGTCATCTGAACGCTCCATTTTTCCAGCGCACCCAAAAGCGACCTGTCCGCGCCGTTTTCGCGGTAATAATCATACATCGCATAAGCGGCGACCTCTGTATAAACTTCCTCATAAAGATTATTGACCTGTCTCGCGTGAATATACCCGACGATCCTGCCGGAATGCACCGCCGCGAGAATGATCTGCTCCGAATCCGTCAGGATATTCCGATAAGCCTTTTCCATAACCTCGGAATCAAGCTCCGAACCGAGCTTCTTCACGCTCAGATTGTAAATTGCGGAAAAGTCTCCGAACCCCGCGGGGCGCACAGTAAATATGAACATATCCGCCTCTTAACGCATAATTTCTGCGGCAAAGCTATCACCGTCAATGCTGCCCGAAACGCTCAGCATTTCAAGAACCGACGCGCCGATATCGCCGAAGCATGTCCTTGTGCCAAGGTTCACGGGCTTTATCCCATCGCCGTAAACCAGCACGGGAATATGCTCGCGTGTGTGATCGGTACCGATGTGGCATGGGTCGCAGCCGTGATCCGCCGTCAGAATGACCGTATCGTCGGGACGCATTTCTTTCATAAAACCGCCCAGCCACTTGTCGAACTCGTTCAGCGCGGCGGCGTAGCCCTCGGGGTCGCGGCGGTGTCCGTACTGCATATCAAAGTCAACGAGATTGGTAAAGCATAGACCGTTCCAATCCCCGCGCTGATAATTTGAGGTTATCTCCATATCCGTGCCGTTTCCGATTTTTCGGTCAGACTGCGTTAATCCCTTGCCCGCGAAAATATCGAATATCTTTCCCACTCCGATAACATCTTTACCGTTTGCTTTAAGAATATCAAGCGCGGTATCTTTAGGCGGCGTAAGAGAGAAATCATGTCGGCGCGGAGTTCGCGTATACGGATGATTGCCCTCGAACGGACGCGCAATAACTCTTCCCACCGCAAAGTCGCCCGTTAAGATATCTCGCGCGATTTGGCAGTATTCGTAAAGCTTTTCAACGGGAACAACGTCCTCATGCGCGGCTATCTGGAACACGCTGTCCGCTGAGGTATAAACGATAAGATTGCCCGTTTCGACGTGCTCCTTTCCGTAATCCGCAATTACCTTAGTTCCCGAATACGGAAGATTGCAGAGTACCTTGCGCCCCGTCGCCCGCTCGAATTTCTCAATGATCTCGGGCGGAAATCCATTCGGAAACGTCGGGAACGGCTTTTCGGAAACGCAGCCCGCTATCTCCCAATGTCCCGTCGTAGTGTCCTTGCCCTTGGACTTCTCGGTAATGCGCAGAAACGCTCCCTCGAGAACAGCAGCCTTTTCCCCTACCTTTACGCCGTCAATATTGAACAGCCCGAGCCTTTGCATATTCGGCACGTTCAGCTTTCCCGTATTGAAGCAGGAGCGCAGAGTATCCGCGCCCTTGTCGCCGAAGTCCGCCGCGTCGGGCATTTCGCCAACCCCGAAGCTGTCCAGAACTATAAGAAATACTCGTTTCATTTTAGTCGCCTCCAGTCAGCAGCTTTATCGCCGAGCTTGTACCGATACGCTCACATCCCTCGTTGAGGAACATTTCGAGATCGGTTCTGGTTCTAACACCGCCCGCCGCCTTGATCTTCACGTCAAAGCCGATATGCTCCTTAAACAGCCGTATATCCTCTATACGCGCGCCCGCCGTACCAAAGCCCGTAGAGGTCTTGATGTAATCGGCTTTCGCGCCGGTAACGCATTTGCAAAGCGCGATCTTTTCATCCTCGGTGAGATAGCACGTTTCGATGATCACCTTAAGTATCTTATCGCCGCAATCCGCCTTAACGTCCGCGATCTCGCGCTCCACCTCGGGAAACCTGCCGTCCTTTACCCAACCGAGGTTTATCACCATATCTATTTCGTTCGCGCCGTCGGCTATCGCTTGACAAGCCTCCGCACACTTCACAGCCGTCGTTGAATATCCAAGCGGAAATCCGATAACGGTACAGATATTTAATCCTGGGAATTTATCATGCGCAAACTTAACATAGCTTGCGGGAATACACACGCTCGCGGTCTTGTACTTTAACGCTTCCCCACAAAGCCGTGATATCTCCTCCGAAGTCGCGGTCGCCTTAAGCAAGGTATGGTCTATGTGAGGGAAAATTTCCGAATTATCCATTTTTATCTCCATTGTAAAAAAATCTGAACGATTTGAGTGCCAACATTCCGCCCGATTGAAATTTAAGCGTATTCAGTCCGCTTATCGGCGCGACGTCAACAGTCACGGTCACAAACCCGGAAAAGCTTCCCGTTGACGGAATATCCACCGCCGCTATCATCTCTCCCGTGTCCACGCAGAACACCCGAAGCGTAGTCTTAACAGCGGGGTTTGCGGCGGTTATCTCCAGTCTGCGCTCGTGATTAAGGCGGCAGTTCTCAAAGCTTATGCTGCTCTGCCAGTCGTTCAGCAGCGCGTATTCATTCAGCGCCTTATCCGTAAGGAACTCAACGCCCGTGTACTCCCAAGCTGCCGCCGCGGGAACAGGCTTTGTAACGTCTATGCCTCTGTATTCCTCCGCGTTTACATCAATCTCGGCAGTCCGCAGAATATCCTCTGAGGACGCGCCGACCTGTATCTCATACTTGCCGCCGAACAGCGTAAATCCATTCGTGTTGATATCCCACATAGCCAGCTCGTCAATATCGAACGAAAGCGCAATTACTGCGGTTTCCCCCGCGGGAATATGCACTCTGCAGAACGCGCGAAGCTCCTTTTTCGGTACTGCGCTAGAAAATCCCGGCGCGGAAACGTAAAGCTGAACCACCTCGTCGGAAGCGAGATTTCCGACGTTCTTGACCTCGAAAGTAACTTCGGCGCGCTCACCCTTTGAAAAAACGGTCTTATTGAGCTGCAATGCGCCGTAATGGAACGCGGTGTACGACAGCCCGTGCCCGAACGGAAACAGCGGCTCACCCTTGTAATAACGGTATGTGCTTTCGGTACGTATTATGTTGTAATCTTTGATGCTGCCCAGCTCGTTCTCGGAAGAATACCACGTTATCGGGCAGCGACCTGCGGGCGATATTTCGCCAAAAAGCGTTCTCGCAACCGCCGCGCCCATTTCCGGACCGGAATGCGGCGTATGCAGAACGGCTCCGAAACGGCTGTCAACCGCGTAAGGATAGCCCGAGACCATAAACAGCACCGCGTCCTCGTTTACTGACAAAATCAGATCGGCAAGCTCACGCTGCTTTTTCGGGAGATCGAGGTGCTTTCGGTCGTAACATTCGCGCGCTCCTATCATCGGGTTGTTGCCGCAGAACAGCACGACATTGCGCGCTTCGGTAACGATCCTGCGCACTCTGTCGCTTCCCGAGGCAAACAGCTCGACGTCGAACACGGAACCGCGCGGCGGCTTTATCTTATCGGAAACAGCGATCTCCCCCGACTGCGTTACGCAAAGCCAGCGCTCCTGCCAGTTCTTCATAACGCATTGGTTGCCTTTTCTCAAAAATGTAAACCTCTCGCGTACATTCCAACCGTAAGGCTCGTCCGAGTCACATCTGACGACTCCGCGCTCACTGAGGAATTTGCCCGTGAATTTCGAGCGCAGCGATACATAATCGTCCCCCCACTCGAACAGCTCCAGCAGACAGTTCTCGCTGATGAGCGGCATGTCGCAGACGAACGAGCCGTCCTCGCTGACAGAGAAATAAAACCCGTTTTCGGCGTTTCGGAGCGCGATAATGTCGTTCCCCGATTCATAGCTCAGATTTTCCTCGTCGACGATACCCTTTAACGCGTCGAGTATAGTCGGGTTTCGGTCGGAATATCCCGTATACCAGTCGCGGAAATTCATACTCGCGTGAACACCCACCACAGCAACACGCTCGTTCTTTTTCAGCGGGAGCGTCAGACGCTTGTTGCGCAGCAGAATTATCGCTTCCTCGGCGGCGCTCCGCGCTATTTTACGGTGCTCGGAGCAGCAGAGCAGACTTTGCGGAATATCGTTATACGGGCAATCATCGTCGAATTCACCGAGTAAAAACCGCGCCTTTAACGCTCCGAAAAGCGCGTTGTCGATATCGTTCTCCGATATCGCGCCCTCGGAAAGCGCCTTTCTCGCGGCGGCTTCAACGACTTCGTGATCGTCCGTCATAATGTCTGCGCCGCCGTTCTTGTAAACGCGCGCAAGAGTTTCCGCATGAGTGCCGTCGGTTTTATGATTGGTGACGTTCTGGACGAAATCGCCGCCGTCCGTCACCGAAAACAACATCCCCCAATCGTTTTTGCAGAGCGACGTAAGCTCGGGGCTGCATATTGCCTCAACGCCGTTGATACTGTTATACGCGGTCATAACGCTCCGTGCGCCGCCGAACTTTATCGGACGCTCGAACGCTTTAAGATAGTAGTCGTGCTTGAGCGCAACGGGAACGGACGCGTTGTCCGCCGTTCTGTCCTCCTCGTTATTGTTTGCGTAAAAATGCTTCAGGGTCGGGATAACGCGCGCGTATTTTTCGTTGTTTCCGTACATTCCCTTTGTGAACGCCGCCGCCATTTCGCCGGCGAGGAACGGATCCTCGCCGTAGCCCTCCTCGGTTCTGCCCCAGCGCGGGTCGCGTTCGAGGTCAACGGTAGGCGCCCACAGACAAAGCGAGTTTCTTCCCTGCTTATTGTAAATCCGCGCTTCAATACCCGTGACCTCGCCCATTTGGCGCATAATTTCGGTATCGAATGTCGCCGCCAATCCGAACGGCTCGGGAAATACGGTGGTGGGCAGCTCGGTATCGCAGTCCGCATTGCCCTCCCTGAAACGGCAGACCAGTCCGCGCGCGGCCTCCGCACCGATGTTGAACGCCTTTATCCCCAGCCGCGGGATCTCCTGCTGACTCGTGGTTATCAAAAGGAGCTTTTCGTCAAGAGTAAGCGCCTCCAGCAAAGCCTTAACGCGCTCATCGACAGGCAAAGAGGTATCCTGAAATCTGAATTGCGGCATATTTATCTCCTTATCCAAATGCAAAATACGCGCCGGGCAGCATTGCATATTTTGCGCTGCTTTACAGTTTTTTCCGTAAAAGTGAATGTGTCGGAACAACAATATCCGTTGGAATAGTAAGCTTGCTCATCGCGTGACGGGCGACGTCAATTTCCTCCATATCCGCGTTGAACATTTTTTCGGGAGCGAACCTTATCGGCTCACGACCGGGCGCGAGTATCTCCAGCTCGTCGGACAGAGTGAAGTAGTTGCGCTGCGTTAAGTACATTGTGCCGTCTTCGCATTTGTCGACCGTCGCCACGAAATCGTAATCGCGGATATAGCTGCTGTCGGCGAAATACTGTCCGCCGTTTGTGATCTTGCTTGGATCCTGCGAACCGCTGCCGTCGCTCGGATGACCGTAGAAAAATCCCGTGCAGTACGGTCGGTGACTTATCTTGTTGACTTCATCAAGCACCCAGACGGGCGGCTTCTCTCCGCGAAGAACGCAGTCCAGCGCCGCTCTGTAAGCGTTTGTGGTGAGCGCGGTGTAGTACGCCGATTTTGCTCTCCCCTCGATCTTAAGGCTGGTAACGCCTGCTTCAAGGAGGTCGTCGAGATGCTCTATCATACACATATCGCGCGCGTTGAGGATAAACGAGCCTTTCTCGTCCTCGAAAACCTTGTAGAACTCGCCGGGACGCTTTTCCTCCATAAGGTAATACCCCCAGCGGCACGGTTGAGCGCACTCGCCGCGGTTGGCGTTTCTGCCCGTGAGATATTCCGAAATAAGACATCTCCCCGAAAAGCTCACACACATCGCCCCGTGAACGAACGCTTCGATCTCCATATCCTCCGGGATATTCGCCCGTATGGTGCGGATATTTTCAAGATCGACCTCGCGCGCCAGCACCACGCGGCAAACTCCCATTTTATACAGTTCGAGAGACGTTCGGTAATTGACGACGCCCGTCTGCGTTGAAGCGTGTATCGCAAGCCGCGGAGCGTGCTCCCTTATCATGGAAATAACCCCGATATCCGCCGCGATGACCGCGTCAACTCCACATTCGTCCGCCGCTTTTATAAATGCGGGAAACTCTTCGACCTCGCTGTTCGTGGGGAGCGTGTTGCAGGTGATGTAGACCTTTACGCCTCTTTCGTGCGCGGTCTGCACGGCTCTGAACATCTCCTCTTCCCCGAAGTTTTTCGCACCCGCTCTCATTCCGAACGTCTTGCCCGCAAGGTAGACCGCGTCCGCGCCGTAATCCAGCGCGGAAAGCAGACATTCCCCGTCGCCCGCCGGAGCCAGAAGCTCCGCTTTAATATTACGATTCACCATTTTGCTGAGCCTCTAACTGTTCCACATACGCAGCGTTCTCCTCGTGTTCCTCCAGAGTCCGAGACCAGAAGAACTCTCCGCTGCTGCTTGCCACAAAGTAATAATAATCGGTTTCCGCGGGATACAACGCGGCGTTTATCGCGTCCAGACCCGGATTACAGATTGCTCCCGCAGGCAGACCCTTGCAGTTGTAGGTGTCGTACGCGTTGGTGATCTCACGCATTTTTTCGCTGTTCGAGGAATTGGTCGCAGGCTTTATCACCTTGTCGATATAGGTGTCGGTAGTGTCGGACTGAAGCTGAGGATATGTCTCCGGATCGTTCAGACGGTTATGGAATACAGAGGATATCATCGCCATATTTTCCTCGTCATAGCCCTCCCATTGAATGAGCGAAGCAAGTCTGATCGTTTCATCAAGCGTCAATCCAAGCTCCTCCATACGAAGCTTCATGCCTCTTGTGATCTTGGTTTCAAAATGCTCGAACATTTTATCGGCAGCGTTCTGCGCATATTTCTTTGTATCAAAGTTCGGATACTTCTTCATATCGTCGATAACATAGAAATCGTAGGTATCCGGGAAAATATAGCCCTCCAGCATATTCAGACGATTGGGATCGGACTTGATGCCTTCCTCAAAATCATACTTATTCAATTTGTTTCTGTAACAAAGTTCAAAGTCGGCGGCGCGGCAGACGTAGTTCTTTTCGAGCAGTTCCCCGACCTCGGCTGCGGTAAATCCCTCGGGAATCATTACCGTGACCACCTCGGTATACTCCTTCTCGGTGGTCAGCACCTCGATAAGGTCGTTGTAGCTCATATTGGACGCAAGCGAATAAATGCCGTTGAGGAATCCCGTGTCCTGCTTGGTGAGCTTCATATACGTTTTCATCAGCGCCGGCATTTCGATAACTCCCGCCTTATGCAGATTATCGACGATCTCGTTAACGCCCATATTCTCGTTTATCTCGAAATTCGTCAGTCTGTTGGGCTTGGCAAGCCCGGTTATATCGCGTATTCCGCCTATCACTTGTATCGACAGCATTACGCCAAGAGCCAGCGCTCCCGCCGACAGCAGCACCCCGAGGAATATCTGTCCCATGGTACGCGTGTGGTTGGCGCGCTTTTTCTTATGCTTTTTTTTCCGCTTGCGGACGGGATTTTCAGCGGGGGGATACTCCTCTTCGTAAAGCGCTTCGCCCGCCACCGAATCCATAAGCAGTGTCTTTGACATATCGTCAGCGGAATTCAACTCGGTAAACTCCTCGCGCGGAGTTATTCCGTGATTCTCGCTCTCCGAAAGCTTTGGGAGCTGTATGCTGTCCATTTCCTGCGTTTTGCCGAAGTCCTCTTCCTCAATGCTTTCATTATTCTCAAAATTATTTTCGTCCATTATCCGACCTCCGTCAATTGCCTGTCAAATATTGTAAAGTTAGCCTTTATGTCATGCTGCTCTGCGGGAACTTCACGCTTGAACGCTCTGTAGCACAATATCACGCTATACCCCGGAAAGACGCTCAAAAATCTGTCATAATATCCGCGGCCGTAGCCCAGCCGCAATCCCTTGCCGTCAGCACAAAGCGCGGGAACAACGCAAAGCGTGTCCTTATCCGCCGAAGCGGGCTTTTCGGGCGGCGGCTCGTCAATTCCAAACCTTCCCCTTGTGAGATCCGAAACATCGGTTATGTAGTAAAACGACAGTTCGGTATCGCCGCTTACGGGCAGCGCCACGGGTATTTTTCGTTCAAGGCAGTACGCGATCAGCCGCCGCGTATCGACCTCGATCTCCGCGGAAGCGTATGTAAACACCGCTCCCGCCTTGTCAACAAACGGCTTCAGCTGCACGAAGATATCCTCGTCCGAGGCAGATTTCGCAGCCTTGTCCATAGCCCTGCGCCGCTCTATAAGCTCACGGCGGAGCTGTTTTTTCAGTTCGCGCATTGGATAGCCGCGCGAACCTTGTCCGAACGCTCCTTGCCGCACAGCACACGGACAAGCTCCAGCCCGAACTCAATAGCCATTCCCGCGCCCGCTGCCGTTGTGAAAATGCCGTCCGTGACCACCTTTTTATCACTGAGCTTAGCTCCGGTCAGGAACTTCTCATAGCCCGGGAAACAGATAGCTTCTCTTCCCTCCAGCAAGCCCTTTTTGCCGATAATTGACGGAGCGGCGCAGATAGCTCCTATCGGGATACTGTTCTTCACACAGTAGTCAATAGAAGCCTGAACCACGGGATTTGCCTCGATGTTCAGCGTTCCGGGCATACCGCCGGGGAGCACTATCATCTCCAGACGCTCGTCCAGCTCGACCTGCAAATCGGTCATATCGCACAGCACGGGCACGCCGTGAGAGCTTTTCACAGCGTCGTTTTTTATCCCTACCGTAACCACGTCAACCTCCGCACGGCGAAGCATATCAATAGGCGCGATAGCCTCCGTTTCCTCAAAGCCGTCCGCTAAAAATACATAGATCATAATTCAACCTCCGAATGTTATCAAAAATTTCTCCTCCAGAAATACGGGGTGATACGACAATTTTGCCTTGCGCAGCCCCTCCGAGCCGGTGTCATCCTCGCGGTTGATATACTTGTATCTGCCGCCGAGCGACTTGACGAACTCGCGGTTGACCGCCGTATACGCGCCCTGATACCGACGCAGCGCCTTTTCAACATGAACCACGAAGCAGTCCTCCGATGATCTCTCGCCGAACGTGAATGCCTGGACCTCGTCATTTACGCGAAGCACTCCGCCTGTATAGCCCAGCTCGTTGTAATGCTTGAACGAACATTCCACGATACAAAGCTCCTCACGCTTGCTCTCGGCGACCTCGGACATCTCGCACTTGTCGACGTTTTCCGCGCGCCAGCGGTCGTTCATCGCTTTACATTCCGCAATATTGTCGGCGGTCAGCGGCTCGAAGCTCCAGTCGTTCTCATAAAAGCGGTTAAGGTGATTGCGCTTGCCATGATACTTCTTCCCCGCAAGATTCTCCAGATCCTCCGCGAGGTACACATAATCGCAGAAATCACGGTCAAAAGCAACGCTCGCGTTCGGATATGTTTCCGTAAGCTTTTGTGTAACGTCTTTATTTGCACATATCGTAAGCGGAATTTCTTTCTCCAAGCAGTATTCTTCCAGAAGTCCGACAGCGGTTTTCATATTGCCGCCGCCCGCGGGATATATAAACCGCGTTCCTATGCCGCTGCCGTTCTTAATAAAGTAAAGTCCTTCCGCGAAGCAGATCTCGACATTATAAGTATTCCGCCACACGAAATTATTTCCGAAAGTGTACTCGCAGCCGCGAAAATCCGATATTGCCAGATGCTCCCGAGCCTTTTCCATATCGGATAACTCAACTCTTTTAAATTCCAGTTCAGCCATTTTTTAACAAATTCCTTATCATATCGCAAATTTGAGCATATACATCCTCGATAGCCAACGGAAGATCGCCGTCGGCGCAGTCGATGATCTGCCAGCCGCACTGATCTGCGGAATACATCGCGCTCCTGCGGCACTCCCCCAGAAATTTAATATCCGCCTCGTGAATGTCCTTTCGGCTCTCGTTGCCGTCGTAACGCTCCTCAAGCAGCTTCTGGGATATTTCGACCGGCATATCGAGATAAATCACAAGATCCGGCTCGGGCAGACCCAGCTTCACATACTCAAATTCCATAAGCCAGTTCAGAAAACGCTCGTGATCCTCGGGAGGCAGCTTTGTGAGCTGATAAATTGCGTTTGAGGTAGTGTAACGCCCCGCAAGAACGACCCCACCGTCCTCGTAAAATCCGCGCCAATCGGTCATATAGCTGACGTATCTGTCTATCGCGTACATCGCCGAAGCCGCGTATGCTCCGTTTGTTCCCCCGCACGGTATCTCGCCCTTAAGATATTCCGAAATAAGCTTTCCGCTTGTCGTCTTGTAGTTCGGGAAGCTGACCGCGCGGCATTGCACTCCGCTGTCTTTGAGATAACTCTCGGCAAGCTCAAGCTGCGTGGATTTTCCGCAGCCGTCCAACCCCTCTAATACGATAACTTTTCCGTTTCCCATATTTTACCTTCTCCTGCTCATAATCATACATATATATATTGTACCATAAAATTATAATTTAGTCAATATTTATGGGAAATTTTCAGCAAAAAATCAAAAAACGCCTTTGGACGTCAAGTCCGAAAGCGTTTGCAATACTATTCCGGCAAAAGACGGCAGGCATATCCGTCACCCACAAATCCCGTTTTGCGGTAAAAATCGAGCAGTCCGTCCTCGCAAATCACATATATTCTGCTCTCCGAAAGCTCCGCGCAGACCGCCGAGATAAGCCGCCGCGCGTTTCCGCGTCCGCGTTTTTCGGGGAGAGTAGCGATCTGTGACAAAAGCGCCTCGCCGTTAATGTTGTGCTGTATCGCAAGAACCGAACCGTTCAAAATACGGAATTGCGCAACGCCGTGACGTATTCTGTGCGACATATCAAGATACCACGGCTCGTATTCGATATCAAACGCAGTCTTCAGTATGTTGTAAACGTTATCAAGAGGCGGGTTTATTTCCGTTTCACACGGAAAGGGATTACCATCAAAGCGCATTACATTCACCTTTTGCAGTCGACAGTGCAGCAGCCTTGCCAAACGGTCGCCAGCCGTTTTGGAGCAGAATATCTCACCGAATCCGCCAAACGCGAAAAACCCGGCAAGCTCCTCAAAGTCACATTCGCCGCACTCAGACAACACAAAACTGCCGTTCAGCTCGCCGAGGAACGCACAGCCCCCGTGAAATTCCCCGATGTAAAAACGGCAGAAATCGTATTTCACGCCATAGCAAAGCAGAAGCGCGCGAATTTTCTGCGCTTCAATTCCATGTTTCGGGAGCTTGTCCAATTCATCTTCCGTTAACGCGTGCCTTATCATAATTCTCCGACAGCCGAAAGCATTTTCTCCGCAAGCGCCTTTACCGCGTCAAAATCGCTCATCTTGATAACGCAGGACGGCGAGTGCAGATATCTGCACGGCACGGATATCGCGCAGGTGCGCACCCCTCCCGCACTGACGTGAATCGCGCCGCTGTCGTTTCCGCCCGCCACCAGAGTTTTGGTCTGCACGGGAATACCGTTCGCCTTAGCCGTTTCAAAAGCCAGCGAATACAGTCCGCGGTCGTAGACGGTGCTTCGGTCCATATAGGACACAACCGCGCCCTTGCCAAGCCCGCAGACGCGCCTTGCGCCCGAAACTCCCGCTAAATCGCAGGCTGTGGTGGCTTCGAGAACTATCGCGATATCGGGAGCTATCGCAAACGCCGCAGCCTTAGCGCCGCGCGTTCCGACCTCCTCCTGTACCGTAAACGCGTACCACGCGTCATACTCGGGATCTCCGTTTATCATGTCCATCATTATAAGGCAGCCCGCACGGTCATCGATAGCCTTGCCTTTGATAAAGCCGTCGCCGAATTCAAAGAAATCAGCGTCAAAATAGGCATAGCTTCCGCGCGGCGCAAACTTTTCGGCTTCTTCACGCGTTGACGCGCCGATATCCATATACAACTCCCCGAAATCGGGAGCTTTTTTCCGCTCGTCGGACGACTGCTGGTGGATAGCCTTTGTTCCGACAACGCCGTATGCGCCACTTTCCAGAACCATTCCTCTGCCGAGCGCGACCGCGGGATTTATCCCGCCCACCGCGTCAAAGCTCAGAAAGCCGTCCTCACCGATATCGGTTATCATAAAGCCGACCTCGTCCATATGCGCGGCAAACATTATTTTGTGTTCCGGCGTTTTTCTGCCCTTTCTGAACGCGATAAGATTGCCGAGATTATCCGTGAAAACCTCGTCCGCGTGAATATTCGCTTCAATAAACCCGCGCACTCCCGCCTCGTCGCCCGAAGCGCTGTTCAGTTGGCATAACTCGCGAAGTCTTTCAATCATCCGCTCCACCTCCCGCATACGCGGCAATAAGCCTTGCAGCCGCCGAAATATCATTCAGATTGACAGTTTCAACGGGTGTATGCATATAGCGGATCGGGAACGACAGCGTACAGCACTTCACGCCCTTCCCCGCAACGGCGACAGCGTCCGCGTTCGTGCCCGTTGAGGAGGGCATTATCTCGCGCGTACACGGGATATTCCTGCGTTCTGCAAGCTCCCAAAGCGTATTGGACATAGCCTTGTCAAGACACGCCGAAAAGCCTATCATCACGCCGCTCCCAAGCTCCGCCGTCTCCTTTGGATCACTGTTGGGAGTTCTTCCGAACGACACGTCGACAACAAGCGCTTCGTCGGGCTGAATACGGAACGCCGCCTGCTTTGCGCCGCGTTCTCCCGTTTCCTCCTGCGCCGAGAAGCAAACCGCCAGATCGTACTTCAACGGCTTGCCTTTGAGCATATCCAGTGCCTCCAGAACAGCACATACTCCGCTGCGGTCGTCAACCGCGGGCGCGGAGATCAGACCGCCGCAAAGCTCACGAAAGCGCGAATCAACGGTAACGCGGTCACCAAGGGAAATGACCTCCTCCGCCTGCGCTTTGCTCATGCCGACGTCGATAGATATATCGCCGATCTCAGGCGCTTTATTGTCCTTGGAAACATGCGGCGGCAGCGTGGAAACAACGCCCCGGACGGCTCTCCTGCCGTGAACGGTGACGGACTGCGCAAGATATGTCTTTATATCGGGAGAACCGCACGTGCCTACGCTTAAAAAGCCATTGTCATCAATATAGGTCACGATCAAGCCAACCCTGTCGATATGTGCGTCAAGCATCAGAGTTTTCGCGTTCGGCTTGCCGCATTTTACAAAACCGACAACATTCCCGAAGCCGTCAACGGAAACGTTTTCGGCATATTCCGCCAGAAGCTCCGCCGCTTTTCGCGAAGCGGAAAACTCGTCGCCCGAAACGCCGATTTCCTCCGTCAGCGCCCTCAAAGCCGCCTTAATATCCAAAAGACATTCACTTCCTATTTCAGAAAATTATTTTTGATCTCGGTGAGGTTAAAATTATAACCCTTGAAGTTCATCGTTTCCAGCTTCAGCCCGACAAGCTCCTCCGGAAATCCGAGATTTGCCGCAAGCGCATCAAGGCTGTTGCAATACGACAGTTCGTCAAGAACGCTCTCGTCGGAGATCAGCACGCATGCCGCGAACAAATTAGCCTCGCGCTCTGTC
Organism: uncultured Ruminococcus sp.; assembly: GCA_964458395.1. Taxonomy (GTDB): domain Bacteria; phylum Bacillota; class Clostridia; order Oscillospirales; family Ruminococcaceae; genus CAG-115. The sequence goes on from CAYWIP010000004.1 coordinate 24,590, forward strand.
TTGTCGCTGCTGAGGAACAGCGTGTTTTCGCGGATACCGCCCGCCGAAAGCTCTCTGTGCAGCATGTCGTGACCCAACTCATGAGCGCACACGACCGCCTTTGTCACCCCGTCAAGCTCCTCGTTGACGACGATATAGCGGCAGCCGTTCTCGCAGATATAAAAGCCCTTAAGCCCGCCCAGATGACGATACCATACTTTGACTCCCGAATTCTCGGCGGTTTCAAAAATATTCCTACCGCCGAATTCTTCAAGAATCTCCTCGGCCTTTTCGATGATATGACGCATCATTTTTTTCCGTTCTTAAGCGAATCCTCATAAATCTCGGTCAGACAGCGCATAAGGTTGGTCTTGTCCTCGTCCGAAAGCGAGTTGCCCGCGAGCAGACCGCGCGACTGCGCAAGGAACTTCATTGCCGCGGTAGGATCCTGCCCCTTGTCGGAAATTCTCTTGATAAAGCGTTCCTCAATGGTAAGCTCCATATCTATGCTGTCGTCCGCGAGAAACTCGGGCGATACGTCAAGCTGCTTGGCGATCTTTTCGAGAACGCTCTTTCTGGGCTTACGGGTACCGCTCATATAATAAGCGAACGCGCGGTATGTAATGCCGACGCTCTCCGCGAAATCCACACGTCTGATACGACGTCTGTTAAGCATAATGTCCAGTTTTTCATTCATCTTCATAATGTATATCCTCCTAAAATATGTCCGTTAATTGGGAATTACAGACATTCACACTTATATTATATCAGTGAACACCGATTTTGTCAAGTCCTGTCCGTAAAATATTTTTTATTCGATATTCTGCATAATATCCAATAATATCAGCTGTTTTTTTGAAAATATCGCAAAAATATTCAAAAAATTTGCATATAATTGAATATTATGCTATTTTGTGAATAAAATCACTTGACATTTTTTTAAAAAGGAGTATAATAACAATTGTAAATATTTTTTCCAAAAAGGAGACATTTATTATGGCAAAGGAAATCAAAAAAGTAGTATTGGCATATTCGGGCGGACTTGACACCTCCATAATCATTCCGTGGCTGAAAGAAACATACGACGGCTGCGAGGTCATCTGTGTCGCGGGCAACGTGGGTCAGGATTCGGAGATCGTTGGTCTTGAAGAAAGGGCAAAGCAGACCGGCGCTTCAAAGCTTTACATTGAGGACATCCAGGACGAATTCGTAAACGACTTCATTTTCCCGACTTTGAAAGCGGGCGCGAAGTATGAGGGCTATCTGCTCGGCACATCGTTCGCGCGTCCTCCTATTGCGAAGAGACTTGTTGAGATCGCAAAGAAAGAGAACGCGGACGCTATCTGCCACGGCTGCACCGGCAAAGGCAACGATCAGGTTCGCTTTGAGCTTACGATAAAGGCGCTTGCTCCCGAACTGAAAATCATCGCGCCGTGGAGAATCTGGAACATCAAGTCGCGCGACCAGGAGATCGACTATGCGGAGGCTCACAACGTTCCGATAAAAATCAACCGCGAGACCAACTACTCCAAGGATATGAACCTCTGGCACCTTTCGCACGAGGGTCTCGACCTCGAGGATCCCGCGAACGAGCCGCTCTACAACAAGCCCGGTTTCCTTGAACTCGGCGTTTCTCCCGAGCAGGCTCCCGACAAGCCCACCTATATCACCATTCATTTTGAAAAAGGCATCCCGACCGCGTTGGACGGTGAAAAAATGGACGGCGTAAAGCTTATCAAGACCCTTAACAAGCTCGGTGGCGAGAACGGTATCGGTCTGTTCGATGTAGTTGAGAACCGTCTGGTCGGCATGAAGTCGCGCGGCGTTTACGAAACTCCCGGCGGAACTATTCTCTACCACGCTCACGAGGTTCTGGAAACTATCTGCCTTGACAAGGAAACTCAGCACTACAAGGCAGGTCTGGCGCAGAAGTACGCTGATATCGTGTATAACGGTCAGTGGTACACTCCCTTGCGCGAGGCTATGGATGCATTCGTTGACAAGACACAAGAGACCTGCACGGGCGACGTTAAGCTCAAGCTCTACAAAGGCAACATCATCAACGCGGGCGTAACTTCTCCGTATACTCTGTACAGCGAGGACTTTGCTTCGTTCGGCGAGGACGACGTTTACGATCAGAAGGACAGCGCGGGCTTTATCAACCTGTTCGGTCTGCCTATCAAGGTCAAGGCTATGCTCGACGCGGAGAGAAACAAGTAATTTTTGTAAACACGTTTTTTATTCAAAGCGGGAAACGGCTTTCCCGCTTTGATATGTTTTTGTAATATTGGTGACTTCTATGGATAACTTCGCTAAAGTGATCATCACACTGCTTGCCGTGCTTGCTGTGATAAATATCATCTATGATATTATACGGATGATACCGCTGATAAAGCGGCTTCGCGAGATAAAGCGCGTACAAAGCAGCCCTTACGTGATAAGCGTTGAGGGAGAGATTCTGGAAATATCCGAGGAAAGGCTGAACCGCTGGGATACTAAGTATAAGCTTAAAGTATACTATGAGGTCGGCTATGAAAAATTTTACAAAGACATTGTTTTTATAAACAAACAGGCTGTGCGGGTCGGACAGAAGATAACGCTGCTGTGTGACTCCGACGAGCCCGAAAACGCGATTGTTCAAGCAGGATATGAAAAAGATATGATGAAAAGCTGCATAGTAAATCTTGTCATCGCCATAATATGCGTGATTATTTACTTTGGCGGAAATATATGGGAAGTACAGCTCGAACTTAATGACTGACGGAGGTTTTTTGATATGGCAATGATGTGGGCGGGAAGATTTTCCAAGGAGGTCGACAGCAAGGTAAACGCTTTCAACTCCTCAATAGCGTTCGACGCGAGAATGTACAAGCAGGATATTGCGGGCAGTATCGCTCACGCGACCATGCTTGGAGAACAGGGCATAATAAGTATGAGCGACAGTCTGGAGCTTATCGGCGGTCTTAAAGAAATCCTTGCGGATATCGAGAACGGCAAGCTGGAATTCGACCCCAACGCCGAGGATATTCATATGTTTATCGAAGCGGAGCTTACAAAGCGGCTCGGAGACGTGGGAAAGCGGCTGCACACCTCTCGTTCGCGGAATGATCAGGTGGCGCTCGACATACGTTTGTATCTGCGCGACGAGATCAAGGAGATCAAAACGCTGATAAAGCAGCTTATTGAAACGCTCTGCAAGATTGCCGAACAGCATGCCGACACCATTATGCCCGGATATACTCACCTGCAAAGAGCGCAGCCCATTACGTTCGGTCATCATCTTATGGCGTATGCGCAGATGCTGCTGCGTGACCTCGACAGGCTTAACGATACAGAGCGCCGTATGAACGTCTGCCCTCTCGGGAGCTGCGCGCTTGCGGGAACGACCTACAACATCGACCGCGAACGCACCTCTTCCCTGCTCGGAATGAGCAATCCCATGGCGAATTCCCTTGACGGCGTATCCGACCGCGATTTCTGCATTGAACTGGCAAGTGCTCTGGCAATCTGTATGGTTCATCTGTCGCGGTTCTCCGAGGAGATAATTATGTGGTGCTCATGGGAGTTCAAGTTTATCGAGCTTGACGACGCGTTCTCCACGGGTTCGTCGATAATGCCGCAGAAGAAAAACCCCGACGTCACCGAGCTTATACGCGGCAAGACCGCGCGCGTTATCGGCGACAATATGACGCTCCTCACCATGATGAAGGGTCTGCCGCTTGCGTATAACAAGGATATGCAGGAGGACAAGGAGGCCATCTTCGACGCGGTGGACAATATCAAGCTCTGTCTGGTAACGTTTATCCCCATGCTCGACACTATGCGCGTAATCAAGGAGAATATGCGCGCGGCGGCGGCAAAGGGCTTTATCAACGCTACCGACTGCGCGGATTATCTTGTCAAAAAGGGTATGCCGTTCCGCACCGCGTATAAAATTACGGGCGGACTTGTGGCGCTCTGCATTTCCAAGAACACCACGCTCGAGGAACTGCCGCTCGAGGACTACAAGCAGCAGAGCGAGCTTTTCGAGGACGACGTTTACTCGGCGATAAGCCTTGACGCCTGCGTTAAGGAGCGCAAGTCGTTCGGCGGACCGTCGCCGGAGAGCGTTCTCGGTCAGGTCGAATTCGTTAAGAATTTTCTTGAAAAATTGTAAAAAATGGAAAAATATGTTTATATGTACGGGCAGATAATGTCCACGCAGAGCTTTTTGTTAAAGGGCGGCTTCCCCGCGCCCGACGGATACGGGGAGATCATAGAGCGGTATCACCTCGTCGGCGGAGAAACGGGAACAGCCTCGGCGGTTCTGACTTCGCTGGGCATTAAAGCAAAGCTGGGCGGAACTCATCTCGGAACGCTCAACGGAGCGATAATCGCCGATTACTTCAAGGACAAGGCTGACATTTCGGAGCTTATACGCGGTGATTATGACGGCGCTGTTGACTATGTGTTTATTGACAAAAACACGCGTACCTGCTTCGGCGAGTGGGAAAAGCACTACGGACGCGAAAAACCTTTCTACGAGCCGCCTTGCGAGGAATCGATAAAGAACGCGGAATGCTGCGGTATCGACCCGTTTTTTTACTCCGAATTATCAACCGAACTTTGCCGAAAACACAATAAGCCCTACGCGACTATCGACTGTGCTTACGACAGCGTAATTCACAAGCATTGCGCGATAAACGCGATCTCACATCAGTATCTTGAAAGCACCTACCCTGGCAAGGACTTCGAGGAGCTTTTCAAGCTGTACACGGACAATACCGACGGGCTTGTTATATTCACAATGGGTGAAAAGGAACTGCTTTACGGACGGCACGGACAGCCGCCCAAGCGATTTAAGCCCTATTCCCTTGACATAGTTTCAACATTGGGCGCGGGCGACAGCTTCAAGGCGGGAACGATATACGCTTTGTACAATAAAATGAGCGACGTCGATACGGTAAAATTCGCAAGCGCCTTGGCGGGTATCGCCTGCACAAAATTTCCGATCCCGCTTGCTCCCCCGACATTAGACGAGGTAACGGCAATTATAAAACAGGCAGAAACGAGGAATGAAAAATGACTAAGATATATATTGACGGACAAGAGGGCACTACGGGACTGAAAATTCTCGAGCGCTTTAAGGACAGAAACGACATCGAGCTGCTCCGCATCGACGAGGACAAGCGCAAGGATAACGACGAGCGAAAGCGTATGATAAACTCCTCCGATTTCACATTTCTTTGTCTGCCCGACACGGCGGCGCGCGAGGCAGTCGCAATGGCGGACGATAACGTCCGCATTATCGACGCTTCAACGGCGCACCGAACCAACCCCGACTGGGCTTACGGTTTTCCCGAGCTGGGTAAGGATTTCCGCGAGAAGATCATGAAAAGCAACAGAGTAGCCGTTCCGGGGTGCTACGCGAGCGGCTTCGCTTCAATGGTCTATCCGCTTGTAAAGCTAGGCATTATGCCCGTGGATTATCCTGTTTCGGCTCATGCCGTATCGGGCTACAGCGGCGCGGGGAAAAAGGCTATCGCGGTCTATGAGAGCTCTGACCGCCCCACGGACTTTGACAGCCCGCGTCAATACGCGCTCACACAGCAGCACAAGCACCTCCCCGAAATGCAGAAGATATGCGGTCTGGAGTACGCTCCGACATTTAATCCGCTTATCTGCGATTTTTTCAGCGGAATGGTAGTCTCCCTGCCACTGCATACGCGGCTGCTCTCGAAAAAGTACGGCGCGGAGGATATACGAAAGGCGTTGTCCGAATATTACGCGGATTCGTTCTTCGTAAAGGTAATGCCCGAGGGTGAACCCGAGGACGGCTTTATCGGCGCGAATAATCTGAGCGGCACGAATTATATGGAAATTTTTGTAAACGGCAGCGAAGACAGGCTCATAATCTGCTCGCGGCTGGACAACTTAGGTAAGGGAGCGAGCGGCGCGGCAGTGCAATGCCTTAACATTATGATGGGCATTGACGAGAAAACGGGACTGCTGTAATGACGCACGAGGAAATATTGAAATACTGTCTTGGAAAAAAGGGCGCATACCGCGATCAGCCTTTCGGCGACGATTCCGTGTGCGTAAAGGTCAAGAAGCGGATATTCGCGCAGCTGTTTTTCCTTAAAGGCGAACCGATGTTCACCTTTAACGGCGACGCGCTGACGGGAGAATTTTACCGCAAAATGTATCCCAACGATGTAAAAAGAGGCTATCACTGCCCTCCCGTGCAGCAGCCGTATTTCAACACAGTTGATCTTAACGGAAGCGTTCCCGACGAGGAAATACTGCGGATGATAGACGGCTCATATGAATATGTAGTGAGCAAGCTCACGAAAAAACTTCAAAAGGAATTGGAAAACGAATAGTGAAAGGTTCTTAATATGGTTAAATTTGAAAATTATGAATTTGTAGACGGCGGTGTTTGTGCCGCAGAGGGATTTACCGCGGGCGGAGTTATCGCGGGAATAAAGGCTGGCAACACGACAAAGCGCGACCTTGCAATGATATACTGCGCCGAGCGCTGCAGGACCGCCGCGCTGTTCACCTCAAACAAGGTCAAGGGCGCGCCCATTATCGTGTCCAGAGAGCATTTAAAGGACGGCTGCGCTCAGGCGGTTATCGTGAACAGCGGCAACGCCAACACCTGCAATCCCGACGGTATCGAGATCGCCGAGGAAATGTGCGAGCTTACCGCTCAGGCGCTCGATATCGACGTGAACGACGTACTTGTAGGCTCTACGGGCGTTATCGGGCAGAAGCTCGATATCAAGCCTATCCGCATTATGATACCCACGCTTGCAAAGTCGCTTTCCGTAAAAAACAGCGGCGACGCGGTAGAGGCGATAATGACAACCGATACGCGCAAAAAGGAAATCGCGGTCGAGTTTGAGCTTGACGGAAGAAAATGCCACGTCGGCGGTATTTCAAAGGGCAGCGGCATGATAAACCCGAATATGGCTACAATGCTCGCGTTTATCACGACGGATGTTGCTATCGCGCGGGAGCTGCTTGAAAAAGCGCTCCGCAAGGTGAATTATCTCACCTACAACATGGTGAGCGTTGACGGCGATACATCCACCAACGACACGCTGATACTGATGTCCTCGGGGCTTGCCAAGAACAGCGAGATCATCTGCGAGGACAAGAACTACGAGATTTTCGAGAACGCGCTGTATGCGGTAATGATGAACCTCGCGCGTGAGACCGCCCGCGACGGAGAGGGCGCCACAAAGCTTATTGAGTGTATCGTAAACGGCGCTCCGAGCCAAAGGGCGGCGAGAGCGGCGGCGAAGTCGGTAATTTCGTCAAATCTTGTAAAGGCAGCTCTGTTCGCGGCGGACGCTAACTGGGGAAGAATTCTCTGCGCGCTCGGCTACGCGGACGCGGATTTCGATATCGACAGAGTTTCCGTTGAACTGGCAAGCGCTAAGGGAAAGCTCACGGTATGCGCGGAGGGCGCGGGTATCGCGTTCTCAGAGGATGCAGCGGCGAAAATTCTCTCCGAAGAAGAGGTCAAGATTCTGGTTGACCTTCACGACGGCAAATACAGCGCCATTGCGTGGGGCTGCGATCTGACGTTCGATTATGTCAAGATCAACGCGGAATACAGAACCTAATATCATATTATCGACATTTTGGAGGAATATTATGGAATTGCTGCCAAAACATCTCGAAAAGATAATGCATGTGACAGAGCGTGACGAAACCTGTCTGAGCGGCGAAATAGTCTGCGAGTGCGGCTGTAAAACGTTTGGCGTTAAATATTTCGGAGAGGAACTGAACGAGGACGGCGAGGAATATCCCTTTGTGAGCATAGGTGAATATAAAGGTAAATCCGCGCTGACGGTAAAAGCCGTTTGCCCGGAGTGCGGCAAGGAGCATGAGCTGTACGATTTCGCGAAGCACGCGTATGACGGGTTGATCTGCGGCGACGGGATAAGCGTTCCCGATACCGAGCTGAAAAGCTTTACCGAGAATGGCGAGGAGCTTTTCGAAATAAATATGACTGTTGAAGCGGACAGCGAGGAACAGTTTGCCGAAGAGCTTATTAACGATCCGCCCGAGGGTATGAGCTTTACGCCCGACGACCGGTTCAATATCTGGAGTTGGATAGTCATTGACCTTATTTGCCCGAATGGCGGCGGAAAAATCAAATTCGTAGACGATGAATTGGCGTAAAAGACAAGGAGAAACGCTATGCAGATAGATTATGATGTAAGAGCAAACGTGATGATAGAGGCTCTGCCCTATCTCCAGAAGTACAACAACAAAGTAGTCGTAGTCAAGTACGGCGGAAACGCGATGACTAACGACAAGCTCAAGCACGCCGTTATGGAGGATATCGTTATGCTGTCGACGGTCGGCATCAAGGTCGTACTGGTTCACGGTGGCGGTCCAGAGATAAACGATATGCTAAAGCGCATCGGCAAGGAGAGCAAGTTCGTCAACGGTCTGCGCTACACCGACGAGGAAACCGTCAATATCGTGCAGATGGTTCTCGCGGGCAAGGTCAACAAGGACTTGGTGTCCATGCTCGAAAGCCACGGCGGTACGGCGATAGGCTTGTGCGGTCTGGACGGCAATCTTATCGAGGCGGAACAGCTTGACCCCGACCTCGGACTTGTCGGCGAGATAACAGCAGTCGATCCCAAAATCATACAGAACGCGCTCGACAACGGCTATATCCCCGTCATTTCGACGATAGGGCGCGGCAAGGACGGAACGGTCTACAATATCAACGCGGATACGGCAGCGGCGCGTATTGCAGCCGAAATGGGAGCGCCCTCGCTTATTCTGCTCACCGACATCAAGGGGCTACTCGAAGACAAGGACGACGAAAATACCATTATCCGCACGATCGGCGTAAGCGAGGTTCCGTTTCTCAAAAAGCAGGGCATAATCACAGGCGGAATGATACCGAAGATCGACTGTTGCGTCGAGGCTGTCCGCCGCGGCGTAAAGCAAGCGAATATCATTGACGGACGTATTCCGCACTCCATTCTTATCGAGCTTTTAACCGACATAGGCGCGGGTACAATGATCATTGCGTGAGGTGAAAACTATGGGAACAATTGAACAATTTAACAAATATGTAATGCACTCCTACGGCAGATACGACCTCGTTATGGACAAGGGCGAGGGTCGCCGCGCCGAGGATGAAAACGGCAAGGAATACATAGATTTCGGCTCGGGAATAGGCACAAACTCTCTCGGCTACTGCAACGAGGACTGGGTGAACGCTATCTGCGAACAGGCGCGTAAGCTCCAGCACACCTCCAACTACTATTACACAAAGGTTCAGGCGGAATTTGCCAAGGCGCTCTGCGAAACGGCGGGTTACACTGATATGTTTTTCGGAAATTCGGGAGCGGAGGCTAACGAGTGTGCTATCAAAATCGCGAGAAAATACAGCTTTGACAAGTACGGCAAGGGCAGACACAACATTATTACGCTTGTGAATTCCTTTCATGGCAGAACGCTTTGCACGCTTTCCGCGACGGGTCAGGACGTTTTCCACAACTACTTCTTCCCTTTCGTGGAGGGATTTATCAACGTAGAGGCGAACAATATCGACGATCTGCGCGCCAAGCTCGACGATACCGTATGCGCGGTAATGTTCGAGTATATTCAGGGCGAGGGCGGCGTAATGCCGCTGGATAAGGAGTTTATCGACGAGATATTCAGGCTCTGCGCCGAAAAGGACGTATTGACAATAGCTGACGAGGTTCAGACGGGCGTCGGCAGAACGGGCAAGTTCCTCGCGGGAGATCATTTCGGTCACAAGGCTGATCTGACTACGCTTGCCAAGGGGCTTGCGGGCGGAGTGCCTATCGGCGTGTGCCTGTCGGGAGAAAAATGCGCGAATGTGCTCACTCCGGGAACACACGGATCGACGTTCGGCGGCAACCCTATATGCTGCGCGGGCGGTCTGGCGGTGCTGAATAAAGTCAACTCCGAGGGATTCCTCGGCGAGGTCGCGAAAAAGGGCGAGTATATCCGCGAGAAGCTGCTGCAAATTCCCGAGGTGAACAGCGTTTCGGGAATGGGCTTGATGATCGGTATCGAGCTGAAAACCAAATCCGCCGCTGACGTTGTAAAGGCGGCTCTCGGCGAGGGTCTGCTGCTGCTCACCGCAAAGACAAAGGTTCGTCTGCTGCCGCCGCTCACGATCACCTACGATGAGATCGACAAGGGGCTGGCGATACTGGCGGAGCTGCTTAAATGAACAAGTGGTACGACGAGGAATACGGCTTCACTATCGAGGTAATTGCCGTTTCTCACGATAACAAGACCGAGGGTCACTGCCGTAACGGCGACGAGATCGGCGATGTTTACCGCTGCACCTACGACTGCCCCGTCAACCAAAACGGGCGCGGCTTCTGTCAGAAAGCGCTGCTGTATCTTTACCCCATGCTTGAGGCGGTACGCAGCGGCGGCGATCTGCGGAAAATAGGCGGCTTCTCCCCTCTCGGGAACGTTTTCGACGATCCGAACGTCAAGGAGTTCGTCTGTCCCGACGGCGTGGTGACGTTTAGGCTTACTGCCGAAAAATTAGGCGGGGAAAACTTTCACACGGGCGGCTACTACAAGGATTGAAAAGGAGAACATTATGTCCGAGCTTACCGCAATGATGAATATCGGCAAGGAAATGTCGCGAAAGCTGACCTCGGTCGGGATAGACACTCCCGAAAAGCTGGTTGAGCTTGGCGCTATGCAGGCATTCAGAAAGCTTAAGGAAGCGTATTCAAACGTTTGCCTTGTTCATCTGTACACGCTTGAGGGCGCGATTTATAACACCGAATACAACAGGCTCTCCGATGACAGAAAAAAGGAGCTGAAAGCGTTCAGCGACTCACTGAAAGGCGAAGAAAATGGCTAAGGTTATAATGGTCTGCGGAAAAATATGCAGCGGGAAAAGCACCTACGCCGAATGTCTGCGCAAGAAAAATAACGCGGTTCTGCTGTCGATCGACGAAATAATGCTCGCGATGTTCGGGCAGCACGTCGGTGAAATGCACGACGAATACGTTGCTCGGACAGAAAAATATCTGTTTGGCAAGTCGCTTGAAATTATTGGCAGCGGTATAAACGTCGTTCTGGACTGGGGCGTATGGACTAAAGCCGAACGCGCTGAGGCACGGGAATTCTACGAATCGCGCGGTATCGGCTACGAACTGCACTATATTGACGTTTCGGACGCGGTGTGGCGCGAACGCATTGCCAAGCGGAATAACGCGATATCCGAAGGCAGGCTTGACGCGTATTATGTCGATGAAAATCTTGCTGCGAAATTCGGGACGATATTCGAGCCACCGACCGACAAGGAGATCGACAGGCGCGTACCGACATACGAGATACGAAAAATTATGGGTGACGAGATAGACGCAGCTTTAAAGCTTGCGCTGGATGTCTTTATGGAGTTTGAGGCACCCGACTACAAGCCCGATGGTGTGGAAACATTCAAGAGCTTTATCAGCAGCATAGAGCTGATAAACGGTTTTAAACAGGGGATCTGCCCGATATACGCGGCGTTTGACGGCGGAAAAATTATCGGTATGATGGGAATGTGCAAAAACAAAACGCATATTAACCTCGCGTTCGTCAAAAAGGAATATCACCGCAGGGGCGTTGCTACCGCGATATTCAACCATCTGCTGAACGATCTGCGCAGGGAGAATTCCTCGTTGTCCGAGATAACGCTCAACTCCTCGCCTTATGGTCTGCCGTTTTATCTGAGTATCGGCTTTGTTCCGCAGTCGGACGAACAGGAGACGGACGGAATGAAGTTCACACCAATGAAGTACACAATTTAGAAAGGTACGGATCATATGGAGTTTATCAGATCGACCGATATAAAACCGCTGACTAATCCGGGAGTCGTATCACGGCAGTTAATCAATCCCGGCGACTCCGCAAGCACACGCGTTACGATAACCAAAGTTCACCTTGAGTCGGGAGCAAGCCAGCCGCGCCATATTCATGTATCATCGGAGCAGATATAGTACGCGACAAAGGGAACGGGAATGCTGCTGATCGGAAAAGATATCGAAAAGTCCTTTGAAGCGAGTGACGTTGCACGGTTCACAGACAAGGACGTTGACGGCTTGCTCAACGATGGCAGCGAGATACTTGTTTACGTTTCGGTGACCGCGCCGCCTATTCATTTTGGCTGCGCTTATCAAAAGGAAAAATGATATGAAAATAAGAATAATGACTATCGCCGACTATTACGCGGTTTACGCGCTCTGGCTGTCTTGCAGGGGCATGGGACTGAATAATCTTGACGATTCCCGCGAGGGTATAGAGCGTTTTCTGAAGCGCAATCCCGACACCTGCTTTGTCGCGGAGGACGGCAGAAATACCGTCGGCGTGATAATCGCGGGAAATGACGGACGGCGCGGATATATCTACCACACCGCCGTTAACCCCGAATTCCGCAGAAAAGGCATTGCAAGGGCGCTGGTGAACGCTGCTCTTGAAGCTCTGCACGACCTCGGGATAAACAAGACCGCGCTGGTGGTTTTTGAGCGCAATGCCGACGGAAACGCATTCTGGGAAAGCATAGGATTCACGGAGCGAAGCGATCTGGTTTACAGAAACAAGGCGTTAACGGAAATAATCAGGATAGACACATAATTTCCGTTTAGATAAACACACTGAAAGGAAAATTGATATGAAGCATTTATTGAAGCTGCTCGATCTCAGCACCGATGAGATCATAGACATTCTGAACCTTGCGGATCAGCTCAAATACGAGCAGAAGCACGGTATTCCCCATCATCATTTAAAGGGAATGACGCTCGGAATGATCTTCCAGAAGGCATCCACGAGAACGCGCGTTTCATTTGAAACGGGTATGTATCAGTTAGGCGGTCACGCGCTTTTTCTGTCGTCCAAGGAGCTGCAGATCGGACGCGGCGAGCCCGTTCAGGACACCGCGCGCGTATTATCGCGCTACCTCAACGGCATTATGATACGCACGTTTGAGCAGTCCGAGGTAGAGAACCTTGCTGAGTACGGCTCTATTCCGATCATTAACGGCTTGACGGACTTCTGTCACCCGTGTCAGGTGCTCGCCGACTTGCAAACTATCCGCGAGTACAAGAACAAGCTTGACGGGTTGAAATTCTGCTATATCGGCGACGGCAACAATATGGCGAATTCGCTTACGGTCGGCTGCCTTAAGGTTGGCATGAGCGTTTCGCTCGCCTGTCCCGAAGGCTATCACCCCGATCCGCAGGTGCTTGAATTCGCAAAGGCTTACGACAACTTCAAGCTCGTTGCCGATCCCAAGGAAGCGGCTGCCGACGCGGACGTTCTCTACACCGACGTATGGGCTTCCATGGGTCAGGAGAGCGAAGCAGAAAAGCGCAAGGTAGCGTTCAAGGGCTACCAGATCAACGACGACGTTATGCACGCTGCAAAGTCAGACGCTATGGTACTGCACTGCCTGCCCGCACACCGCGAGGAGGAAATCACCGCAAAGGTATTCGAGCAGCACGCCGCCGACATCTTCGACGAAGCAGAGAACCGTCTGCACGCGCAAAAGGCTGTTATGGTGCGCCTTATGGCTTCCGAAAAGTAATTCTGTTTATAAAGAAAAGCTGTCTGAAATAGAGCTTTGAACATGCTCTCAGCAGTATAGAATGTCCGCGTATTTGTCGATCTCGCCCTGCTTGTCGGGGCGTTTTCTTCTCTCAAAATGCTTTTGACAAGGTTAAAGGGTTTTACGGTCGATTATCAGCTCGTGAGTGTCCGGAAATATCAGGATATTCTTGATTGATGTTATATAATAGAACTTGACACAATCCGTGCAATAAGATTATAATAAAAAAGGACGGTGTCAAGCATGGGGCAAGCAAGAACATACACAGACGAGTTCAAGGCGCAGGCATTGAAGCTCGCAAAAGAGGTTGGCGCAAAGCGTGCAGCAGAGGAACTTGGCGTTCCCCAAAACACTCTTGGAACATTGGGTGATTGCGCTAAACTTTTTTGACAAAATCATTCTACAAAATTTAAGCCAAAAGATTTATGAATTTTCGGCAAGAATAATATTCAAAAAATGTATTTAAAAATGTGCTGCCGAACAACGGCAATTATGCTTTGACACAATTTAATTTCCAGAAATTGTGCTATTCGTAAAAAGATAGTGTTTTGTTTGCACAAAAGATTTTTCGGGCAACAAAATAAATTGTTGAATTCGCCGCAAATTTAAAGTCGGCGATTTTACGCTTGACATTGCAGCACAAATCTGTTATAATTCAATCATAAGGTTTTTGCAAGAAAATCAAAATATAAATTCATTTTACGGACAATGGGGTTCATAAACCATTGCCCGTATTTTCTTTTATCTGAAAGGGTGAACTTGATATGAATGAGCGCAATGATTATACCGGAAACACGGAAATAATGCTTGACAATATAGGAATGACCTATAAAACGGACGACAACAGAGATGTTACCGCGCTTACGAGTGTTTCTCTCGATATTCAAAAAGGCGAGTTTATTTCGCTGCTCGGACCGTCCGGCTGCGGCAAGACCACGCTTCTCCGGATAATCGCCGATCTGCTCACTCCTACGCAAGGTACGATAACCGTAGGCGGCGAAACTCCCCGCGCGGCACGGTTGGCGCAGCGCTACGGGATAGTGTTTCAGAGCGCGGTGCTGTACGATTGGCGGACGGTAAAGAAAAACGTTATGCTGCCGCTTGAGATAATGCACATTCCCAAAGCCGAGCGCGAGGAACGCGCCGAAAAAATGCTGGAGCTTGTGGGCTTATCGGACTTCGCAAACCATTATCCGAACCAGCTCTCGGGCGGAATGCAGCAGCGCGTCGGCATTGCGAGAGCACTGGCTATTCGTCCCGAGATACTGCTTATGGACGAGCCGTTCTCGGCGCTGGACGAATTCACGCGCGAAAAGCTCCACGTCGATCTGCTGAAAATCTGGCGAAAGACCAACAAGACGATAGTCTTTGTAACGCACAATATTCAGGAATCGGTGTTTCTTTCGGATAGGGTGTGTGTGCTGTCGCCGCACCCGGGCAGGCTCTCGGCGGTGGTGGACATTGATCTTCCCCGTCCGCGCACAATGGAGCTTAAAAATACCCCCGAGTTCACCGCGCTTGTCGCAAAGGTGCGCGGCAGCTTTGAGGGCGTATGAGGAGGCTGTTATATGAGCAAATTAAAACGAATTCTGAGTTCACGGCAAATGGTTACTTTTGTCTGGATATTGGGGGTTATTGCAATATGGGAGATATTCGCGTTTATCGTCGCCGCGACCAAGCGCACACCCGTGAATGTACTGCCGCATTTATGGCAGATAATCTCCTCATTTTTCAGCGATAACAAGGTAAGCGGCGAAATGACAATGGCACAGCTTATCGGCAGCAGCTGCCGCGAAACGCTGCTTCGCGCGGGGCTTGGCTTCGTGATAGGCACGGCGGCGGGATTTCTGCTGGCGCTGTGTATGAGCCTGTCGGGGATCGTCGAGAAGATAGCGTTTCCGTACCTGATGATAATTCAGATGATACCCATTCTGGGTATGGCTCCGATAATCCTTGCGGTGACGGGAGACATCAATGTTTCACGAATTATTATCGCTGCGATATTGACATTTTATCCCGTATCGACAAACGTTCTCGCGGGATTCAAGGCTGTAGAGCGTGAGAAGCACGAGCTTATGTTTTCATACGCGGCGAATAAATTTCAGCTCTACACCAAAACGCTTATCCCCGCGTGTATACCGTATTTTTTTTTTACGGGGTTGAAAATATCCGCGCCTATGGCGATAACCGCGTCTGTTCTCGTGGATACTCTGCAGGGCGGAAACGGATTGGGCTGTATGCTTTCGCAGTCGTTAAAGGGCGGCATGACAAGGCTCGTTTTCTGGAACATAGTGCTGATAAGCGCGATAATCGGAATACTTAGTTTTGTCGTTATGGGGCTGATCGAGAAAATTCTGACTCCGTACAAGCACAAGGGAGGCTGATCAAATGAACGGTAAAAAATTACGGCGCGGGATATCGGGAGTTGCCTTGCCGCTGGCGTTCGGCGTGCTGCTGGTAGTTCTGTGGCAGACGCAGGTGCTGCATATGTGGATGGGCACGGATACGATCACGCTGCCGCTGCCGACCAAAATAGGCGAGATAATCTCGGCAAATTTCACGACAATCTCCGGGCATATCCGCATTACCGTGATAGTGGCGCTGGGAGGATTGGTCGTCGGCTCGGTTCTCGGTTACGCTATAGCTCTGGTGGCGACGGTTTTCTCGAAATGGGGCGCGGGCGGACTTACGATAGTTTCAGCGTTCAACGCTATACCGATAGTCGCGCTGGCTCCCGTCGTCAACAATTGGACGCGCGACATAAGCACAGATGTGAGCCTGCGCAGCACCATCGCGAAAATATTGGTCGTGACGATCTCCTGTACCGCCTCAATGAGCGTGAACGCGTTCCGCGGACTGACGGAGCTGAAACCGTTTTCCGAGGATCTGATGAAATCCTACGGCGCAAAAAAAATCACGGTGTTTACCAAGCTGCGTCTGCCGAACAGCGTTCCGTACATATTCACGGCGCTGCGCGTGAGCGTTCCCGCAAGCGTTATCGGAGCACTGGTAACGGAATATTTCGCGGAGGAAACGGTAGGCGTGGGCAGACAGATACGCGAAAACATCGTCAAGGGGCAATACCCTACCGCATGGGCATATATCGCGGTAGCGTGCGCAATCGGAATTATAATGTTCGCGCTGCTTATGCTCGCGGAAAGACTGCTGCTTAAACGGCGGAGAGCAAGGTAACATTATCACACAAGCTCCCGCGTTTATTATAAAAGAAAAACAGATATTTGAAAGGACGGCAAATTATGAAAAGAACAAAAGGATTTTTAACGGTAGTCGCGGCGGTTCTCGCCTGCGTACAGCTTACCGCATGCAGCGGCACGGAAACGAGCGGAGGCAATTCGGGCGGCTCGGGAAACTCCGGTAATTCGGGTTCTTCCCCGACAAGCTCTTCGGGCAGCACCGCCGGCGACAGCTCGTCAAACTCCGAAAACAGCGGCTCCGACAGTTCCTCGGCAATGTCCTCTGAAGAAATCGTAAAGGCTGCCGCGGAGGCGGGCAAGGTCGGAAACTGGGGGCTTGGCAACGAGTATGAGATCCAGGCTCTCCTGACAAAATACGGCTTGCCGACGACCTATATCACGCAGGACTTCACAATGGATCAGTTTGACGAGGACGCCGTAACGCTCGCTTCGGCAATGACCTACAACGAACTGGGACTTGTCCGCAACAGCTATGATGGCGGCTACAACTACGGCGATACTGTAAGTTGGATAGATATGAACGACGAGGGCGTGGCTATGCTGGAAGACAATCTGTTCTGCTCAAAGGCTTTCGCAGAGGCTAATCCCAACACCGTCAAGGCGTTCGTAAGCGCCTCCATGAAGGGCTGGAGCTATGCGTGCGAGCACCCCGAGGAGGCAGCCGAAATCGTGTTCAAGGCAGGTTCGTCCGTTTCGCAGGATCATCAGCTGCATATGGCGAACGAGGTAGCAAAGCTTGTCACCACCGATATGAACGGCAATTCCGTTTCCGCAGCCGACGTCGGAAATATGGACGAAACGGCTATGCAGCAAACTCTCGATCTTGCGAAGAAATACGTTCAGCTTGAGGACGCGGATTCCAAGGCAAAGCTGGAATCGCTCACTCTTGACGATATACGCAGTACCGCTTATCTGAAATATGACGCAGCAACGGACGGTGCTCCCGAAAAGACCTCCGTTTCCGTTCAGCTGAAATGGCTGCCGCAGTGTCAGTTTATGGGCTACTATGTTGCTAAGGAAAAGGGTTACTATGACGAGGTAGGTCTGGACGTAAACATCGTTTCGGGCGGCGACATTTCGGAGACTACTGCGGTCTACAACGGCACTGTTGACTTCGGCGTAACATGGGTATCCAACCTTATCAACGCGAACGCGGGCGGAATGGATCTGCTCGAGGTAGCACAGGTTTATCAGCGCTCGGGTCTGGTATTGGTTTACAAAAACGATACCTTTACAAAATAAGATGTTCCTCAATTTATAGGTTGTTCTTTCCACGCTCCGCGCGGGCGTTCAGACTGCCCGCGCGGAACACGCGGAATGGTTATTTAACGGAGGCGTTTATATGGATATGGTAATTAAAAACGGCACGGTCGTTACGGCGACCGAAACATTTAAGGCTGACGTCGCGGTGGAAAACGGTAAAATCGCGGTTATCGGCAGCGATCTGGAATATTGCGGCGCAAAGGTCGTTGACGCGTCGGGAAAGCTGGTACTTCGCGGGGCTATCGACGCGCATACGCACCTCGCAATGCCGTTCGGCGGCACGGTCTCCTCAGACGACTACTTTGCGGGAACCCGGGCGGCTGCCTGCGGCGGTACGACAACGGTGTTTGACTTTGCGCTTCAGGACTTCGGAGAGAGCATGGTGGACTGCTTTAAGCGCCGCAACGTGCTTGCCGCTCCTGACGCGGCGGTGGACTATTCGTTCCATATCGGCGTAAAGGATATTTCCGGCGGGCTGATCGACACTATCGGCGAGGCTTGCGACATTGGGATCACAAGCTATAAAGTGTTTATGGTGTATGATTTCGGAGTTAAGGACGGCGTTTTCTATCAGCTGCTGTCCAAATCCAATAATTACGGCGCGCTTATCGCGGTTCACGCCGAGAACAACGAGCTTGTGAACACGCTCACCGAACAATATATTTCCAAGGGGAAAACAGACTAATGGTATCACTATATGAGCCGTCCCGAATTTGTTGAGGGCGAAGCCGATGAACGCGCCATATCCCTTGCCAAGGCGGCGAACGCCGCGCTGTACATCGTTCATCTGGCGAACAAACAGGGCGTTGACGCGGTAACCAAAGCCAAAGACGAGGGCTACGAAATTTACGCGGAAACCTGTCCGCAGTATCTGCACTTCACAAGCGAGGTGTGCAAGCGCGCCGACGGCAGAAACTTTGTCTGCTCTCCGCCCATGAAGGGACAGGAAAGTCAGGACGCGCTCTGGGCGGCTATCAAGCGCGGCGATATCGACACGATCGCAACCGATCACTGCACGTTCCAACAGAGCGAAAAGGACTGGGGATTAAACGACTTCCGCAAGATACCGAACGGCTGCGCGGGTATTGAGAATATGTACCCGTATATGCTCGGCAAGGCTAACGACGGTGTGATCTCGTTTAACAAGGCAGTGGAGCTTTGCTCGACAAATCCCGCGAAGATATTCGGCTGCACTGACAAGGGAGCTATCGCCGTCGGCAAGGACGCGGATATCGTGATCTACGATCCGACGAAATACTTTACGATCTCGCAGAGCAATATGCACTCCGATTGCGACCATACAATATGGGAGGGTGTTGAGGTTCACGGCTATCCCGTACAGACCTACTCGCGCGGACGGCTCGTTTTCGACAACGGAGAATTTGTCGGCGACCGCGGCTAGGGCAATTTTGTAAAGTGCGCCAAGCACGCGGGAAAATAACCCGAAAGGATCGATTATATGATGCAAATGTTTATTTCGGAGGAAGCGGCGCGATGTCTGCTGTGTCAAAACGCGCCCTGCACCGCCGCCTGCCCGGATGGCAGCGATCCCGCGAGGGGTGTTCGCGCAATTCGTTTTGAAAATATTGAGGGAGCGGGAGTTTTTTTGCGGAGAACTGCAAGGACTGCTCCGCGCCGTGCGAGAATTCATGTATACATTATGATTTTCCGATACGTATAAAGCTAATCGCCCGGCAACTTCCAAAAGCCGATAAGACTGCCGCCGATCTTTCGATAAGCTTCTGCGGTATTCGCTGCGAAAATCCGTTCTTTCTGTCAAGCTCCGTTGTCGCAAGCGGCTATGACATGATCGCTCGGGCGTTCGATATGGGCTGGGCGGGAGCTGTTTACAAAACGATAGGCTTTTACAGACCCGAAGAGGTCTCACCGCGCTTTGACGCTCCGCGCAAGGAGGGTACGCCGTTTATCGGTTTCCGCAATATGGAGCAGATAAGCGACAAGAGCCTTGAAGAAAATCTGGAGATATTCCGCATACTGAAAAAGAATTATCCGAACAAGATCCTTGTTTCTTCGATAATGGGGCAGACCGACGAGGAATGGACGGAGCTTGCGCGGCTTTCCGAGGAAGCGGGCGCGGATATTATAGAATGTAACTTCTCCTGTCCGCATATGAGCGCTCAGGGAATGGGCAGCGACGTCGGCGAGGATCCGTAGCTCGTAAAACGGTACACGGAGCTTGTCAAACTCGGAACTAAACTGCCCGTACTCGCAAAAATGACCCCGAACACCGCTCACATCGAGATACCCGCAAAGGCAGCGATAGACGGCGGCGCGGACGGTATCGCGGCGATAAACACCATTAAAAGCATTACGACCTCGCGTGAATCTGAGGTGTGCGGAAAGACCGCTGTTTCGGGATATTCCGGAAAAGCTGTCAAGCCGATAGCGCTGCGGTTTATAAGCGAGCTTGCTCGGCTCGGCGTTCCTCTTTCGGGAATGGGCGGAATTGAAAGCGCTGCGGACGCGTTGGATTTTCTTGCGCTCGGCTGCACGAATTTGCAGGTAACTACGGCGGTAATGCAGTACGGTTATCGTATAATCGACGATCTCATGGACGGACTGGCGCGGCATATGCAAGCGGTTGGCGCGAAAAGCGTTTCGGAGCTTGTCGAAACGGAGCTTAAAAAGCTCGTTCCCGCCGATGGTCTTGACAGAAAAACCGTGGTTTATCCGAAATTCGACACGGAAATCTGCATTGGCTGCGGAAGATGTTATATATCCTGCGCGGACGGCGGTCACGGAGCGATCCGCTTCGGCGATGACAGAAAACCCGTGCTTGACGGAAAGAAGTGCGTAGGCTGTCATCTCTGCCGATTGGTATGTCCGACGGGAGCAATATTCTCCGCGAAAAGGATCCCAAAACGCTGAGAAAAATGGGGGGACGGCATATGGCTATTACGCTTAAAAGGCTCTGCAAAAACGCGGAAAGCAGCTACAACACGATCCTTGCAGCGGGGCGGAATGGTCTGGAGAGCGTCGTCCGCTGGGTGCATATGGTGGAGGACAGCGGCGTGCCGGGACTTCTTCACGGCGGCGAGCTGATATTCACGACGGGTATCGGTTTGTCCGGCAGCGACCTGCTTTTGCCGTTTGTCAGGGAACTTAAGGAGCATGACGCGGCGGGACTGGTGGTAAATATCGGACCGTATATCGACAGCATTCCGCCAAAGGTACTGGTGTACTGCGAGGAGCAGGATTTCCCGCTGTTTACGCTGCCATGGGAGATCCACATAATCGACATTACCTACGAATTCTGCCGCCGCATAATCGACAACGAGGAGCAGGAAACGTCGCTTGTAAACGCCTTACACAGTCTTATCTTTGGGGGCGAACGGCGCAGCGAATATATTGAGGTGCTGGAGCAGCAGGGGTTCGATGAAAACTCCGATTACAATCTTATCGCCATTGAGTTCGGCGGCGGAAAAAAAGCCGCAGCGGCGAAAAGCAACGCCAACCTATGGAAAATTCTCCGGCGCTCAAAGCGCCATACTGCGGCGTCCTTTCAGGGTGACTGCGCAATCACTGTGCGTCAGAATACCACCGATGAGGAGCTTAAAAGAATGCTTGCCGAGCTGAACGACATTGGCGATCCGGATTTTCGAGTCGGGATCTCGGATAAGCGCGAGGGTTTGGAGTCACTGTCCGAATGTTACAAGCAATGTGTTTCGGCGCTGTCGGCAAGCAAGATAATGGACAGGCGCATGTTGTTCTATGACAATATCGGGATATACAAGCTGATTTTCGGTGTGGAGGACAGAAGCGTTTTAAAGGACTATGCCGATAAAACGCTCGGAGCGCTCGTCAAATATGACAGCTCAAACGATTCGGACTACATTCCGACTCTGAAAGTGTATCTCGAAAGCAGCGGAAGCGTGTTGCAGACAGCGGAAAAACTCGGTGTTCATAGGAATACGGTAAACTATAAGCTGAAAGGCGTGCGCGAAATACTTGGCGTTACGCTTGATGAAGAGGACAGAATGAACCTCCTTATGGCGTTTCATGTGCTGGAGGTTCTTAATTTAAAGTAATTTTTCTGAAAGGAAGCAAAGACAAATGAACGGACGGGAAATAAAGGAAATGCAGACTGCGTATAATCTGCAATCATGGTCGAAGCAGCGCGGAATAAACCCCACGCCAATTGAAAAGGCGGACGGCATTTATATGTGGGACTACGATGGAAAGCGTTACTCGGATATGTCGAGCCAGCTCGTCAATCTGAACGTCGGGCACAACTGCCGCCCGATAATCGAGGCGATAAAGGAGCAAGCGGATAAGTTCTGTTACCTCTCGCCGAGTTATGCCTGCGAATCCCGCGCAAAGCTCGCGAAAATGGTAATCGAGCTTATGCCGGATAATATGGGCAAGGTGTTCTTTACCAACGGCGGCGCGGACGCGAACGAGAACGCCGTCAAGATCGCGAGAATGTTTACGGGACGAAATAAGGTGTTTTCGCGTTACCGCAGCTATCACGGCTCTACGTTCGGCGCGGGCAATCTCACGGGCGAGCCGCGGCGTTATCCGCTCGAGCCGGGCATACCGGAATTCGTGAAGTTCTTCGATCCGTATATCTACCGTGAGCCGATCAAATTCGAGAGTGAAAAACAGGCGGCGGATTACTATGTCGCGAAGCTCCGCGAGCAGATAATTTACGAAAATCCCGACAGCGTGGCGGCTATCGTAATGGAAACTGTTACCGGCTCGAACGGCGTTATCATACCGCCCGAGGGCTACTTGCAGGGTGTTCGTAAAATATGCGACGAGTTCGGGATAATGATGATCTGCGACGAGGTAATGGCAGGCTGGGGCAGAACGGGAAAGATGTTCGCGTTTGAAAATTTCGGCGTAAAGCCCGACATCGTGAGCTTCGCAAAGGGCGTTACCTGCGGATATGTGCAGCTTGGCGGAGTTGCGGTAAGTAAAAAAATCGCCGAGTATTTTGACGACCATATGCTGTCCTGCGGACTTACATACAGCGCTCACCCGCTGGCTTGCGCGGCGGGCGTAGCTTGCCTGAACTTCTACAAGGAGAGCAATATTCTTGAAAACGTAAACAAGGTCGGAAAGGTTCTCGGAGAAATTCTCGAGGAACTGAAAGCAAAGCACCCGTGCGTCGGCGACGTTCGCTATATAGGGCTGTTTTCCTCGATCGAGCTGGTCAAGGACAAGGAAACTCGCGAACCGCTCGTACCTTACGGAAAAGACCCCGAGAGCGTTATGGGAAAAATCATCAGCGCGCTGAAAACTAAGGGCTTTGTAACATACTCGCACGAAAATATGATCTTTGTTTCGCCGCCGCTCATCATCACCGAGGAGCAGATACGCGAGGAAATGGCAAAGGTAGACGAGGTTCTGACAGATACGGATAAAATAATCTAAGGAGGGAGCGCAATGGCTAATCCTTATAAAAATGCCCCGACGGTAAGGCTTTCGGAATTTATCCCCGCAAAGCGTTTCCGCACGATACTTCCCGAACAGCGGCACACTCCGTGTGGAATAAGCGAGCTGCCCGTTGAAATTCAGCTTAAAAAAGCGTTCTCAAAAACGCTCAGCTTTAAAGTTCCGTGGGACGGACTTTTATATGGCTTTGTCCGAGGGAAAAAGGATATTGCCGGAACGCTCGGGGACTTCTCGGATATAAAGCATATCTCTTTGCAGGATTGGGAGAGCGAGTTCCTGCTGCTGTTTGAGGGAGAAGACAAGGGCACGGAAAAAGCCCTTTTCGTATCCCCCGACGACGTCAGGGAGCTTCTGGAAAATTGCCTGAGAGTTCCCGAGCAGGCTTCAATAAAGAAAGGACGGTAATTATGTATACTTGCAGCAAAGAAAGAATGGAAGATAAAATAAAGACGTTTTCTAAGTTCGGCGACGCGGGTCACGGCGGTATCACACGCTACTCGCTTTCGCCCGAGGCGATAATGGCGCGGAATGAATTTGTAAAGCGCATGAAAGCTATCGGCGCGGAGATCGAGACCGACGACGTGGCAAATATGTACGCGACTATCCCGGGCAGCGACCCGAACGCAAAGCGCATCGTAATGGCTTCGCACTGCGATTCGGTAAAAAACGGCGGTAATTACGACGGTATTCTCGGGGTTATGTCCGCAATGGAGGTGCTGGAAACCGTTGTCAGCGAGGATATCCCTCACAAGCACCCGCTCACGGCAATGATCTGGACAAACGAGGAGGGCTCGCTTTATCCGCCCGCTATGATGTGTTCGGGAATAGTGTGCTACAACTATCTGCCCGAGGATATCCGCGCTAAATTCAAGTTTGAGGATATGATGCAGTCAAAGAGCATTCTCGACAGCACCAACACCTTCGGCGACGCGCTTGAAAAATCGGGCTTTAAGGGCGATAGGAAATTCCGCCTTTCTCCCGAAAAATATCAGTATATGTTTGAAACGCATATTGAACAGGGACCTATTCTCGAGGACGCGGGCAACGAGATCGGCGTTGTGGACTGCGTTCTGGGAATGTTCAACTACCGCTTGAAATTTTACGGGCAGACCACTCACGCGGGAACTTTCCCCATGCCAAAGCGCCGTGATGCGTTCTATGCGGCTTCGCAGGCGCTGTGCTATCTCCACGAGGAGATCGACAAGTTAGGTATTTCCGATCTGGTTTATACAACGGGAGAGGTAGTATGCCACCCGTGCGTACATACCTGCGTTCCCGACTTCTTTGATTTCAGTTTTGACTCCCGCCACGAGGATCCGAAAATACTCGAAAAAGTTCTGGCGATTGTAAAAAGCTGCGCGGATAAGGAGTGGAGCGGCTGCAAGTGCGAGGTAGTCAAGGCATGGAACAGAGATACCGTTTATTGGGACAAGAAGCTCGTTTCCTATGTAAAGGCGGCTGCCGAGGAGCTGGGAGTAAAGCACCAATACATTCACTCGGGCGCGGGTCATGACGCGCAGTTCGCGGCGTATATGCTGCCTACAACGATGATCTTTGTGCAGAGCAAGGACGGTCTTTCTCACTGTGAACCGGAATTTTCTAGCGTGGAGCACTGCACCGCAGGAGCTTCGGTAATGCTGAATGCCGTGCTCAAGGCGGATAATGATTGATGTTTTTCTTCATAAGTTTTATAATGAATACGGGCGGTGATTTGCCGTCCGTATTCTGTGATGAAAGGAAATGCTATGAGCAGAGAATTTTTAATGCCAAGATATATTTATACCGGCGAAAACGCGCTTTCGGGCGCGGCGGACGTTCTCAAAAAAATGGGCAAAAAGGCTCTGGTGATCTCGGGAACGGTCACTTCAAAGCAGCGTTGCTTTGCGGACTGCGTATCGCTGCTTAACGGACTTGGAATCGGAACTGCGGAGTTCACCGATATTTCGGGCGAACCTACCGACATTACCGTAAACGCTGGGCTTGCGGCATATCGCGAAAATAGCTGTGACTGCCTTTTGGCGATAGGCGGCGGAAGCGCTCTGGACACTATGAAAGCGATCGCGGTGCTTGCGGTATGCGGCGGAGAAATAGCCGACTACATGGGCAAACCGATAACAGCAAAGCTGCCGTTTATGACAGCCATTCCGACGACTGCGGGTACAGGCTCCGAGGCAACGCGGTTCACCGTTATCACAGACACCCAAACGAGCGTGAAAATGCTGCTTTCGGGGACCTCGCTTATTCCCGACTGCGCCGTCATCGATCCCGCATACACAATCACCGCGCCAACAGGAATTACCGCCGCGACGGGTTTAGACGCGCTTACTCACGCTATCGAGAGCTATACGTCCAAGAAAGCCCAGCCGCTTACGGATACCGCAGCATTATCGGCAGTAAAGCGAATTTTTGCAAATCTGCCTGCGGCATACACGGACGGAGAAAATATCAAAGCGCGTTCCGAAATGTCGATTGCGGCTCTGGAGGCGGGTATTGCGATAAATAACGCTTCTGTAACGCTTGTCCACGGAATGAGCCGTCCGATAGGTGCGTTGTTTCATGTTCCGCACGGGATATCCAACGCAATGCTGCTGGAAAAGTGTCTCTGCTTCGCGCTTGACGGTGCATACGGAAGATTTGCGGAGCTTGCGAGAGTGATCGGCGCGGCAGATAATTCAGTTGACGATAAGAGTGCGGCTGAGCAGTTGATAGTTAAGATACGCGAGCTATGCTGCACCTGTGAAATTCCAACTCCGGCGGTATACGGAATAGACCGGGACGATTATTATGCGGCTATACCGAAAATGTCGTCCGACGCAATTGCCTCGGGCAGTCCCGCGAATACCGCCAAAAATGTTTCCTATGAGAATATAGAGAGCATTTACAGAGCGTTGTATCCGAACGATAAATAGGAGTTTATTTTCAAGGAATGATTTCAATTTGATGTTAGAGCGTCAATGTGAACATACTCTAACCTTTTTGATAAAAAACTGTAGTGAATATCATTTCCCTATATGGTAAAAAAACGAGGTGTTGAACGTCTGCGTTCGACACCTCGTTTTTTCTGTAAAACATCTTATCCATGCGGATATTATTTTTTCTTTAACTTAAGCGCCGCGATAAGTGCTGCTGCCGTGACGGCAAGCACTGCCATAACAATAATTATCCAAATCACCGCATTGTTACCGGACTTTTCCGTTTCGGAGCTGTCGCTCTTACTTGTATCGGGAGTCCGGCTGCTGTCGGACGGGTATTGTTCGCTGCTGACAGTCTGCTCGTTGCTGTCTATGTCGCCACTGCTGTTATCAGTGGTGGTTTCTGATGACACAGCCGACGAACTGCCCGAGCTACCGGAACTGTCGTCGACGCCGGAACTCGGTAACGAAATATCACTGCTGCTGTAACCGTCCGTTCCCGAGGGAGCGTTGTTGGCGGGAGTGAGCATACCGATAGCGTTCTCCAATACCAGCAGAACTTCGTCAACATCATCCTGCTTAGCCGCCGTATCTGAGAGCACTGCCTTAGCCTTGTTCAATGCCTCAACCAGCGTGCTGTAGCTCTCCTTGGTATAATCGCCGCTCTTATAGACGCCCGCTCTGTCGACCGCGTCCGCCAACGATGATGTATCAGCAGGCTCGACGGGCACGATCACAGGCTCGTTGGGTTTGGTTGCATCCGAAGAGCTTGCGGAACTCGTGGAGCTTGACGAGCTTGGAAAAGCTGACGAGCTTGAGGTAGTTGACGAGGAAGGTTTTGATGACGGTACGGAAGAAGTTGACGACGATGACGGAGGGGTAGGTGTGCCGCCCGTTGATATCGTTACCGAATTCGGATATACGACATCGCCGCTCGGAGTCATAAGCTCGCTTCCCCTTACGAATTTTATCGATCCCTCTTTGACGCTGACAACCGCCGAAACATCGCTGCCGCCTATCCTTATCTCGCCGACCGTGAGCGGCAAAGTGTCCGAGAAGAGCGCCTTTGTCCCCGCAAGATAGACCGTAAGCACGTCAGTATCGCTGTTGTAGCGGCTTTCAACAATCTTTGCGGCAAGCCCGCTGTCGGGAACAAACTCGATATCCGCACTATCCGAGCTTGGTGTAATAACGAGGGATATCTGCATTGAGGCTATCTCCTCAGCGGCAGCCTGCGGGAAATCCATAACGAGCTGCGCTGCGCTGCCGTTTGCGCTGAGTTCGACGGTCTGCGCCGAGGACACCGCGAAAACGACCGTGCCAAGCACTGTTACACAGCACAGAAGCGCCATGACAACAGCAATCAGCCCTGCCCCTTTCGAGGGGAGTTTTAATTTTAAATTATTCATATTGAATTACCGATCCTTTCACGATATTCCGCATACTCTAAGAATTGTTTCCTAGAGTGATATCCGGAATATCGTCCGGGATATTGATAAAGAACGAGTCGCTGACGATTCTCTCGCCCTCATTGGTAAGCGCGTCGTTTACACGGTAAAGCTCGGCGCGTACCTTGGTCACGCCATCCAATGCTGACGGATCTGTCCAGTATATCCATGTGCCGTCAGAAACATTCTGGATAAGACCGCTGCCCGGGTCGTCAGCGAGGATTATCTGCGACGCGTTCAGACTACCGTCCTCGGAAACGCTTCCTACGACGTTGCCGTCCTGATCGAACAGCATTACAACGTTATAAGCAGGATTACCCTTATACAGGCCCGTGAATATCAGCGAACCTGCGGGAATAACCTCGCCCTCGGCGAATTCGTAATCGTCGGTTAGTATGCCGATCGCAGCAGTACCGTCTTCCGCGCGTCTGAAGTCAACATTGTCGCCCGTCACGCCGAGCAGGTCGAATTCCGCAAGGGATATCTCGGCAGCGCTGTTGATAACAAGCTTAACCGCGTCGATCTTGTAGGTGCTTACATACTTCCTGTCGGCGTTCTCGAACCATACGGTCTTGCTGCCGTCCAGCGTACCGCCAGCCGCCTCGCGCCATGTGCCGTTCTCGCGAACCATAAGCGTATAGCTTACGGCGCTGCCCGAAAAATACTTGAAGCCCGAAACGGTTTCCTGTCTGTTCAGCTCGAACAGTATCTCCGCGCCCGCGGAGGCCGTACCCGTGTATACGGTATCCGAATTGCCGTCTATCGCAAGGATAACGGGATCACTCGGCTTGGAATCGCACGGATCGCTGTCGCTGCCCGCCGTCTTATCCAAAGCCTTCGCCGCAATACCCGAAGTGCTTGCCGTCCAACTGCTCTTATTAAGACTTCCGTCGTCGGTTATCTTGATAGGCTCAAGCGCCAACGGAGCGGAGCGGTAAAGATACTTGTCGACAACAACTATCTCGTATGTAACCACGCGGTTGTTAAGACCCGCCGCGTAGTCCGTAAACGTGTTTTCGGTCGTAAAGCCGACAGCTTCACGCTGAACGCGTCCCTCCGAAGTCGTGCAGCGTACTATCTCAAAGCCGAGAACCTCGTCCTCGGGAATATTCGCGCTTTCAAGCGTGAAATTGATCCGGTAAGCGCTGCCATTGGCAGGCGCGGCGGACGTACCGCTGCCTACCGCGTTCACATCGCCGTCCGTTCCCAAATAGCCGCCGTAGGGGTGGTTCATACGATAAACGCGCGAATCATCGTCCGCATAGTATATAGCGCGTTCCTCCTTGGGGAATTGGCTCGCGTACTGCACGGTTGTGCTGTCGGGGAGCTTGCCCCAGCGCTCGAAGAATTCAATCACGTCTTTTTCGGCTGCCGCACAGGCAAGCCGCATAACGCACTGATCGGCGCCGCCGCTCAATGTGAGGGCAATTCCGTCAGGAGCGGGAGCGTCCGCGGGAGTGCGCGCGTAGGAATCGACTCTTGCGTAGAACAGGCTCTCGAGCTGTTCGGCACGGTCGTCGAATGTCTTGTAATTGTACTCCTCGTCATAAGCCGCATGGAGCTGCCAATACATACCAAGCTGCGTCGCAAGATTGGACGAGCTGCCCAGAGTACGCGAGGTCACCTTGTCGTAAATGTTCTTGTATGTGAAGCGCATTCCGGTATTGGAGTCCTTAGCCTGCGCGAGCTGCGCAAAATAGTTGTTTGTTATCTCGGGAACGGCGTAGCAGCCCTGATTTATGCAGTGTCCTATCTCATGAGCAACGCCCCAGCCGAAATAGTTTCCGCTTATGTAACGTCCGTTTTCATCGAACTCCACAGAGCCGTTTGAAAGCATACCCGAGCAGGAACCCCATTCAATGCCGATATGATTGCCCGCTGCGTACATAAACGCCGATCCGAACATTCTCTGATAACGGATATTGAGGTGTCCCTTGGGGAATTGGTTGATCGCCTCTGCCGCATTTTGGTTAAGACCCTTGTGCTGATAGAAAAGGTTCAACATCTCTTCCATCGCGTCAAGCGAGGTAACGGCTCTTGCCGCTCTCTCCGCAGCGCTGCCCGATCCTGCCCCGGCGAGTATCCGCGCCGCAGGAAGGGACAGCATCATATTATCGAGAAGTATATCCGAAGCGCCCAGAATGCAGTTCTGCGCTTCATAATCGTATCGGTTCACGTTTCTGTTGGAGGAAGCCGCGTGATTTTCCGAGTGAAGACTCTCCAGCTTTGCGACGTAGTCCGCAAGCTCGGTCATATAGACCTCCGCCCTCTCCAGCTTCTCCTCCTCGTCGGAAACACCATACAGATCGAGTATGGGCACTTTAACGCCGCCGCTCACGCGCACAGCATAACGGTCGTTTCCGTTGCTGCCCGTGTACTGAACATACAAAGCGCCGCCCGATTCCTCGTCGATCGACCAGATCTTCGGGATATCGATAACGTTAGAGCCGACCTTAAGAGTGCCGACTACCTTTGCCAGCGCGCCCGACTCCGCGTGATACTGCGTAGCAACGAGCTGAAGATTGGTGCTCTCGCCCGTTTTCTTTGTGTTATGACCGACGTAGACGGTGACGGTATCACCCGCCGCTGCGGTCACGCCGATCGGCTGCCACGCGTTCAGACCGCCGAAGCCCCTGTTGACGTCACTAGTCGTGATCGAATTATGAATATAAACGGGAGCGTTCAGATTATTGCAGTTGAGGATATCCTCGGCATTTTTCAGTTCCCTTTCGAGCAGCTCCCTGTCGGGGTTTAACTCGCCGCAGACGGGGTCGGGAGTGTTTATGCGCGTCCTGAGCGCGTCAATATCAGCCTGCGTTACGTCGTCCCTCAGCACAAGGTGAAGATCGTCCGCGTACAACGCCATAATGTCGTCCGCAATGGTATCATAGCGGTAGAAATACACCTCGGCAACGTTTATCCTGCCGCTTGCCAGATAATTGGCGAGCGCTATCTGAATACGCTTTGCGGTTATCTTGGATGGGAGGTTTATCTGAAAATACTTGCGTCCCTCACTGTCGAGCTTCTTGGAAACGGGAAGTCTGCCAAGCTCGGTCATATTGCCGTCCTCGTCCCAGTAGTTGACACGCGTATAGAAAAACTCGGGAGAGCCGCATACGGATTCGTACAACGCTATACGCTGCATATCGTAAGCCTCATCGAACTCATAGAACAGACCGTGGTTTCCGATGCTGTTGAAGCCGCCGTCGTCCCATGTTCCACGGTAGTAGTACGAAGCAGCGTCATGATCAACGGTGCCCCACGCGGATTTGGCGTCCTCGTCCAAAGCGCTGTCGATCATCTCGCCGTAATAGTGCGTCGCGTCAATTATGTGCGCGCCCTTTTCCCCCTTATCGCCCGTGTTGATAAGGTTGAATTCCGGCATTTCGGGAGGATTAACATCGGTAGTTTCCGCAACCGCAGACAGAGACGGACCGCTCTCGCCGTGTTCATTAAGCGCGGTGACATAGAGAGTATACTCCGTTTTATCCTCAAGGTCGGAAATGGTGAAGCTTGTAGCGTAAATATCGGAAATTTTTGTATACGCGCTGTCGCCGACCTTCTTATAATAAAGATTGTACCAATCGGCGTCCTTGGTCTTTTTCCAGGACGCGCTAATGCTCTTGTAGCCGCCCACAGCGGTCAGACCGTCGGGCTTGAGGGGCTTCTTGGAGGCTTTCGGAGTAACGTCCGTCGTATCGCACCAGCCGCTTCTCCACGCGCCGTTCACGGACTGTACCCTGGCAATGTAAGTCGTGCCGTTGACAAGCTCCTTACCGCCGAACATGGAAACGCTCAGCGAACTGCCGGTCACTCTTTGAAGCTCGGTACTTCCACCGAGGGATATTTCGACCTCATAGCCTGTCACATTCTTACAGGGTTCCCAATTAAGCACGAACTGCTTGTCGCCGACCTCTGCGGAAAGACCCTCGGGAATATCGGTATCGGGCTCGGGAATCTTATTCTCCATTCCGTTCACGAACTCAACGGAGGTTATCTCGGCAAGCGTGCTGTCCTTGGTCATGCCGAAAATCTTAAACGTTACCTTTTTAACGGCTATCTGTGAGCCGAGGTTGATATGTATATTGCCGTGTTCGTCCGGCGTTACCGAAACGTTGTCGTTATCAAGCAGGGGATACACATCGGGCTTGAACGGCACGGTATAGTCCTGCTCGACATTGTTTTCGTCAACATAGACGATGCCGACCTCCACCTCTGCAACGGGATTATCCTCGGAAACGGAGATAACGATGCCGTCCGCCTGAGAAGCGCTCTCGTCGGTAATATCGAATTCCAGAGAAACGGGATTATCGGCGGATATTTCCCCGTTCTCGGGGATAAGCTTTACACTGCTGCTCTTGACAAACAGGTCGGCTAAATCGCCCTCGACAACAGTTCCCTCCCCTGCCGACGGCTCAATGACCGTCGAGGGAATGATCGTTTCGGAGACCGCCTGCGTGTTCTCAGTCACTTTGTAGCCCTTTGCGAGATACTCCAGATCAACAAGGTCAATAGCGCCGTCGCCGTTGAGGTCAACAAGCCCGTTCTCACTGCCGCTGTCCACCGCGTCGGTAAGCTGTTGTCTGTCCTTATCATCGACCTTGCCATCATTATTGACGTCACCTATGAGCAGCGTGCCCGGATGAGCGCCCCTTTGGTAATCAATGCCCTCCGCGAAGCCCGTCATCAGCTTGACGTTAGCCGCCTGACTGCCCACGTTCACAGTCTGAACGTGATCTGCAAAGCCATCCGCGGTGACCTTCAGCGTATATTCCCCTTGCGCGAGGTTGGTAAAGCAAACCTCGCCGCCGTCACCGTCACTGTCGAGCGTAATAGTCTGCGAGTTACCCGAAAGTTCGGCGGTGAAGTCCACGCTCCCCGCCATTGCGAGCGCGGGAGTTATCGAAACATTCACCTGTCCTGTATGAGCGGCGGAGCTTACGCCAATACTATCCAAGCTCTCCGCGAAAACTGCGCAGTTTGCCTGAACCGCGAACACCAAGGCAGCCGCGGCAGACATCAGTTTTTTCACCCTGTGTTTCATAAAATCGTCCTTTCCCCGTGGAGAGAAACGAGGGCATTAAAAATATGACACGCCCGTTTCTCTTTTTCTCTGTCGTGCGTTTGTCATCTCTTTGTAAAGGGTTCAAAGAGGTATTGCAATGCGTTTTGTTTTTATCTACCTACCGGCATTGCTTGTTATTAAAATATTATACCACATTTTTTGACAAAGTTCAATAAGCAAATTGCACAAATTTTGGATATTTTTAACTTATTCACGGGAATAATCGGCGTTGTTATACCGAAATTGAAAGAGTACTTCATTGCTGCATATCCTGACGCGAAATTAAAGCACATCGGAAATAATATGATGACCGTACCGCAAGTCTGCTGCTAGCTTACCGCAAAGCTTATCCGGAGCATGTTCACATTAACGCTCTAAAAGAACGCTCACCCGCTGTCCGTGCTGCTCAGCGGAGAAATGAACAGAACTATCCGCGAAAGCGCCTCTTGCATGATCTATACCGTTTTTCACAAGAAAACAGCTATATGTGAATTTACAAGTGATCAGGCAAGCTCTGAATTTGAATACCTATAAAGATAAAAGCAGACCGCGTTTCCGCAGTCTGCTTCCGGGCAATGCCGCTATTTAGCCGTTTTTCAGCATTTCATTCAGATCATACTTTCGGAATTGCCGTCGGTATTTCTGAGCGAATCGTTCCACTCCCCGACAATGTTAAGGCAGCTGTCAATGTCGCTGTCCTCTGCCGCAGCTTTCAGGCGCTCAAAAAAGCCGGCGTTTTTATCGGAGTATCTGAATTTCGACATTTCGTCTATTACCTCGTCAATTTGCAGCGTATCGAAATTATCAAGCGCCTCTCGCATCTTATCGAGCAAGCCTGCTATATCCCCGGAAACGGCAGAGCGCTCTTCCTCATTTGACGCTCCGGCGAAGTATTTCGTGAGCGCCTCGCGAAGCTGAAGGTACTCCTCGATCATGCCGTCGGTTTTTTCGTTGATAAGCGGAATATTCTTCTCATTTCCCGCTTTCTCCAATTCGGCAGCTATATCCGCAAGATGTTCCGCGCCGATCTGCCGTGAGGTGCTTTTCAGCGAGTGAACCTCGATGGTGTAATCACGCCAACGCTTAGCCGCCTTGTGTTCAAGAATAGTCTTGGACTTTTTGTCAATGGCGTTGAAATATTCTTTGAGAACCGTCCAGAACAGCTTTTCGCTGCCGAGCAAAGAAAGCGCGCTCTTGACGTTAAGCTCCTTGACGTCAGCCGCGGAGCAAGCCGTTTTATTATCCGAACCAACATCTGACGCCGCGAATTCCGCGCTGTCCTTGTCAACGGGAATGATCTTCCCCGCAGGAAGCCATTTTCTGAGCTTTGAAATTACGATCTTCAGGTCGATAGGCTTTGCAACGAAATCGTCCATACCCTCGCGGATAAGCATTTCCCTCGCGCTGCCAATGGCGTTTGCAGTAAGCGCGATGATCGGTACGTCGTTGTAGCTCGGAACAAGCCGTCTGATAATATGAGTTGCCTCTACGCCGTCTACCTCGGGCATCATGTGATCCATAAAAATCAGATCGTATTTAGCGTAGTGAATTTTCTCTATTGCGTCCGCCGCGCTTTGCG
The DNA here is from genome assembly GCA_964458395.1 of uncultured Ruminococcus sp. Classification (GTDB taxonomy): domain Bacteria; phylum Bacillota; class Clostridia; order Oscillospirales; family Ruminococcaceae; genus CAG-115. Next base: position 59,072 of record CAYWIP010000004.1, read on the forward strand.
AGGTATCGATTTTCATTTTCAGCGGCTCAAGCAGCCCCGACGCGACTGTAAGATTTACCAGGCTGTCGTCTACAATAAGAATATGCGCCTCGGGTGCGATAAATGGAAAACTTTCATCCTCGGAGTGTTCGTTATCATAATCGATATCCTGTATTCCCATTGCGTTGTAAAGACTTATGGAATACACGGGCTTGCTTATTACGCGCACATTCGGAATATCGACCGCTTCAATGCTGTCGTACGACACAAGTATCAGACATTGCATATCGGGGCGGCTCTTTACAAAATCACAAACCGATTCTGTAAAGAACGCCTTTTCAACGATCAGATAATCCATTTGCAGATCGTTGGTGAAGCTGCTTTCGTCAAGATCTGTATACTCAGCGCCTATTCGACTCAGATCGCAGATCAGCTGAGCTTTGACATATTGATTATCTGTAAGTACAGCTACTTTCAACTTTTTTTCAAGATGCGGTATTTCGTGGATCTGACCGATAAGCTTCTGCGGTACTTCAATATAAAACGTAGAGCCTTTGTCGTATTCGCTCTCAAATGAAATCTTTCCGCCCATAAGACGAAGCAGATTCTGCGAGATTGCAAGTCCCAGACCCGTGCCCTCTATACTGCGGTTGCGTTTGCTGTCGATCTGTTGGAACGAATTGAAGATTTTGCTCATATCCTTTTTTCTGATGCCGATACCGGTGTCGCGGACAGAAGCCTTCATAATGACGGTGTCTTTACCGCGAAGTTCAAATTCCACTTTAAAATGAACCTCGCCGTGCTGTGTAAACTTGACTGCGTTTGTGAGCAGGTTCATAATGATCTGATGAATTCTCGCGTTGTCGCCGTAAAGTGTATCGGGCAAATCGGGCGGGATATCAATTGTAAATTCAATATCCTTTCCGCCGATACGGCTGTTCACAATGCTCACCAGATCCCGGACAATCGACAAAGCTCTGTACTCGACCTCGGCAATATCCATCTTTCCGGATTCAATCTTCGAGAAATCCAGAATATCATTGATAACGACAAGAAGATTCTTGCCCGCCGATTTTATCTGATGCAAGTATTCTCTCACCGCCTGTGGCATTTCCTCGCGCAACGCCAAGTCCGTAAGACCGATGACTGCGTTCATGGGTGTGCGTATCTCATGACTCATATTGGCGAGGAAGTCGGATTTGAGATGTGAAACCTTTTCGAGCTCAAGATTGCTCTCATGAAGCTGATAACTTTTATAAGCGAGATCCGAAAGCCCCGATGCCATTACCTGCAAAAATCGCGCGGCTTTTTCGATCTGCACCCGGTTCACTATGGGAACCTTTTTTACTGCCGCTTCATATTCGTCGGGGTTAATGCCAAGCTCTGCCGCGATCTCGCGGATACCCGGAATATACGGCGGCTTGGTAAGGATCTGTCCACCGATAAAACACCCCACGATCTCGCCGTTTGCTATTATCGGCGCGGCAAAATCCGTAAGACCCGCGTGACAGCGGTATGAGATTGATCTGCCGTCTTTATGCGATATTTGCGCGCCTATTTTATCGCAGTTTTCGCACCGGGGTCGGCCAAGCTCTGAGGCGCGGGTGTATTTCATGCAGAAATCCGTAAAGTTAGAGCCTTGCGTTACCGCAATTCCATTGCTGTCGGTAGTCAGTGCCGCCATTCCCGTCATATCGGAAAACGCGTCCTGAATTTGTTGGAGAATTTTTGTGTCTATCAGATCGGTAATGCACATTTTTTTTTCATTTTTATTCATATATCATAAACGCCTTAACGCCATAACGGCGCAAGGAAACCCCTTTCAATAAATAAGCCGCCTGTTTTGCGCTTTGCTGAACCGGACGGCTTTTAAATATACACAACAAGCCTTTCGCGAGCCGCGTTTTTAATTAGTGAGATTTCTTATTGTCGAGGCAAGCATATCCATATCAATTGGCTTCAGCAGATAACCGTGGGGCTTAAGCGACATTACCTCCATAATCTTTTCACGTTCGGTAATGCCTGTTAAAAAGCAAACCGGAATATGCGACGCTTTGGGATTTTTCTTTATTCGCCTGAATATATCGGCTCCGGTTTCAATAGGCATTTCGTAATCAAGAATGATGAGATCGACTTTCTTCGCCTCAAGCAGTTTGTCGACCATCACTCCGTTTATCATTGTAGTGACCTCGTACGTATCGCCGAGCGCGGACTTGAGCATTTTGAGAACGGTACGGTCGTCGTCCACGATGAGAATGTGCTTTTTCCCGTCCTTTTCTCTTGCCGCGATATCTGCCGCCTTCGCTTCGACAACTGCCTGCTGCGCTTGCTCCTTTGCCTTGAGTTTTTCCTTCGCCTCGTTGATATCGTCAAAATGACGCGTTATCCTCAGCGCTAAATTATCGGGAGTGATCGGACGGCGGATGATCAGATCGGCTGTAAATCTCGCCTTTTCCTCTATCATATTGCATGTAATGGGATCTCCGATAAGTACGATAACAGCGCCGTTATATTGGTCGCTTGATTTCAGACTGTTTATCTGATCGATGGTCTTTTCATACTCACGCTCCACGAAACAAGCGTATACCTCGGGATCGAAAACCTTGAAATGCCCTAAAATATCCTGCAGGTAATCCGACGTACTCAGCGTATCGAAAAATGTTTCGGTGTACCGAATAAAATCGCTTATCAACGCATTGTTTCTGCCGTTAATGAGAACTCTGTATTTCATAAATACCGCTCCTTTGTGAATGAGTTTCGGTTTTTTTTGGGGAAAAGCATAACCGTTGATATACCCGATATGACATATCCCTATATATTATATCACTAAAAACATCATTTGTCAATCGGTTTGGCAATATTTTGCAGCATAAAAAATTTGTTAAATCAACAGATTTTCAGAGCAACTTATTTGCGAAGATAATTAGCAATAACAACAAATTCCCGGAATTAATTTTCAGCTCCACATCATTCTCAACGTTCACTCCGCTGCTGAAAATATCCGCTATATGGGAAGCGTGAGAATTATCTCCGCTAAAAAGCCGTCCTATTCCCTGCTCTGCCCCAAAACTCCCGATGAGCTGCCGATCGGAGAACAGCTAAGAGTCATGCGTCTGCGCGCGGGATTAACAATAGAACAAGCCGCCCAAGCCGTCGGCGTTGGACAGCGGTGTGTTATTAATTACACGTTGAGTAAAATCAAGCATCTGAAAAAGGATATGTTAGCAAAGCGGTTTGAGCTTTACGGAAAGTAGCGATTGCCACAGGGATCAGACCGTCCGGCAACATTGCCACCTACAATGATATTACCTCCGAAAAAACAGATCAACAAGCGGCACGGGATAATATTTGCCGTCATCCTTACATTTCCACGCAACTATAAACTTAATTACAGCGTCATAAGGAACATACCCTTTTCTCTCATATGCCTCGATATCATTTAACAGCTTCCTTGAAAAAACCGCGGCGCGAACAACGCGTCCGTTAAGCTCCGTGGTCAGCGCGTTATCGTTGACAGATAAATGCATTCCGCTTCTCAGACCGAAAATCATATTTTTGTTTCTCTTAAAGTGATTGAGATAAAAATCCGTATGAGCCAGCATAAGCGCGATCTCGCAAGGCTCGGTGTAAATTTTATCATCCGTCACTTTTTCAATATCGGGAATATTGAAACCCTCAAATAAATTCCCGTTATAATGAATATACAAGTTATTTCTCGCCCTTGTTATCCCGACATATAGCTTTCTGCTCTGCTCGCCGCCGTCGGGACACACCTTATTCAGCATCATGTAAACATTATCAAACTCTCGCCCCTTTGCCTTGTGTATCGTCGAAACATACACCGTGTCAAGCTCATCGGGATAAAAATCATCATACTGCGATTCCTCGATAAATTCATCAAGATCCGTCCTATAAATAGAGTAGACCTTGGTTTTCTCGTAGTCGGAGATCATATTATTGCATATCTCAATACAAGCGCTGTCGCCATACTTTTTGTTAAGCTCCGATTTTGCGTACTCCCATAATTCTTGGCTCACGACAGCGGTTTGAAGGCGGTCGTCTATTTTCTTAAGGAAGTAGCGGACTTCCGCAAGATCGCGCAGTTTAAAATCCCCGAGCGACTGTATAAGCCGTGCGCGAATTCCGCGCTTGTTCAGCAGCGTGCAGACCTGAAGCGCCTCATCGTTAGTCATTGTCAGCACACACGCTTTCCCATCAGTGTATGTTTCGGTAACGTTATCCACAACAGGCTCGGCAAGATTCTGACTTGTATGGCAAATGATCCGAACATTGCCGTTTTCTCCGCTTACAGCATGGATCGGAGTTATTTTCAGTCGGTCACGCAGCGTTTTCGCAAACTCGTTTGCAAGCATAACTATATTTTTTCTGCTGCGGTAATTATCGATAAGCTCATACTGCGCCGCTCCAAGCTCGATAATAAACGACTTCATATACTTTGAATCCGAATGACGGAACTGATAAATATTCTGATCGTCATCGCCCACGGCAATAACGCGCATATCCTCATTTCGCGACATCAAAGCGCGGACTAACGCATATTCGTGACCGTCCATATCCTGCGCTTCGTCAATAACCAGAACCGATTTTGCGATCCTGCCGATCTCCACTTCCCCGCTGTTTATCATTTCCACCGCTTTGGGGATAACTTCACCCGCTCCCTCAAGACTGCCGATTTTCCCAAGCAGATCAAAGCAGTAGGAGTGGAACGTCTTTATCTCAATAAAATTAGCGGCGTTCCCTATAAGCGCCATAAGACGCTTTTTGAATTCCGTAGCCGCCGCGCGTGAAAACGTCAGCATTAAAAGCTGCTCGTGCTTCGCGTCCTCCAGCATCATCAGCGACGCGAGCTTATGCACCAGAACACGCGTTTTTCCGCTGCCGGGACCCGCCGCGACTACAATAAACTTAGATTGCGCGTCCGAGATTATCCGACGCTGAACATCGGACAGCTCATCCACAAGCTGATGATATTTTTCCGGGGAAATATTCCGCGTGATCTCTATCGCGCGTTCGCCTTTAAAATACTTGGCGATAAATCCCTTAAAATCCATCTGAAAATAATCCTGCACAAACCGCAATGCCGAATCGTAGTCTTTTACCATTAAATTCGCGTATTCGCCAACGATATGTATCTGCTGTATTTTATGCTTATAATAACTTTCAAGCGAACGGTAATCTTCGTTCTTGTAACGTATCTTATTATCGAGGATCAGCCGTTTTAACTCCATACCGTTATACAGCACAAAAAATCCTCCCTCAAGCCTCATCGCCTCGATCTTTGACAGATACAGCAGCGCGTCCTCAACATCGGACAAAGCGATCTCATTTAACGATGAATCGAGATGAGGCTCGGCAATAAAGCCGTTGAGCAATCCCACCATTGAAAACTCAACAAGCGCCTTGTTTTTTGAAGTCTCTGTCTTGACCGAATTTTGCGATTCCCAATACAGCGTTTTAACTATATAACGTGCGATCTCACAGCGCTTTTCAAAACGGCTTTTCAACTCGCTTACGGGGCGCTTGGGTGATATGATCAAATTGTCATTGCCTCTGCGCTTTTTTGTAATGTATTCCTTGATCGTCAGAAAATACAATAAAGTTGTTATGCGCTTCACGTTCGAAAATTTGATTCCGTATTTCTCCGCCGCCTCGTTCAGCTGCTTTAAATTATACTCTTTTTCTTCATCGCTCAGCTGATCAAGTAAAAATCGCTCGAGCTTAACGTTATTCTCAAGGAGCTTGAGCGCGCGGTTTTCATTGTCGCCGCTGTAAATATACGCCGACATATCCATTGAATCCGCGAGAACTCCCGCGCGGCGCATTAAAGTAACGCACCCTATGACGTCCTTTTTATCCATATACAACTTGTCCGCCAGATAATCTACACGCGATTCGGCGTCATTTGCTTTATCGGATCTGCTGCGTTCGGAGATCAGACAGGTAACTATCCGCATTGACTGCGCGATCTCGTTTTCGTTAAACAAACCCGATCTCTCGATCTTCTTTCTCGCCTCTTCGGGATTTTTGGCAAGAATACCCGTCGCGTAAACATGCGGAACATTATGACCGCGCTTGATATATCCCGCCTGCTCCAACGCCGAAATCGCGGTCTTTACACGGGTCTCCACGTCATTTTTACTGTCGTCCCAGCCCGAGGCACGCGCGATCTCCAGCGCCGAACAGTATACGGTGGGGCGGTATTTTGTCATATTCTTCATTGCCGACCACACTCTCTGAATATCGCCGATACTCAGCTTGGTCTGGTTCAAAAGCGTAAAATGCTTATCAAGATCATCGTTATTATAAAGAACATAACATTCGGCATTCAGCATGGGATCCCGCCCCGCTCTGCCTGCCTCCTGAACGTAATTTTCGAGCGAGTCCGAAATATCGTAATGGATTACCAAGCCCACGTCTTTTTTGTCAACGCCCATTCCGAACGCGGAAGTCGCAACAATTATCCTGATTTCTCCGTTCATGAACGCGTCCTGATTTGCAACTTTCTCGGTCGGATCCATTTTTCCGTTATACGGCAGCGCGGGAAAGCCGTCCTTTGTCAGCTTTTCCGCAAGCTCGGAGGTCCGGCGTGTTCCCGAAACATAAACGATCGTCGGGCAATCCTTGCGCTCGATAAGCTGCCGCAGCATACTGTATTTTTCCGCATCGTTGTTTCTGTAAATTACACTGTAACGGAGGTTTTTACGTGCCGACGACGACGCAAAAATCTCAAGGTCAAATCCCAGCTTCTCCTTAAAGTAATCACGGATATCGCTTATGACCTTCTGTTTCGCGGTTGCGGTAAAGCATGATACGGGTATAGGACACATTCCTTTTTTATCGCAATATTCGCGGATAAAGTCGCCGATATACAGATAATCCACACGGAAATCCTGACCCCATGCCGAAAAGCAATGCGCCTCATCAATAACGAAACGCACAACATTGCGTGACAACAGCAGCCGTTCAATCGTTCGCGAGCGCAGCTGTTCGGGAGATATGTAAATTATCGTTGCCAGACCGCTTGCAACGCGCTCCAGAGCCTCGGTGCGCTCCACAGGCGATAATAATCCGTTCACCGTCACCGCGTCCGCGAGACCTTTCTCGGAAAGATTGTCGACCTGATCCTTCATCAGCGATTGCAGCGGCGAGATAACAACCGTCAATCCGCGTTCCGTCTGCCCCGCCATAAGCGCCGGAAGCTGAAATGTTACGGACTTTCCGCCGCTTGTCGGAAATACCGCAAGCAGCGATTTTCTGTCAACAGCAGCCTGTGCCGCCCTTTCCTGAAGCGGTTCGTTGTCAAATGTTCTGAACTCATCGAACCCGAAAAATTCCTTCAGTTTTTTCTGAATATCAAGCATTGACCGACAATACGGACAACCGTATTTGCAACGGGTATTACACAACACTTTCAAAATATTCTCAATATTCGGGAAGTTATAAATAAGCCACGGCGGCGTTACGGAGTGATAGTCGCTCGTTCCAATCAGTGCGAGCGTGTACGCAAGCTCCACCGGACGCTGACGGACAAATGTTTCAAGGTCGGCATTATCACAGATCTTGCCGAAGTAAGTTCCACGAATTAAATCAACTATATCCTCACTGCCGCCGTTATAACCGAGATATTCAAAAAAGCCTTTAAATTCCTCAACAGAACCCAAAAGCGCAAAGTATATTTTCCGTGTGCGCTCGTCAAGCGCCAAAAACGCATTTAATTCGTCATGAAAAAGTCTTTGCGCTTTTACAGCGTCGTTAAGCGGATTGTTAAGTTCGTCCGAAAGCAGCTTGGGCGACAGATAAAGCGTGTCGATATATCCCGCGAAAACAGGGTTCTTCAATGCGGGCAAAATATATTTCATATCGTGATGAACAACATTATGTCCGCAGATAAATTCCGCGTCTGCAATAAAGTACGAAAAAGCCTCCGCCGAACTGCTGTGGAATTCGGCGCCGTTCTCATAAACCGCACCAAGATCCGCTATTCTGCCATCGCTGTCTATCTCGCTGTCAATAAACACTATCATTTTTTCCACAACTTTCCACCCTATATTATATCAGATAATTATTCTTCAAAATATTTACGGACTGCCGATCAAAACGTTTTTAACATCCAAAACGATCTAATAGGTTCAAATAAGGAAACCGCTGAATAAATCATTTTTCATCGTCATTAAGGCAATTTAATTGATAGTTCCCCAAAATGCAAAAAGTCAAGACCACGTTCGCGTTAAATTAAGTCCTGACTTTTACATTTTTTAGTTTATTGACAATGCGGTTGGAGAAATCGGTTATCCTCCGTTCTTTTAAAAGCGGTTTTTAAAAGATCCCAAATCTGATTACACCTTGAATATTCCAATAAGCTCTCTGAGTATAGATGCCTGACCCGTAAGTTCTTCGGACGCGGCGGCGGATTCCTCGGCAGTTGCGGAATTGGTGATAACAACAGTGGAGATCTGGTCGATACTTGTTTTAACATGCTCGATCATATCCGCCTGTTTCTCGCTTGCATCCGCAATTCCCTTAACTACTTCCTCAACATCGACCGCGCGTTTCTCAACATCCTTCAATGCCTCGGACGTGCTGTTCGCAATATTTGAACCATTATTAACTGCATCCAGAGACTGCTGAATAAGAGCAGTTGTATTCTTCGCAGCTTCAGCGGATTTTGAAGCAAGGTTTCTGACTTCATCTGCAACGACCGCAAAGCCTTTTCCCGCCTCCCCCGCTCTTGACGCTTCAATAGCCGCGTTGAGAGCGAGAATATTTGTCTGGAATGCGATATCCTCAATAGTCTTGATAATGTCTCCTATATGCTTCGAGGTTTCGTTGATACTGGTCATAGCATCGTTCAAGCTGGACATTTCCTTGGTAACTCTATTCATATATCCTATGGACTCATCGGCAAGCTTATTGGCATTTTCACAATTCTTGTAGTTAGCCTGAACCGCTGAGGTAATATCCGTAATTCTTGACGCAAGCGACTCTATCTCGGAAGCCTGCTCCGTAGCACCCTGAGCCAATGCCTGTGCTCCCGCGGACACCTGATCCGCACCCGACGTAACCTGATCCGCGGAAGTATTTATTTGCATAATAGTGTTGCTGAGCTTGCTGTTGATATTCTTGACAAATTCAAGCAGCTTCTCAAAATCACCGATATAATATTTTTCGCCGACATTAGTATCCACAGCAAGATTGCCTTCAGCCATGGCTTCGAGTACGCGTCCTATATCGCCGATAATATTGTTAAGGCTGTCAACTAACTTATGAGTTGAAACAGCAAGTCTGCCGGCTTCATCCTGTCTTTTGATCTCCGGTACGCCGCTTTGCAAATCTCCGTTTGCCAGCAGTTCAAGTCTTTCCGTGCAAGTACGAACCGAATTTGCCAAGTTTCATGGAAACAATCGCTGCAACCGCAGTCGCGACAACTACAACGATTATGGTAAAAATAATTCCTCTGATAGTATCACCGAGAAAATCAGACGAGGGAGCGTATACCGCAAGCGACCAACCGTCGGTATCGCTTATCGGGCTATATCCCATAAACTTCTCCTGACCGCTGAGTTTATATGATGTAAATCCGGATTTTCCGGCTATCATCAATTTATGTACTCCGGCAAGAGTGTCATCACCGGAAGAGTCCTTAATGATGTTTTCCTGTTCCATAACCAAATTGCTGTCAACATCCGCAATGGTGTAGCCGTCTTTGTCGATAATATACGCGGCGCTGTGTTCGCTGACGTGAATGTCCCTCACAATATCATTCAGAAATTCCTCATCGGGAACGATATAAACGCAGCCGACAGGCTTTGTGTTAGCAAGACCTCCCTCCCACAAAGGCGCGGCAACGATAACCGTGATCTTTCCCGTCACCTTTGAAATAAGAGGGGAAGATATATATGACTGACCGTTCATAGCTCTCTTGAAATATTCACGATCGGCATAATTATTTCCGTCAATGCCGTCACCGTTTGAATTGATAAGGTTACATCTTTGCAGTCCATACTTATTGACATGGTTATTCAGTATTTCGAGCTTACCGTCAACAGATGTAAGGCAAACCCGTGTTTTCTCAAATGTTTTGCCGTCAAAGTTATTTCTTGTAAACGTTCAAAGCATACTGCCTATCAGACCCCTAACTATATCGTCCAAAACGGGCAGAGACGTCTTTACGGACAGTTCCACACCGCAGCGGCTGCAAATATCGGAAAGCAGCGCTTCGGTTCGTTTGTCGGCAACTGTTATTGTTTTGGGAATGATCTTATTCGCGTTTAATTCCATTATAAAGCTGTTGAGCATTTCGGCTGAAATATCCAGAGTATACGGAAAAATGTCCGTATGCATAGCATATCCGCTTTTCGTCTCCGCAAACGCCATGACCACCGGATATTCGGGTGTACCGATTTTCTCGTTAAATATTGCGCCAGGAAGATTGACTATTTTGCACTCCAGATCTGCCTTGGATTTGAACTTCTTGAATTGAAGCGCTGTTTTTAAAGGCACGTATTTTTTGGCCGTCGGCTTCGGAAGCATTGCGGAGCCGCACGAATATCCCTCCTTCTTTTTGGTCATCAAAGGAATTATCGGCATTTCTCCAAAACGGAATTCGCTTTTTTCGCAGCTTTCCAGTCTTTTGGCAAGCTCCGTTGCCGCGTCCAATGCCTGTATCAAATATTTTCGTTCTTTTTCATTATTGACCGACCATACTCCCCTTTGCGGAAGATATCTCACGAAATACGGAAAAGAATTCCTGCCGCGAAGGGATATCCCGTTTTCCCTTGCGTAGCTTTGTATTTCGGAAGCATACTCGGTTTCAATATCCGACTTGCATTTTAAGGTCATCATAATGCAGTCCTGTTTAAGCTCAAAGTCAAACAAAGCAATATTGTCGTAACCCTCCAAGCTCGGCTCTTTTAGATTATCTATAAGACAAGCTACCCCGTTGTTGCCCAGATACAACGCGATACCGTATGCTCCGCCGCGGTGTCCGACAACAGTAACATACCCGACTTCCCCGCCGGTAAATTTCACGGAAAAAACATCCTCCTCGTAAAGCTTTTTCCAAGGCTTTGCGTTCTTAAAATCAAATGCCGCCCTATAAAGCTCCGGTTCAAGCGGGATATACGGATTTAGCTCTACTTGATTATCAACAGTTTCATCCTCATATTCACTGTAATCGGGATACTGCTCGGGAGCCGTTCCGACAATCTCCGAAATATACGGCTCTTTTTCGGGAGTATCGGTAACTTTTTTGACCTCGCAATAAAACTGCCAATCGTCGCCGAAATCAAACAAAAATAAAAATTTTTGCTTTTCCGACAGCTCAAGAGCTTCAACCTTGATCTTATTTGTTGGCGTTCCCGATTCCCCGGCATACCGCGAAAAATAGCTCTCGCCGCGGCTGTAAGGCTGTCCATCCATAAAAAAAGCGTGGAGATGATCGTTATCGAAATCGAACGCGGTCAATATCATATCCGCAAGATCCTCCATCGTAAAACTCCCCGGGAAAGTCAGGTGCCTGTAACAATTTCTGTCAAGCGACACTTTCAGAGTATACCACTTATACCTTTTTTCATTCATCTTGATCTTTGTCATGATCCACCCGTTTATTATCCTTTCACATTTTCCGTCAACGTTGTTCCGTACAAAACGTTTTATAAATACAATTATAGCACATAAGACATATAATGTCAATGCTTATAGCGAAAAAAGAGCCGACAGCAGCCGACCCTTTTTGAATGAAAGCCTCGAGAACATAGACACAATAAATTGCGCGTTAAATCATTTATCCTCAACAATCGGCAAGAAGTCCTTATCGGAGCTCTTATGCAGTTCCGCATAATCCAGCTGATTCCTTAGCTTTTTATTATAGAGCATAAAAATTGCCTCGGCATATCCGTTTGTTCCGCCGCCGCGGTCTTTGGCACTGCGTATTATGTCCTTTACCGAGATCTGACCGAATTTCTCAATAAAATAATCATCTTCAATTTGCTCGCCATATGTGGTAATAAGCTTCGCGATACCCTTAAGTATGTTTCCGGATAAAGAAAGACGTTCTCCCTGCCAGGATGCGACACAAAGTTTCAGCGTTCTGCGCAGAACGTGAAACCCGTGTTTTTCATATATATCTTCCAAAGCCCCCACCGCACATATTACACAATCATCGCCACTTGCGGCGATCCTTAATTTGAATGATTCAACCAGCTCTTTTATAAACAGCTGGTTATCGTTTCCGGCTTCAATATTAGCCTTAAATATTTCATATGTAGTCAAGGTTCTTACATACTTTTGCTGATTGGCGAATATATCCGCTTCGTCTCTGTATTCCATATCGTCATAGACCATACACCACACGGGAGTATCTCTTGATCCCGACACAGCCGCGACGATTTCGATCGTGTGTTGTCCGTTCACAACGTAGTTCAATCCGTCGCGTCTGCTGACCTTTACCGGATTTATCTGATATACGTCGAAATTCTGTATTGTTTTTTGAATATGCCTTTGAGAAAGATTTCTTTGATATTCCTGATTTGACACAAGATTCTTTATCGGGATCTGCTCAAAGTGAACATCCGGCACAAATCTGCTGTAATCGATCTCTTCCATCACAATACCTCCATAATTTGTTCAATAAAGTTCTCTGCCGTATCCTTTAACCGATTAAGCCTTTCATAGATTTCCTCGGCCGCCTTTTCGGTAATTTGCGGCGTTATATTTTTGCCTGCTCTTTCGATCATATTTATCCACGACGGGACAGTCAGAGTAAGACTGTATATCTCAGCATCCGGATCATACCGGGGCAAATTTTTTATTGCCGGTGGTTTCAAAATGACCCTTTTGTTATTCATCAGGTTCTCCAGCATTTTTTCCTGCTGAATTTCCGACAACTCCGCAAATGCGATAAGGTTGCTCTGTGCAACATTCTTCTCGCCGTTCAGCAGACGCAGAGCAAATTCGGTATTCTTCAAAAAAAGAACATCAAGCGCTTTGGCGCATGACTCATAAGCCCTAACAGCGTTATAACTATAATTATACTCTTTGCCCACTCTTTTCCTTGTTGCTGTCCTGATCATTCCTCTGCACGCAGGTGCTTTTCCGGAAACATCGTGAAGTTTCTGATTTTGAAGTTCCTGTTCCGCTAAGCTTCGTTTTCCTATAAGATATTTGCGCATCATAAGCGTAAGGTCGCTTCGCCTTAGTTGAGTTTGGCATAGCCATACAACAGCTTCATTGCAGTTCTCCGCGGGAATGGCAGTACGCTTTATCGGTATCCCCAGTTTTTGGGCAAGCTCATATTTCTCATATCCGTCCACTATCGTATCGTTATAAACGAAAATCCTCACATCGCGGCTTTGCGATACATCTTTTTCAAGACGATGAAGCTCATCGCCTGTTATAGGCTGAACTAAACGCCCGAACTTCCCGCATACTTTTAATTCGGTGATTTTGTTTTCCATTACACGCTCCTTATTCGTCAAGTCTGAATACGGTATAATCGTCAAAAAGGTTTATCCTAATTGACTTCTCATGCTCTTCTGCCGTCAACCCGAAGCTATCCCCCCACTCCTCGGGGAAATGTGAATTTCTTTCTGTGGTTTTTGCTTCGTCTCTCCTTACCTTGCGATCAAATGTCTCATAATCATTCAGATCGAAAAGGATAAGGTGATCGGAATTTGCTTTTATAACCGATCCAATGATCCGATATCTTTTATCCGTGTTCCATCCCATAAGCTCCGACAACATCACAGTGAATATCCTGCAAGCTATCTTCCTCGGAATTAGCTTATTGTCCCTTTGGTTGCACCACATAAATGAATCCTTCTCTTCCTCTGCGCACGGTTTCAAAGCCAGCTTCCGCTCGGTTTGATTAACCAGAAACTGAATATATCTTATTTCCGGCAATTTACGCAGGCATGCCGTATTGACAGATACCCGCGCGCCATCAAAACAGATCGCGGGCATATTGGCTCGCGATAAAAACTCGCCGCGAACTACCTGATACCCCTCATAGCTGAAAGTGTTTTCTTCAATCAAACCCTGTTTTTCATCCGTCATTGCAATTCTCCTCCCTGATGTCTTTAATAAGATTGTTTATGCTATCACCTATCGTTTCAATAGGTGTGACGTCCATTTTATTAAGTTCGGAAAATGTTACAGACTGTTCGTTGACAATTAAAGCATCATATTTCTCAAGAGCCTCAATCGAACGCAGATATCTGTAAAAATTTTCTCCAAAACTCGTTGCCTGATCTTTGGGGAATGCGGAAATATAACGACCTCTGCCGGCAGATAATATTATCTTGTTTTCCGTTTCGTCACCAAGCATACTGCGCGGAATAAAGACCTCCGGCGCATTCAGGTCGAATATAAGAATACATTCGCTTCCTTTGCGAATTTTAACGCCTCTTACACAGTATTTATATGCGGTGTTCCATTCCGCCAATTCAAACAGCGTATCTAAAAACGCCTTTCCGCCGACAGAACGGGGAATACATTTTCCCCTTTTGTCGATACTGTTCCACAAAACGGAATTCTTATGCCCCGAATCGCTTCTTCTTACCGCAAACAACTTCATATAAGGGCATATCAGCATATCAACATTTCTGCAATTATCCAGTCTGCGCAAAGCTCCCGCGCTGAATTTAAAACGCTCAACGGTAAACGTGACGCTGATCTTATCCAATGTGTTAAAAAGCTGTGAACGAACAATTTCATAACCCCTAAAATCAAAGCCGCCCTTTTGACCAATTATCTCATCTGCCGTATTTTCCGATTTGGATACGGCACTCTTGGATATATTTCTGTAATCCTCGTCTTTAAATCCCGACCAACGCGGATTTATCAGGACAAATCCACTTAAAGCACCTTCCGTGACGACCTTCAGCTTTGGAAGCACGTCGTTGTTTTTATATTTGGAATTATCGATAAGCTGCTGCACTGCAATAAAATCCGAGCGCGATATTATCGCTTCATGATCGTTTTTCCAACGATATTGCGTTCTGTCGCCTCTGTTTTTCTTTGACTTGTGATTTCGATAATTCGGAGTAAACGTCTTATGTGCAAGCACATCTCCGCAGTGGCGTTCATTTCTCAATACCTCCAAAACGCTTGACGCAGTCCATTTGATATTTCCCGTTTTGGTTTGTCTGCACAGCATTTCAAGCTTTTGAGCAATATACTCGCAAGAGTAACCGTACAGATACATAAAAAATATCAAACGAACGGTTTTTGCCTCATCTTCATTGATTATAAGATTGCCATTTTCGTCATGGTCGTATCCAAGCAAAACGGGAGTAAGCAATATTCCGTGACTGAACCTCATTTCCAGCGACGCGTTCATTATGGAACTTTTTATGTGTGATTCCTCCTGCGCCATAGTTGAAATGATATTCAAGCTCATTTCACTTTCATCATTCAACGAAAAAATATTCTCCGATTCAAAAAATACTCCTACGGGGACAGGAAGAAATTTTAATGTCTCAAGAGTGGTTATACAGTCACGAAGATTTCTCGCAAAGCGTGAAACACTTTTAGTTATTATCAAATCAATCTGACCGTTTTCACAATCCTCAATCATTCGGTTGAACGCGTCCCGATGCTCCAATGACGTACCGGTGATACCTTCATCGGAATATATACCTGCCAAAGACCACTTTGGATTTCGCCGGATCATATCCTCATAATAGTTTTTCTGTAGCTCATACGAGCTTGTCTGCTGAAGATTATCCGTTGAAACACGAACATAAACCGCGACGCGGCGCTCAACATCATCAAAAATATCAGCCTGCTTACGTGCAGGTATAATCTCGGCATTGCCAATGTCCGACCCCTTGTACCGTTCGCGGATCTTTGTTTTTTGTAATTCCTTGTCTTTCATATTATTCCTCCCGCCTATAAATATAGTATAATGTATTTTGAGCAAAATGAAAACAAGCCGGCAGCTTTATTTATAATGCTGGCAGCTTTATTTTTTAAAAAAAATATAAGGAGAACCCCAAAATGCATTTGAATTATCAACATATCGGAACAAGGATAAAGGCTGAAAGGAAACGTATGAGGCTATCTCAGGCACAGCTTGCCGAATTAGTCGACCTTTCGGTGCAATACATAAGCCAAATCGAACGCGGAGTTCGTCACCTCAGTCTTGATGTAATGGCAAATATCGCCATCACACTGAACGCTCCGGTTGATATGCTGTTGTTTGGTATGTGCCGCACCGAAAACGAAAGAATATTTTGCGACCGCAAAGAGTTCGGTGATTATAACGCAAATGAACAAAATGCCATAATAGAGATCGCATTGGCTGTAAAGACGATATTAAAAAGATACAAAATCAATGTTTAGCCGCTTATACTCTATCAATAAAAAACATACCTTTTAAAGTATATGAATTGACAAATCCCAGCATAACCGTGATATAATACAATAAAGGGGATGATGTGTTGGTAATCGGACACGAGGACTTGATCGGAACATACAAGCAGAAAAGAGCATTGGTGCCACAGTCAGACCAACAGCATTAAAAAAAGTTAATATAGTTATAAGCCAGAAATATAATACTTTTTTTACTTAAAAAGGTTTGAAAATGCATTTTTAGATAATTATTGCCAACAACTGATGTAGATGATGCTTTTCCCATCAGTTTTATATCAAAAGTGTAATGGTTTGAAGTAATAACTTTATCAGAATTTTTAAAGCTGTTGGTCTGGTGCCACAGTTTAATCTATAGCAATCCACAATAATACCACAAAGCACTTCCGATCAGACAAGACTTAGAGCAAGGAAAAATCTGAAAAGAAGTGTTTTTTTATGGAAAAAACATCAAAGGAGCTGCTGAAAGAATTTGTAAGCAGCCAGCATTTTACTAGTACAACGGACATTGAGGGTTACTTTTGATCGTCCATATTATTTTAGCACACCTCTTGAATTTTTTCAATAGTTATG
>CAYWIP010000005.1:0-29035 GCA_964458395.1 uncultured Ruminococcus sp.
CCTCCCAAAAATTGGTTTCTGTTCCGTGCGGGTCACTCGCAACAAGAGCCCGCATTATGAACAGCCTAAATTTAGTAATCAAGATCTCTTCTTGATTTCATTGTTAGTTTAACACAAAATCGAAAAATTTGCAAGTGCTTTTTTGAAACTTTTTTTCACAGATGATACCGAAAACGTTTTCAAATTTCAAGGCTTGTTGATTTTGCCAACTGCCTGACTTAATAACTTAAAAAATTCTCCGAATTTTGTTTCAGAATTTTTTGGCTTAACAGAGCCATTTCTCGAGCATGAAAATTTTTTTCGTTTTTTCTTTTTGGAAAATCTAAAATTTTGTAACCATTTTGTAACTTTTATTTGTGCATTGTGCCAAAATTTCGACTGACACATTTGTAAACGATAACAAAATACAATTTCAGACAGAAATCCCCGTTCGCCGAGAACGGGGATTTGTTCAAAAAAATCAAACGGGATGAACCTTATTTGTCTTATCCGCGTGAACCGCGTCGACGCCGACCTTTCTGTCGCGCTGCTTCTCGAAGAAGCCGGGAGCTACCTTCGGGAACATCGCGTAGGTGAGGATATCCTCGACCGTAGGATCGTCAACGTATGCCTTAGCCTCCTCCTTCATCTTGTCGAACTCGGGAGCGAGCTGATCAGCGGGACGGCAGGTAATAGGCTGCTCGTCGCCGAGTATCTTCCTGCGGAACTCGGGGTCGATCTCAACGGGCGTCTTTCCGTATTCGCCCTTTACCAAGCCCTTGAACTCCTTGGTAACGGTCTTGTAGCGCTCGCCCATGATGATGTTGAACACCGCCTGAGTGCCGACGATCTGCGAGGTGGGCGTAACGAGCGGCGGGAAACCGCTGTCCTTACGCACTCTCGGAACCTCCGCGAGAACCTCGTCGAGCTGATCCGCCTTGCCCGCCTGCTTGAGCTGCGAGAGCAGATTGGAGAGCATTCCGCCCGGAACTTGGTAAATCAGCGCCTTTGTGTTGGTAGCGAGCATGGACGGGTCGAGCAGACCGCTGTCGATGTATTTTTTGCGCAAGCCCATAAAGTATTCGCGAACCTCGCCGAGCGACGCCAGATCGATACCGGTATCGTAATCCGTACCCATAAACGTAGCCACAATAGACTCGGTAGGCGCGTGAGAAGTACCCAGCGCCAGCGGAGACATAGCCGTGTCGACCATATCGACCCCCGCCTCGACCGCCTTGATGATACACATCGAAGCAAGACCCGAGGTGTAGTGGGTATGAAGCTGGATCGGCACCTTGACCGCCGACTTCAAGTCCTTTACAAGGCTCTCCGCCTCGTAGGGAGTAAGCAGCGCCGCCATATCCTTAATGCAGATGGAATCCGCGCCAGCGCTCTCGATCTGCTTAGCGTAATTCATATAGTACTCGTGAGTGAACACGTCGCCGGTCGTGTAGGAAATAGCCACCTGAGCGTGACCGTTCTCCTTTTTTGCCGCCTTGATAGCGGTCTCGAGGTTGCGGATATCGTTCAGCGCGTCGAAAATTCTTATGATGTCGATACCGTTCGCGATAGACTTCTGAACAAAATACTCAACGAGATCGTCCGCGTAGTGACGGTAACCGAGCATATTCTGACCTCTGAACAGCATCTGGAGCTTGGTGTTGGGCATTTCCTTGCGGAGAATTCTCAGACGCTCCCACGGATCCTCGTCCAGAAAGCGGATACAAGAGTCGAACGTCGCGCCGCCCCAGCACTCCGCCGAATAGAAGCCGATTTTATCCATAGTCGACAAAATCGGACGCATATCGTCCATAGACATTCTCGTGGCAAGCAGGCTCTGGTGCGCGTCACGGAGAACGGTTTCTGTTATTTTCAATTTAGCCATATTTGCTCTCCTTTAGTTAAGAGTAACAACGGGAGCGCCCGTTTCAACGGACTCGCCCTTGTTTACGCAGATAGCCGCAACAACGCCGTCCTTGTCGGAAACGATGTCGTTCTCCATCTTCATTGCCTCGAGAACAGCGACAACGGTGCCGTTAGTTACCTTATCGCCGACCTTTACCTTAACGTCGACGATAGTGCCGCGCATCGGCGCGTTGATGGGAGTTCCGCCGGCAGCGGCAGCCTTAGGCGCGGGAGCTGCCTTTTTGGGAGCGGCAGCCTTGGGAGCCGCAGCGGGAGCGGAAACCTCTCCGCCCGCCTCTTCAACAGTAACGTCATACGCGTTTCCGTTTACGGTGATAACATAGTTCTTCATATTTAAATACCTCACTTAATTTTTATCAGAAAGTATAATTCGCGTGCTTTCTCTTCGGGCTGAGATTTTTCGCGTCGCACATTGAAAGAGCGCCCGATACCGTCTCGCGGGTATCCGCCGCGTCGATAACGCCGTCGACCATACCGAGAGAAGCCGCCGTGAACGGGTCGGTAGTCAGCTCCTCGCCCATAAATACCTTGCCCGCCTCGGGGTTCATGGGAGCGATCTGCGCGTTCTCCCACGCGTAACTCAGATCCGCGCTGTCAAACGCCGCGTAAGCCGCGCCGAAAGCCTTGCCCTTAATAACGTTCACCTTGACGGTAGTCGCGGTCGCGTATACCTGCGCCAGTCTTGCGCAGTCGCGGACGCTTCCTGCCAACTCAGCCGCCGAGCTGCCCTCAAAGCCCTCTGTGTCAACGATAGTCACCACGGGGACAGAGAACAGATCCGCGAACTGAACGAAACGCGCGATCTTTGCGCAATCCGCGCTGTTGAGCTTCGCAGCCTTGTCGGTCGCGACGAAAGCGACGGTAGTGCCGTCCAGAGCGCCCAGAGCGGTGTAAGCCGCCGAGCCGAACTTCTCACCAAACTCAATAACGCTGCCCTTTTGTGCGACAGCCGCCGCGATATCCGCGCCGCTCATAGAAACGGAAATAGCCGCGTCGTTATCGGGAGCCTCGGTGTTCGCGCCCACGAACAGATTATTCTCGGGGAGCACCGCAACGAGCTTCTTCGTCTTTGCCACAGCCTCGGAGTCGTCTTTTGCCAATATCTGGCAAACGCCCGACTTCGCCGCATTCTCCGCGGAACCTGCGCCCGCAAGCTTGCCGTCCGCGTTATTGAACGGCGCCGTCAGGAACAGCTCGCTCTTTTCGGTCGCTATAACAACGTCCGCCATAGCCGCCAGCATTGCCGCGCAGCCCGCGCAAATTCCCGTTACAACCGCGATCTGCGGAACAACGCCCGAAACAGCCGCGGAAGCCTTCATAATGTCGCCGTAAGCGGAAAGCACAGCCATGCCCTCGTTGATGTCGCCGCCCTTGCTGTCGTAAAAGCCGACAACGGGGAAACCGTTCTTAGCCGCAAGATCGTATACTCTCTTGATCTTGAGCGCCGCCGCTTTATTCACCGCGCCGCCCTTTACGGAAACGTCCTGCGCGAACGCGTAGACCGTGGTTCCGTCAACGCTGCCGCAGCCCGCGATCACCGAGCTTAAAGTTCCGTCCGCGGACAGAAACTTGTCCAGCTCCGTAAAGCTGTCCTCGTCAAAAAATGCCGCGAGCCTTTTTCTCGCGTCGCTGTCGGGAACGCTCTGTTCCATTTCAGCCAAGGATTTCGTTAATGCCATGGTATATCCTCCATTTATCATAAGTATGGCAAAACAATGCCAAAAATTTATCCATAATAATTATACTACTTTGGGAAATAAATAACAAGGTCATTTTTGGCGATTTTTCATTTTTTACGTTTTGCTGTAAAACTACCGCCTTTTTTTGGTGATTTCCTACAAAAATCCCCACACCTCGGTATGGGGAACATTATATACAGATTATTCAAAGCAAGCCCAGCAGCGAGAACATCTCTTCGGGTTCGGGATAATAATCGGGATTATCAATATAAAATTGATTGACACGCTGCATAATATTCTTCGATTCGTCACTCAGAATATTCAAATTGCCGAACGCCGCATTATCTCTGTCTTTAAAGCAGTTCTCTGTCTTTTCATATTCCGGCATCTCGTATGTATATTTACCGTATTCGCCCGTATCAGCCCAAAAATAAACCTTTGTTACCGTAAAATTTTCATCATCGTAAGTATATATGATTATATCGCCAAAGTAATCGTTTCTCATCACTCTGCCGTATTCGTCATATATAAAGCTCTCATAGTCCGACTCCGTACCAAGATACCGTCTGCTCCCGTCCTCCGCCAAAAACGACGGCAGACTTTTCAGCTCCTTTTCCGTCATATGCGCACCTCCGTGTGTCAATGCCGTTTGTCCGTATTTCCATCCTGTCACATCGGGTTCCGTCCCGAACCTTTGCCGGCGATACTCCGCCGACGTCGACATTATAGCACATCCGCCGCGATTTGTCAAGACGGCAGACCCTCCGCGAACTACGGAGGGCAGATTTTATTCAGCAGCAGCCCTTGTCGAAAAAATCCGAAATGCTGTTCATTACGGGCTCGCCGTGGACGAAACCGAGATTTTTCAGTCTGCCCATATGCTCGGGCAAGTCGAACCGCGCCTTGTCGATACCGTGGAGCGTCATTAAATTCAGTATCGCGCGCACCAGTCCGTCCGTGAAATAATCCTCGCACTCCAGCTCGTCGATAACGAATGTATCGCCGTCAAGATAACCCGCAATACTCCCGAGATATTCCGCGCCGTCCCGCGCTCTGAACTCGATCTTATCCAGATTTTCCTTATTCTGTAAAATCTCTATCATCTGTTCTGCTTCTTTCCGATCGCCGCGCGGAGAATGCGCAGCTCTTCTTTGGTCAGATCGCGCCACTCGCCGGGCTTAAGCATACCGAGCTTCACCCCGCCTATCGCCACGCGGCGCAGTCTGCCGACGTTCAAGCCGACCGCCGTGCACATTCGCCGTATCTGCCTGTTCAGCCCCTGTTTGATAACTATCCGCAGCACGGTGCGCTCCGGTTCCTCGACGAGAACATCCACCGTACACGGCATCGTTACCTTGCCGTCGTCGAGCTCCACGCCCGTTGTCAGGCGCATAAGCTGCTCCTCGTTTACTTTCCCGTCGATAGTTACCCGATATGTCTTGCTGACATGGCGCGACGGGTGGGTTATCTCATTCGCGAAATCGCCGTCGTTCGTGAACAGCAGCAGACCCTCCGAATTTCTGTCCAGCCGCCCGACCGGAACGACGCGCTCCTCAACGCCGTCAAGCAAGTCTGCGGCTATCTTCCGCCCCTGCTCGTCCGACATCGTCGTGATATACCCGCGCGGCTTGTTCAGCATTATGTAGCGCTTGACTGCCGGCGCTTTCCCGATGTTCTTTCCGTGAACCTTTATCACATCGCGCGCCGCGTCCGCCTTATCGCCGAGCGTGCAAATATGCCCGTTGACCGTGACCGCGCCCTCCGCGATAAGCTCCTCCGCCTTGCGCCGCGAGCAATACCCGCTCTCGGCGATTATCTTCTGTACCCTGATATCCATTTTAACCTCTTATCTAGAAAGCAAAAGCTCGCACCACTCACTCCGCTTCGCTTCGTTCGTTAGCCGAGGGGTATTGCCTACGCTCCGCTCACTTCGTTCGCTCCACTGCGGCAACACCCCTCGCTTGCGACTTTTGCCGCTCCACATCTGCAACGCAGATAATTTGCGCAACTGTTCGCTGCACCGTTATAATGTGCATTTTATTCTACACTGCTTTTATCCGCTGATAATACGCTGCACTTTTTGTGCACGGCTTTCCCGCGCCGCTAAACCATATTCACGCGTAAATGCCGAAAAACGCCAAGATCTTCTGCCACGCGTTCAGCTTTCCCTCGTCGGCGGAAACGTTCGTGTCCGCGTACAGCGCCACCGACTTGACAACCTTTCCGTCCAGAATAAACTCGATACTTCCAAGCTTATCGCCCTTGAGAACGCTGTTGTACACCATTCTCGGAAGCAGCACGCGCCGCTCCAGCTTCGTCCGCTGCCCGGGAGTGAGCGCCATTTCCGCCTTGTCCGCGTAAACGCCGACGGTTCTGCCCGTTCCCGCGATCGCGACCTTTGCCGAGCACCCCGTTTCCAACGGATACGCGCTTACCCGCGTGAAGCCGTAGTCCAGCATCTTCGTGTGGTCGTTCCAGTCGTCGCCCGCGTTGAGCGTTACCGCGATAAGCGTCACGCCGTCCCGCTCCGCCGCCGATACCAGACATCTCCGCGCGTTGTCGGTAAATCCCGTTTTTACGCCGATCGCGCCCTCATACCGCTTCAGCATCTTGTTCGAGTTGTACAGCGTGCGCTTGTACGGCGGATTTCCAAACTCCACGTCCGCCGACTGACAACTCACGATCTCGCGGAATACCTCGTTCTTCATCGCGTATGCCGTCAGCAGCGCAAGCTCGCGCGCCGTGGTGTAATGCCCCTCCGCGTCAAGTCCCGACGGCGTAACGAAATGCGTGTTTTTAAGCCCAAGCTCCGCCGCCTTTTCGTTCATCAGCTCCACAAACGCGGAAATGCTCCCCGAAACCGAAACCGCCGCCGCGTTCGCCGCGTCGTTCCCCGACGGCAGCAATATCCCGTACAACAGATCGCGACGCGAAACACGGTCGCCCTGCTTCAGCCCCATAGACGTGCCCTCGACCATTATCGCATAGTTGTCCACGGTGAACTCCCTGTCGAGGTCGCCCGCCTCGATCGTTAAAATCGCGGTCATTATCTTGGTCGTGGAAGCCATGGCGCGGCGCTCGTCCGCGTTCTTCTCGTACAGCACCGTACCCGTTTCCGCCTCGATGACTGCCGCGCTCGCCGCCGATACACTCACGTCGGCGGCAGCGCTGACGTTAAAGATCGGCACAATCAGCGCAAGAGAAATAACAAAAACAATTGCTTTTTTCATAGCGATCACCCCGTTGAAAATTATTTTCAACAGGTAGTATGCGCCATTTTTGTTAAATTATTCCTTAATCCTCTTTATCGGACTTCTTCATACCCTTGAGCTTCTCGATAAGCCCGGGGATAGCGTCGATAACGCCCTCGACGGGAGAGGTCTTTCCGCCCAGCTCCATAAGCTGAACGTCGCCGTCGGACTTGATGACGATAAACGCAACGGGCTTCACGGTAACTCCCGCGCCCGAGCCGCCCGCGAACTTCTCCGCGGCAGCCGTCGGAAGGTCGCTCCCGCCCGACGCGAACCCGAACGTAACCTTAGATACCGGGATTATCGTAGTGCCCTCGGGCGAATTTATCGGATCGCCTATAATGGTGTTTACGTCCACCATTTCGCGGATCTTCTCCATAGAAACTCCCATAATTCCCTCAATAGGATGTGCCATAATTTTCTCCTTTCAGAACAGCGGTACACACGAAATGTACCGTAATTATTTCTTGATAAACTTATCAACAGCCGACTTTGCTTTGCCGTGGGAGGAATAGAACCTTATCGCTCTCCCAAGCAGCGTAAACACAAAAGCCAGCGCCGCGATCAACGTTAGCCGAGCCTCGCAGTAAGCGTTCGCCGCAGTGCGCTCGTTCCCGAAATCCACGTCTATATGCAGATCGTCCACGGACTTCAGCGTGAAAAAGCTGTCTATCCAGCCCAGCGCGTTCCCGACTATGATATTCATACGCCCGAAATTCAGCGCCGCTTTTGCCGCGTCGTCGCCGCCGCAGATTATCTCAAGCCGCAGATGTGATATTCTCGTGCGCTTTAGCAGCTTTTTCAGCGGCTTTCCGAGACTGTCCAGGATCATCTTCACCATCTCGAAGATCTCCTCGAGCGTAAAGTTCTTCCTCGACTTTTTCTCCTCGGTCTTATCCTTTGATTTTGCCGCTTTATTCTCCGAAGACTTAGCCGTCGAGCCGTCCTCGGAGTTCTCCGACTTTACCTCGTCCACGGCGGCGTCCTCGGCGAGCTTCGCGACGGACTTCAGCGCCTTTTTCGCGCGCCTTTTCTTTCGGCGGTTCTTTTTCTTCTTTGCGGGAATTTTCACTATCGTAAAGCACAAATAGCTTATTCTTAAATAAATATCCCCGTTAAAGTCGAAAATAACCGTCACGTTAAACAAAAGCAGAAGCAGCAGCACTATCAGCACAGCCCCCGCTATTATCCAGCCCAGAATAATCACCCCCAATATTTAATTATCGGGAGAGTCTCCCTCGCCGTCAGCGGTGTATTCTTCGTTTTCCGAAGCAACCTCGCCGTTATTCGTATCTTCAATATCCTCGCCGTAAGCGGTCATTTCCTCGTACTCGTCAAAGTCGATCTGGTCGGTGCTGCCCGGTATCGGCGGAAGATTTTCAAGGCTGTTCAGTCCGAAGCACCTTAAAAACGTATCCGTAGTCCTGTACGCGATCGGTCTTCCCGGCACATCGTTCAGTCTGCCGTGCTCCTCGAGAAGATCGCGCTCCACAAGGCTTCTCACCACGCCCGAGCTGTCAACGCCGCGTACCTGATCGACAAATCCGCGCGTCACGGGCTGATTGTACGCGACTATCGCCAGAACCTCCAGCGCGGCGGGCGACAGCGGAGTTTGTCTGCGCGTTTCCATTGCCGTCTTGATATACCGCGCGTATTCGGGCTTCGTCATCATCTGGTAGCTGCTCCCGAGCTTGCCTATCGTGAACGCGCTCCCCTGCTCGCCGTAACGATCGTTAAGCCGCTCCACTATGCGCTCTACGGTCTCCTTTTCGATCTCCGCGGCAGCCGCGAGCTTGTCCGCCTCGATCGGCTCTCCGTGTGCGAAAAGCACCGCCTCGACAGCCGCCATTCCCTCGCTGAATTTCACTCGCCGACCTCCCCGCTCTCCTCGTTTACGTTATTTTCAAGCGCCGCAAGCGCTCTCGCTCTGTCCTCGGCAGTTGCCAGACGAACGTATTCGCCGTCCTCCGAAATGATTATCCGACCGTCCTTGGAAAGCTCCAGAATTGCCAGAAACGTCGCCACCTTGCGCGAACGCGGCTGATTTTCATACAGCTCGCTCATCGCGACATTTTTCTTTAGCCGCAGGCTTTTCAGTATCGAAAAAACTCCCGTGAACACGGTGACATAGCTTTTCTCGACGACGGGCGCGTGCGGGCGCATATTGAACGAAGCCTTACGACGTGAACGCTCCGATATCGCGCTGTACGCCAGCAGTATCTCCTCGGGCTGATGAGTAAGCCGATAGGTATTGTCGATATCTATCTTCACCGGCTCACGAACAAATATAGTATCGCCCTGAAACCGCTTTTTAAGCCGCCCCGCCATGGTCTTGCAGAGCGCCAGCTCGATAAGCGCGCCTTGCAGCTCGCGCTTCATCTGCTCGGCTTCTTCCTTTGGCAGCAGCGCCGCGGACTTTATCAGAATAAGCCGCGCCGCCATTTCGAGGAAGTCCGACGTGACCTCGATATCCGCCTCGGTCATACGCTCCAGATACAGCATAAACTGATCGAGAAGCACGGTTATCTCGATATCCTGAATGTTCAGCTTATGCTTCTGGATAAGCATCAGCATAAGATCGAGCGGTCCCTCAAAGACCTCCAGCTTGAAATTAAGTTCCGTCATAACTCAACAAATGAACCTCGTTATCAGATCGAGGAAATTATAAACTCCTGTTTCGAGGAACATAAGCGGTCTGTCCAGAACGTCGGAGATCAGCAGCACGAATACGATAAAATTGATTATCTGACCGTTCTTCTCCATGAAATACACGGATTTGGCGGGCAGAAAGCTCGCCAGAATGTGATAGCCGTCGAACGGAGGTATGGGAATAAGGTTGAATATTCCGAGGAAGATGTTTATCTGAATTATCTGGTTCAGCCCGAGGGCGATGTAAGTTGCCGATTCGCCCGCAAGCGCGCCCGCCACTATCATAATCTTGAAAATTATCATCACGATAAGCGCGAGTATGATATTCGACAGCGGACCCGCCAGCGACACCAGAACATTCGCGGTGCGCATTGAGGTCTTGCGGCAGTTGCGCAGATCGACGGGAGTGGGCTTTGCCCAGCCTATGCAGCATATGCACATACATATCGCGCCCATGGGATCGATATGCGCGAGCGGATTCAGCGTTACTCTGCCCTGCCGCTCCGCGGTATCGTCGCCGAGAATTTTCGCAACGAGCGCGTGCGCGCATTCATGTATAGGAAAGCACAGGAAAATGATTACGAACACCGAGAAAAACGAGATGATCACGGTAAGAAGATCGCCTCTCCCGGAAAAATATTCTATTAAATATATTAAAGCGCCTTTCACTTTTATCCTCCAAAAATAATGTATAGTTGTTCCTAAAGATATACAATATATATTATAACTCAATTTGTAATTTATTTCAAGGGGTATTTGGGAAATTTTTGTGAAAAATTATCCTCCCCCGCGATCCGGGAGAGGATAAGGCTACTTTATTTTATCCACAATCTCGCTCAAAACGTCCACGGAGCTTTTCAGCTCGTCAAATTCGCCGTAATTGTCACGGTAAAGCTCCACGATAAACGCGCCGTTATACCCGTACGAGAACAGCTTGCGCGCCAGCGCCTCAAAATCGAAGTTTCCCTTGCCGACGGGCAGACAGTCGCGGCTGTCGTCGCCGTCCGAGAGGTGACAATGCACTATGCTTTCGCCGAGCGCGTCGACGTATTCGAGAGGGTTCTCGCCGCTGCGCCGCGCTTGTTTCAGATCAAGTACGAATTTCGCGTTATCTACCAGCTCGCGCTTCATCATCTTCAAGAACTCCAGCCGCCCCGAAAGGCAGTAATGCACGTTCTCCTGCGCGACCGTTATGCCGTATTCTCTGCCGACCTCGCTCAGCATACGGAACTGCTTCAGATAATGCGACACCGTGCATTTGCTGCTTAAAATCGCTCCGTGCAGCACGAAAACCTTAGCGCCGAGCTTGTTCATGCCGCCGAAAAATCCGCTGTACATCTCGATCATTTCCTCAATGCGCCTGTCGTAGGTTGAGAACAGAAACACGCTCTCCATCGGCGACGAGAACGGGTGAAACGACGTTACGGTCATTCCGTTCTCGTCGCGTATGCCGCACATCTGCGAAATATAAGGCTCTCCCGCCTCGCGCGTCGAATTTGCGAAAACCTCCGCGCTCTTCACGCCCAGCCGCGCTATCTCCGCGAAAGCGTCCTCGACGTGCAGCGGATATAATGAAGCCGTTGATACTCCAATATTCATTTTAACTCCTATCTGAAAGGCAAAAGCTCGGGTCGCTCACTTCGTTCGCTTAGCCGAGGGCAACGCCTCCGCAGGTGCGACTTGTCGCTTCGCACTTCGTTCCGCTCCGTCGTCACCCTCGCTCCCGACTTTTGCCGCCGCGATAACGATATGTTGCTTTTTGGCGTAACGCACTTTGCCGCGCTGTCCGTTACGTTGTATTTATCTCTTGTTAAAATTATAACATATATCAGCGGAAAAATCAAGAATATTTTTGACATTTTGCCAAATACTAACTAAAAAATTCAAGGAGTGTTTTTATGGCAATCGTTTTAATAAGAGCGGTCATTTTATACATCGTCATCACATTTTCGTTAAGGCTTATGGGAAAGCGGCAGCTCGGAGAGCTTCAGCCGTCCGAGCTTGTCGTCACGATACTCATCTCGAATATCGCCGCGATACCCGTTGAGGACAGCTCCGTTCCGATGATAATGGGCATCGTCCCGATTTTAACTCTGGTGTGTCTGGACGTTATTATGTCCGGTATCATGCTTAAATCCGCAAAGGTGCGCAAGCTGATGATAGGCAGTCCGCGCATTATCATCTCCGAGGGCGACATTCTCCAGAAAGAAATGAAGCGCCTGCGCTACACGGTCGACGACCTCACAGAGGCAATGCGCGAGGAGCAGATCTTCGACATCAACCAGATTCATTACGCTATAGTGGAAACCACGGGCAAGATAAACTTTCTGCTGAAAAAGGACTATCAGCCCGCCGAAAGGCAAGATGTTCAGGCGGGCGGCAGCACCGACAATCCTCCGTCCGTGATAATCCGCGACGGTATCACCGACAAAGAGCAGCTCCGTCTGCTCGGTCTCGGGGAACAATGGCTGACTAAGGTACTCCGCGAAAACAACGTCGGCATAAAGGGCGTGTTCCTTATGACCGCCGACCGCAACGGCAACCATACCATAGTTAAAAAAGCGGGGTGAGCGTGTGAACAGAATAATTATAAGCATTGTGATACTCGGCGTTATGTCGGTGGGCTGCTTCGCCTCGGTAGGCTATGTGGACAGCTTTACCGACAAGATGTGCGACAAAATAGACGAGGTGGAGCAGGCGTTTGTCGAAAAGGACAAGGAACGCTCCTCGAAAGCAGCCGAGGAACTTCAGAACGAGTGGAACAAATTCCTCGATATGGCGATACTTGTAAACGACCTCGGGCACTCGCTCGAGATAACAAGCTCGATAGCCGAAGTATATTCGTTCGCGCAGGAGCAGAACGAGGAGCTTTACGCTGCCTGCGACCGCGCTCAGGCGCAGATAAAGATGTTCCGCGATATGCAGACCCCGACCTTGTGGAAGATTCTGTAAGATAGGAGAATACAATGGAAGAAAATGTAAATACGAGATTATCCCCCGAGCTGCCCGTGGATCTTTCTCTGGACGTTAATCTGAACAATATCAGGCTCTACACCGGCAACTCGTCCGACGTCATAGTCAAGACGGGAATGGTCTGCGGAAACCGCATAGCCGTGCTTACCTGCGAGGGAATGACGGGAACGGACACCCTCGCGGAACTTGTCTACGGCAAACTGAACAATCTGGCGAACCGCGAACTTATGCCGCCCGAAACGCTTATGTCCTGCTTTTTCGAGGTGTACCTTATGGCGGCGGAACAACTCGACCTGAAAAATCTGGGCGATATGGTACTGAAAATGCAGTCGGGCTTCGCGATAATTCTCGTGGACGGCTGCACGCGCGCTATCGGTATCGGCATACAGGGCTACAAGTCGCGCGGTATCGACGAGCCGTCGAGCGAGCTTAACGTCCGCGGCTCGCGCGAGGGCTTTGTGGAGGTCATACGAACAAATATGTCCATGATACGCCGACGCATAAAATCGCCGACATTGGTGTTCGAGCTTCAGCCGCTCGGCGACCGCTCAAACACGGATGTGTGCCTTTGCTACATCTCTGACAAGGTATCGCCGGAATTACTCGCGAACGTCAAGAAGCGGCTGAAATCAGTCAATCTGAACACGATACTCGAAAGCGGCTATTTACAACCGTATTTCGAGGGAGACGGCGGCTGGTTCTTTTCGGAATGCGGAACATGTGAGCGCCCCGATACATTCGCGGCGAAGCTGTACGAGGGGCGCGTCGGGATTCTCGTGGATGGCACTCCGTTCGCGCTGGTCGTGCCGCACCTGTTTATCGAGTGCTTCCAGACGCTCGACGACTACACCCAGAAGCCGTTTTACGCGTTCTTTATACGGCTCGTGCGGCTCTGCGCGTATTTTATAACGCTCTTTCTGCCGGGAGCATACGTCGCGATAGCCTCCTACAATCCCGAAATGCTGCCGTCGGCGCTGATACTGAATCTGGCCGCCGCCGAGCAGACCGCGCCGTTCTCGCTTATGGTGGAATGTCTTTTCATTCATTTTATGTACGAAATTCTCCGCGAAGCCGGGATACGTCTGCCGCGCCCTATCGGTCACGCGATAGGCGTTGTGGGCGGTCTGGTCATCGGCGACATCACGGTGAGCGCCGGGCTTGTCGGTGCGCCTATGGTGCTTGTCGTGGCGCTGTCGGGGCTGTGCAGCTTCGTGGTTCCGACAATGTACGAAAAAACGGTCGTGCTGCGGTTTCTGTATATTATCGCCGGCGGAGTTTTCGGGCTGTACGGTCTGCTGATAATGGCGGGTGCGGTCATTATAAAAATGTGCTCGCTCAACACCTACGGGATACCGTATATGGCGCCGATCTCACCGTTCTCTCCTAAAGCTATGCGGGATATGCTGGTGCGCGCGGGCTGGAAGAAAATGGCTAAGGGCGACGTTACCGTACAAAGTCTTAACGGAGCGAAATCGGGGGGTCAGAATGCTTAAAGAAAACTCTATCAGCCCGTCGCAGTTTTTCTGTATGTTATTTCTCTGCCGCCTCAGCGCGGAGATAGTCTATCCGCGAACAGTTTCGGGCACGGCATGGGAGGGTATTCTCGCGCTGGTTATCGCGGAGATAGTGCGCTTTATTCTCGCGCTGCCCGTTATCGTTTACTCGTTTAAGGGAACGAATATTCACCGAGCGGTATATAAGAAGAATAAATTTTTCGGGTGGTGCGGAGCGCTATTCGCGGCGCTGCTGCTTATCGGAGCGGCTTTGAGAACGCTGTTCAACTTGTCGCAGTTCACCGTGAAGAATCTGCTCAACGGCGGCGCGGGCTGGATGATATTCGTGATATCTGCGGTGTTCGCGGTATACGCTGCGGTTTCGGGAGTTGAAGCTCTGGCGCGTTCGGGAGCGATATTCCTGATAGCCGCCGCGCTGATAACCGTCACGGTAATTATCGCGGATATCCCGTATATGCAGACGGACGGCTTTTCGGCGCGCGGAAATTTTTCAACGCTTCTCGGCGACACATTCGAGCGAGTTATACGGGGCGGCGATTATCTGATATTCGCGGCGCTGCTGCCCTACGTCGGCAAGAAAAACAAGTCCTCCTCGGGAAAAACGGCGCTGTGGTTCGCGTTGGCTTCGCTGCTCGGCGGGCTGCTTATCACCGTAACCGGCTGCCTTGTCCTCCGCGATATGTACGGGCTGTGCGAATATCCGCATATCGCGGCGGCTTCGCTGGCGGATATCGCGTTCTTCAAGCGGCTGGACGGGGCTTCGGCGGCTGTGTGGACGCTCTGCGCGGCGTTCAGGAGCGGAGCTATGCTGTTCGCCGCGGGGAGCGCCGTTGTCGAGGTCTACCGCGCGGGACATTCGGACACGGCAAAAAAAGTACGGCGAGGTGCGCAATGAAAAGATTTGCATTGTTAATTACCTGTATAATACTGCTTACGGGCTGCGAGGCGGACATGACGGAGCTTGGAAACCGCGCAATTATTCAGGCGGCGGCTATCGACTTTAACGGAAACTATCAGGTCAGCGCGCTGCTGTTCAGCGGCGGAGGGAGCGGCGGCGATACGATCGACGCTTCCCGGGAAAACGTGATAAAGGTCTCGGGCGAGGGCGAAACCTTAGCGGAAGCTATCGACAACATCTCGCTCATCGACGGAAAAAAGCTCTATATGGCGGAAACAAAGCTGCTGATACTCGGCGGCGGCTTTGAGAAGATAAGCGCAGCGGACGCTCTGGAAACGCTCTACTTCGACATGCGGTGCAGCCTTAATATGCCCGTCTGCTGCGCCGAGAGTGCGGAGTTCCTGACCGATCTGCAGTTCACCGAGGGAATAACCTCCGCGGAAAAGCCGCTCGCGCTTATCGAAAACGCGAACAGAATGGGCGTTTCCCCGAAAACCACGCTGCTCGATCTGCTCGCGGACAGCGCGGGAGGACGGGCTTCGCTGCTTCCCCGGCTCGCGCCGACAAAAAACGGCAGAGGAATGACCTCCGCCGAGGACGGCAAGACCGCCGTCCTGAATGGCTCGCGCTATATGAAGGACGGTATGCTGAACGGCTATTACAGCGGCACGGAGACCGCCGCGCTCATGCTGCTTTCGGGCAAGACCGACAAGCTTCTGCTGAACTATCTCCACAACGATACAGAAAAGACCTGTGAGGCTTACGGGATACGCGTTTCTCCCGAGGGGAACAGCTGGCGCGTTTCGGCGAAATTCCGCACCAGAAACGGCGGCGCGCTTTCCGAAAGCGAACGGCGCTCGGCGCTGTCCGCGCTTACGGAGCTTGTTTCTCACGCGGCATAACAATAATGGCGCAGGGTGTTTCCTGCGCCGATTTTTTATATGTTGTACTTTCCAACTATCTCGTTGTAGATGTCTCTGTTAAAGTCCTCCTCGTTGTATACTCCAAGGTCGGGGCTGTCCGAGAGCGGCATTAACGCATTTTCCGCGTTCGGAACGGGATAGCGCCCGTCGCTGTCACCACAGCACCAATAGCTGTTATCGAGCGTCGGCTCAAAATTCAAAAAGAAAAGCCATTCGTCGCCGTTCTGCATCGGGGTCAGCGCGTCAAACGAAATAAGCTGCTCGTCGACAACGCCGTAAGATTGTCCGATCTTCAGCTCATCGCCAACGTTAACATCACCGAATAGTACCTTCGTCACTTCGATATTATTGTATGATACGACGTTGGTGACGATATCTTTTCCAAAAAAGGCGTTGTATTCATAAGTAATATTCTGCTCCGCGTCGCCGGTAAATCTCCCGACTACCGCGATATCGCTGAAATTCTCCAATGATTCAAGATCGTAAAAAACCATTCTGTCCGACATTCCCGAACGAACTAATTTTAAATTATCAAAGCTGAGAGCTTTTTCCGTCGGCTCGGAAATATCCGCATTTTCCGTAGCGCCGTTACAAGCCGTAAGCATTGCGCAAATCGCGCAAGCCGCAAAGACAGAGAAGATTTTTTTCATATGTTACGCACCCCATTTCGCAATTAAACATGATTTGTCATGTGGTCTTATTGATGAAGCTGTCTGTCCCCCGGGAAGCCCTTGATTCATTATCGCATATGGATAACCATAATGCGTATGATCTGTAAGCGACGAATTAACTGTTGGATGACATAACTTCAACAAATGCCCCACCTCGTGGAGGAATGTTTTTCTTGCTGCGACTGTTTTATTGCTTGCACCGTTGAACGCATTGGGGTTTGTGTTCATAACAATCGTTGCATACGCCCAATCGGCGTTTGCAGAGCTATCATCATCCAT
The DNA here is from genome assembly GCA_964458395.1 of uncultured Ruminococcus sp. Classification (GTDB taxonomy): domain Bacteria; phylum Bacillota; class Clostridia; order Oscillospirales; family Ruminococcaceae; genus CAG-115. The sequence goes on from CAYWIP010000005.1 coordinate 16,743, forward strand.
TATATTCCCCTTTGAATCATACGGATAAATTCGTCCAAATATCGTACTCCCTAAGTCCTTTCCAGAAACACTCACTTCTCCGTTTAGCGACGGCATTCCGGGCGAATTGTATGCTATACTGACATTTACTTTGCTGCTGATATGATTCCATTCAAAACCATACTTATACACATCATCATAATTAAGCAAATCCGTTTGTGCGCTGTTGCCTATCCTCAGTAAAATATTCGCACCGTCTTTGCCTATGTACTTTCCCTGCCAATAATCATACGGATGAGCCGACGCCGTAATTGTCGTTGCAATCGCGGCAAGTACTCCCGCAAGCATTGGCATGACCCGCTTTTTAAGTTTCAATTTACATTCCTCCTGCACAACATAATTAAAGGGAATATTTCCCTTTAACATATTATACGAAAACGAAATAAAAATGTCAATATGCTTTTCACGCACCTTGCGCGAATGGCACAAATCCTGCATAAACTGCGCAAAAATCGGCATTGTCAACAAAATCCTAGCCGAAATTTTGTGCTAAATTATTATCATGCAATCCCCGAACGAGAAAAATCTGTATCGCTCCTTTATTGCGGTTTGATATGCGGCGAGGGTCTTTTCGCGCCCGAGGAACGCGCTGACAAGCATTATCAGCGTGCTTTCGGGGAGGTGGAAATTCGTTATCAGCCCGTCGATACACTTGAACTCGTAGCCCGGGTATATGAAAATACTCGTGTCGTCGACCGATTTTCCCGTCTGCGCGGCGCTCTCAAGCGTTCTGCACGAGGTCGTTCCCACGGCGATAACGCGCCCTCCGCGCTCCTTGCACGCGCGGATTTTTTCGGCAGTCTCGGGCGGTATCTCGTAATGCTCGGTGTGCATTTTGTGGTCGAGAATATCGTCCTCCTTGACCGGACGGAACGTTCCCAGACCGACATGCAGCGTAACATAAGCAGTATCCACACCCATTTCCCGCGCCCTCGCGAACTCCGCCTCCGTGAAATGCAGCCCCGCCGTCGGTGCGGCAGCCGAGCCTGTTTCCCGGCAGTATATCGTATTGTAGCGGTCTTTGTCTTTTAGCTTTTCGGTAATATACGGCGGCAGCGGCATTTGTCCGATACGGTCAAGAATATCATAGAAATCGCCCTCATAAGTAAACCGAACGAGCCGATTTCCGCCCTCGAGAGTGTCAAGAACCTCCGCGGACAAGCCCTCGGGGAAATCCACGACAACTCCCGGCTTTAAGCGCCGTCCCGGCTTTACCATGCTCTCCCATTCGTTCAGTCCGAGCCGTTTGAGCAGCAGAAACTCGCATGGCACTCCGGTATCTCTTTTAACTCCGAAAATTCTTGCCGGAAACACCTTGCTGTCGTTCATTACAAGCAGGTCGCCCTTTTTCAGGTAGTTACATATATTGTAAAAACGGTCATGCGTGACCTCGCCGCTTTTGCGGTCTATCTTCATCAGCCGCGAACTGTCGCGCGGCTCGACGGGAGTCTGCGCTATAAGCTCCTCGGGAAGATCGTAATAAAAATCGCTCTTTAACATTGCTGCTCCGTTCCTTATTTCTTTTTTCTATAATTATATCACGATACGACCTTTTTGTCAATGACGGCTCGAAGCAAATTTTTTCGGGTTCTTGACAAAATCGGACGGCTATATTATAATATCAAGTGAAAGATATCGGTTTGCCGAATTTTTCCGCAAAGCCCTTGACAAATCGGAAATGTTGTGCTATAATATAATTACGAAGTTGAATGGTGCTCAATTCGATCACCCCAAAAATTGACCCTCCTGTATCTGGTACATACGGGAGGGTCGGTTTTTGCTATGGAACTATGCTCGGCTCACCGGTTTACTTCTCTCCATCGAGCCACTTGCAGATGTAATAGGAATAGATGCCTGCTATGACGGAGAATACGAAATTGAATATAATGCTCAATCTACACGCCCCCTTTCGGTAATGTCCGATTGATGTACCGGCACTTTTTATTATAGCACGAACAGAACGGCTTGTCAATAAAAATGTGACAAAATAACCAAAGCGGAAGTTTGACGGTGCAATAAATTCTCCGAAAACAGCAAAATAACATATTGACAAAAACCGCATAATATGATACAATGGATAGTGTAATGATAGAGGTGCGGAGTAGATGAGTAGCGCGGCTTTGATGTCCCTCGGAGGGCGCGGCGCGAAAGGCGAACCGCCGAGGAGTGTACAGTCCGTGATGTGCATATCCGGTCGTGCGTCGAACAGGCGTATGACTGTCATCGGGGTCGCTTGATGGAGTGCTATCGCAAATTGAATTTGCAGCATTAGAAAGCATTGCCGGTGAGTTATCATCGGTTTTATTTTTTGTATACAAAGAAAGGGACAACGGTTATGAAAGAACAATTTAAGGTAGGCATTATCGGTGCAACGGGAATGGTAGGTCAGCGTTTCGCTACGCTGCTGGAAAATCACCCGTGGTTTAAGGTGGTCGCGCTGGCGGCTTCGCCCCGTTCGGCGGGAAAGACGTACAAAGAAGCGGTCGGCGGGCGCTGGTACATGGACACCCCCATGCCCGCGAATATGGCGGATATCATCGTGAACGACGCGTCCGCGGACGTTGACGAGATCGCGTCTAAGGTGGACTTCGTGTTCTGCGCGGTGGATATGAAAAAGGACGAGATAAAGGCTCTCGAGGAGCGTTACGCAAAGGCGGAATGTCCCGTAATGTCCAACAACTCCGCTAACCGCTTTACTCCCGACGTGCCGATGATAATCCCCGAGGTCAACGCCGACCACGCGGCAATTATCGACGCACAGAGAAAGCGTCTGGGCACTAAGCGCGGCTTTATTTCGGTAAAGTCCAACTGCTCTATCCAGAGCTATGTTCCCGCGCTGTCGCCGCTTAGAAAATTCGGAATTACCGAGGTGCTGGCTTGTACCTATCAGGCGATCTCGGGCGCGGGCAAGACATTTGAAACATGGCCCGAAATGGTCGACAACCTTATCCCGTACATCGGCGGCGAGGAGGAGAAGTCCGAGCAGGAGCCGCTGAAGGTATGGGGTCACATCGAGGGCAATGAGATAGTAAAGTGCGACAAGCCGCAGATCACAACGCAGTGCCTGCGCGTACCCGTGTCGAACGGTCACTTTGCGGCGGTATTCGTAAGATTTGAAAATAAGCCCTCTATCGAGGAGATAAAGAAGATCTGGGCGGAGTACGCGGCGGAGCCGCAGGAGCTGAAGCTCCCGTCCGCTCCCAAGCAGTTCCTCAACTATTTCGAGGATGACAATATGCCGCAGGCTAAGCTGCACCGTAATCTTGAGGGCGGTATGGCGGTGTCTATCGGTCGTCTGCGCCCCGATACGCAGTATGACTACAAGTTCGTGTGCCTGTCGCACAATACGCTCCGCGGAGCAGCGGGCGGCGCTGTCGAGATGGCGGAGCTGCTGGCGGCTAAGGGTTATTTAGATTGATTGCTTTTCATTAACGAAAGGAAATGCGTATGAATAAAACTATATTTACGGGCTGCGCTACGGCTATCGCCACGCCTATGAACGCCGACGGTTCAATTAACTATGAGGAATTCGGCAGGCTGATAGATTTTCAGATCGAGAACGGTATCGACGGCTTGGTCATCTGCGGAACTACGGGCGAATCGGCGACCATGACAGACGAGGAGCACGTCGAGGTCATCCGTTACGGGATCGAGCGCGTAAATCACCGCGTTCCCGTGATCGCGGGCGCAGGCAGCAACGACACGGCTTACGCGGTCGAGCTGTCCAAGGAAGCGGAAAAGGCAGGCGCGGACGCGCTTCTGCAGGTAACGCCGTATTACAACAAGACCTCGCAGCGCGGACTTATCAAGCATTTCACGGCTATCGCGGACGCGGTGAATATCCCGAATATGCTGTACAACGTGCCGTCGCGCACGGGCGTTAACATCGCCGTGGACACGTACAAGGAGCTTGCGAAACACCCGAACATCACCGCCGTTAAAGAGGCTTCGGGAAGCATGGACACGGTAATGCAGCTTTCCGCGTACACCGATCTGGATATTTACTCGGGCAACGACGACGAAGCATTGTGCTGTCTGGCGCTCGGCGGCAAGGGGCTGATCTCGGTTTCGTCGAACGTCGTTCCGCGCGAGAAGCACAACGAAATTATGATGTTCCTCGACGGCAAGCACAACGAAGCTCTGGATATTCAGAAGAAGCTCCTCGCGCTCGACAAGGCTATGTTTATGGACGTGAATCCCATTCCCGTCAAAGAAGCGCTGAACATTATGGGATTCAAGGCGGGCGAATGCCGTCTGCCACTCTGCTCGATGACGGACGAGATGATCGCGAAATTAAAGGCGGTTATGGAGCCGCTGGGATTAGTTGGCTGTATAAAAAAATAACATACCGGAGATTTTAAAATGACAAAGATTGCAATAACAGGCGCTTGCGGACATATGGGACGCGTTATCGCGGGACTTATCGCGGAGCGCGGGGACTGCGCCGTCAGCGCGGGTATCGACAAATTCGGCGACAAATACGGAGAGTTTGAGGTTTATAAGAGCGTGTTCGATATGCCCGAAAAGCCGGATGTTATTATCGACTTTTCGCACCCGTCCGCGCTGCCCGATCTGCTGAGCTACTGCAAGATGAATTCCGTGCCTTTGGTTATCGGCACGACGGGCTACTCGGACGAAGAAAAGGAGCAGATAACCGCCGCTTCGGCACAGATACCCGTGTTCTTCACGTTCAATATGTCGCTCGGCATAAATCTGCTGGCGGAGCTTGCGAAAAAAGCGGTGCAGATACTTGGCGGACAGTTCGATATCGAAATCGTCGAGAAGCACCACAATCGTAAAAAGGACGCTCCCTCGGGCACAGCGATAATGCTCGCCGAGGCGATAAACGAGGAGCTTGGCAATTCAAAACATTACGTCTACGACCGACACGCGGTGCGCCGTCCGCGCGACAAGGACGAGATCGGTATGCATTCGGTCCGCGGCGGAACTATCGTCGGCGAACATGATATCATCTTCGCGGGGCATGACGAGGTGATAACGCTGTCGCACTCGGCTCAGTCGCGCGAGGTGTTCGCGGTCGGCGCGGTCAACGCGGCGGTGTTCCTCTCGGGGAAGGCTCCCGGGCTGTACGCTATGAGCGATATGATTAAGGAGAGTTGACTATGAATATTGAAGTTACGGAAAACGTATCGGCGGTATCGTTCAACAACGTGCCGCTCAACAAAACGATAATGGAGGACACGCTCAGGACAGTGGCGGACGCGGGAATAAACGTGGATATGATCTCCATGACCGCGCCGACGTCGGAGATATTCAGCTTCGGATTTACGGTGAACGACGACGATATGCCGAAGCTTCTCGCGGCTGCAAAGGTGCTGCGGGAAAACGGCGCAGTCGCTCCAATGATAAACAGCGGCAACCGCAAGATCGTTATCAAAACGGGCGAAATGACCGAAACTATCGGCTTCGCGGCGCGCGTGTTTGAGATTCTGAACCGCCTTGAAGCTATGATATTGATGATAACAACGGGTGTTGACGAGATCTCAATGCTGATACGCGACGCGGACGCGGACGTTGTTGTAGCGGCGTTTGAAAAGGAGTTCGCATGAATTTGTTAATGTTGGCGGCGACCTCGGAGGCATTATCTGAGACCGCGGAAACTCACGAGGCGACGCTTAACGACGCGGTTCAGGGTCTGGTCACAAAGCCCGAGGAAACGCTCTCGGCGTTCGGGAAGTTCTTTCAGGGTATGGGCAACGCGATTCTTGCCGCTATTCCCACGATAATCCTCGCGGTCATTATTCTGATCGTTGGGCTTATTTTGACAAAGCTGGTTCTCGCGCTGCTGTCGAAAGGACTGTCCAAAACCAAGCTGGAGCTTACGGTTACGAAATTCACCACGCAAATGGCGAAGATCGTTCTTTATACGCTGCTGATAACGATAGTGCTGAATGTCCTCGGCATACCCGCGACCTCGATCGTAACCGTTATCGGCACGGCGGGAGTGGCTATCGGTCTGGCGCTCCAGAACTCGCTGGCAAACGTCGCGGGCGGATTTCTGCTGATGATAACCAAGCCGTTTAAGATCGGCGACTACATAATTACCAACGGAGTCGAGGGAACGGTCTCGCAGATCTCGATACTGCATACGCGGCTGGATTCCGCAAGCAATCAGGCGATATTTGTTCCGAACGGTCTGGCGATAAACGCGACTATTATCAACAATAACGGCAACGATACCCGCCGCGTTGACCTCACGTTCTCAATTTCCTACAATGATGATTTCTCGGCGGCGCAGGGAATTATCCTCGGACTTATCGAAAATCACCCGCTGACACTCAAGGACGTTGAACCGACTGTGCGTATGAAAGAGCACGGCGAGAGCGCGATAATTATTGTGGCGCGGGCATGGTGCAATGCTGTGGATTACTGGACGGTGTATTTTGATCTCACCGAGCAGGTGCGCGCGGCGTTCATTGAAAACGGAATTGAAATTCCATTCAATCAGCTGGATGTTCATGTGGTTGATAATCAATAAAAAACGGCGGTCCGGAATGGGTGATCTCTGTAACGGAGAAATCACGAAAAGCCGAATAGGATAGCATAACCCGCGCATCTGATAAGGTGTGCGGGTGTTTCTGTTGTTTGCGGTTATACTTCAGTTATCAGAGCGTGAATAGTGCTGTTTTTACGTGAAAGGAAATTTTTAACCGTAAAATTCGCTTGACAATTCCCTCAAAAACCATTATAATTTAAAATGGTGTGATGTTGTTTTAACTCGTGTCGGGTTCGGGAACCGTGTCCCCGACACGTTGGACAGGGAAATCGCGGCTCGTATTATTAAAGGAGATTTCGATGTTGGATAAGTTGACATTTAGTAAGCTTGTCGAGGGGGCGGCAATATCGACAATAACGGAAGCGGTCATTTTTGCGTTATACATTTTAGCTTGCGCTGCTCTTTTTAAAAGTCGTTTCTCACGGCGAGTCACTGTGCTTTCGGTCTGCGCGGCAGGGCTTGTCATTGCGGGTGCGAATGCCGCATTTATGCTGGCGAACAACGACCCTTATTTTATGCTTACTCTGCTCCCGCTGACTGCGTATCTTCCGTTTTCGGTGCTTATTTACTTTTTATCGGACGGCGGCATATTTGAAACCGCGGCGGTCTGCGCTGTCGGAACGCTTGAAGTACTGATTTTGAAATCACTGCAAAAGATATTGACAAAAATTTTTTTAGTTAAGATAGATATGGAAACGCAGTGGTATGTACCATCCATTATAATCAGCGCGGTCATTGCGGCGGCGGTACTTGTGTTTGTCACGTTCAGATTTATCGTCAAGCCGTTCCGTTTATGCGTTGTTGAGAACAGCCTGAACCACCGGAAACGGCTACTGCTTTTGGTGCCGGCCGCTTTGGTATTTCTGATGGTGTTCTATTTCCTGAACAGCATGACAAATATAACGGTTTTGTTTTTGACGATGCTCATAGCCGTTTCGGTCTTCCTCATCATTGCCAGGCTACTCGGCACGGCCGCGGAGGTTATCCGAATGAAACGCTCGGAGAAAGAAATGTCAGATCATATGGAGATCCAGCGGCGCAGCTACGACAAGCTTGCCCGCAAAATGGAAGCGGGGCGTGCGTACCGTCACGATATGCGGCATCATCTCAGGATAATCGAGGGGCTTGCCAGGCAGGGCGACTGCGATAAGATCATCGAGTACACGGGCAAAATGAACGGCTCGCTCGGAGAGCTTGAAAACGTCGATTACTGTAAAAGTCCCGAGATAAACGCGGTGCTTTCCGAATACATCAGCCGTGCGGAAAATTCGGGGTGCAAAATCACGGAAAGTTTTGCGTTCCCCGCAAAGCTGCCGTTCGCGGAGGACGACGTGTGCATCGTGCTGGCGAACGCCGTTGAAAACGCGATCAACGCCTGCGCCAAGCTCCCGCCGGAAGAGCGGTATATCAACATTTCCGTGGAGTGCGTTGATAATCGCAGGCTGTTCGTTTCGGTGAAAAACCCCTGCGCCGACGTGCCCGAGTTTGACGAGAACGGACTGCCCGTTGTTGACGGGCGCTTGGAGGAGCACGGCGTCGGGCTGCGCTCCGTGAGCCGTATCGCAGAAAAGTACAACGGCTTTGTACGCTGCAAGCTCGAGAAAGGCGAGTTTGTGTTCCACGCGGCGCTGTTCCGCGAGGAGAGCGTTCCCGTGAAAAATAGCGAAAAGCTCTGGAACAATCCTAAGCGGGCTGTTTCCTCGCTGATGGGGCTCGGCTTGGGGGTGCTGCTTATGCTGAATATGCTGCCCTCCGCGGCGGAGGCTGCTTCCTCGCTGCTCTCGGTGAATATCCGAACGATAAGGGATCTCGTTCTCGCTTGGGGTGACAACTCGATATCTGTCGAAAGCCCCGAGTTTGAGGGAAACGGGTCGGACGAGCTGAACAGCGCGGTGAAGAACTACACCGATGAAGCAAAGGAAAAGTTTTGGTGGTACTTCAACCGCAGGTACAACGGCTGCGTGGGGGAGGATATGAGCTATACCGTTATACGCGACGACGAGAAATATTTTACGGCGCAGTTCAATGTTACCGTAAACGCGGGCGGTTCAATGAATTACGGGCGTTGGATCGTCTTTGACAAGAGCGCGGGAAAGGTGCTGGAGCTTGCCGATATGTTCAAGGAGGGCAGCGACTATATCGGAGTGATCAGCGCGGAGATCTGCGAGCAGATGATCTATAAAAACGAACACGAGGGCAGCAGCTTTTTTGTCGATGGCGACGACGCTTTTACCGAAATAAGCGAGGACGCGAACTTCTATATCGACTCCTTTGACAGGCTCGTTATAGTTTTCGACGAATACGAGGTCGCGCCCGGCTCTATGGGCAGTCCGCGGTTTTTCATTCCCGGCGGAGTTACAGAAGATATTGTGAGGTGAACGGATTGATAGAGATTGCGTTATGCGACGATAACGCCGAAGACATCAAAGCTATCGGCTCCTTTGCCGAATATTTTGCCGCGGAGCATTCGGAATTTCCGCTCCGTCTGAGCGCGTTTACTTCGGCTGCGGAGCTGCTTAAAGCTATTGAAGAGAGCAGCGGCTTTGATCTGTATATACTCGATGTTATGATGCCGGAGATGACCGGGATACAGCTTGCGGAAATAATACGCGGCAGGGGCGAGCAAGCGGAGATATTGTTTCTGACGATCTCGCGCGAATACGCCGTGGACGCGTTCGCGGTGCGCGCGTCGGGGTATCTGCTTAAGCCGGTAAGCAGGGAAAGCTTTGACGAGGAGGTGCTTCGGGCTGTTCAGAAGCTCACAAACGAGAAAAGCGCGGCGATAACCGTTAAAACCAAGGACGGAATGAGGAGGATACGGGTTCACGAGCTGGTGATGATAGAGAGCTTCAACCACACGCGGGTGCTCACAATGTCGGACGGTAGCGTGCTGGAGACTTCCGCCACGCTCTCGGAGCTGTTTGAAGCCTTAAGCGGTCACAAAAACTTCTATATGCCGCACCGCGCGTATATTGTAAATCTGGATTATTCAATGGGAATAAAGCGCTGCGAGCTGCTGATGTTCGGAAACCGCCGTATTCCGATCCCGAGAAGGCAGTATACGATAATGCAGGAGCTTTTCTCGAATTACTTTTTTAAATAACCGCGTTCACGGAAACGCGATCTTAACATTTTCGGGGGTTTTGAAGAATAAGGGCGGCATTTCACGAAAAAAAACATACCATTCACGCACCCCCCTTGTTTTTTGTCGAAAAAGACTGTATAATATATAATATATATTCAAACTGTCGGAAGATCCGATTTTCCGTGAGGAAATCGTGGGTGTTTGAAGATAAATATTTGAGAGTGGAGGAAATACAAATGAAAAGTTTGTTTACAAAGGAAATGCTGAAAAATTCGGCGATTTTCAGAAGAGTTGTCGCGGTCGTATCCGCGCTGGCTATTGTTCTGGGAGTTACGCTGAACGCCGTGCCGGCGATAGCCGCGGCAGGCATAACGGCGAGCGCGGCAGCGAAAGATCCGGTTGAAATAACACTGTATGATTCTTCTACAGCGCCTGCCGGTGATGACTGCGGAAGCAGCGGAAAAACTTATTCTGTCTCGTCCTCTCAGCTTTCCTCATGGGGAGTTGATGCGGACGGTCTCAGCAGTTGTTATGTTATTGTAACATATGCAGAAGCTCCCACAGGCGGCGTAATTGGCATTAATGCCAACAATGAGAATGGTTTAGTCGATTGGAGCGCAAACTTTAGTTATGTTGACAATATAAGCGGAACTACTACATCTACAGTTGCTTTGAGTTCTGTGGGTGATAAAGCAGCCACTGTTATTGCAAACGGTCTGACAGTTCAGGTCAAGTCGGCATATGTCTCAAAAATTGTTTTCAACACCGGAAGCAGTAGTGAGAATGTATTTACATACTCAGTCGGCGATATTTCAGAAATCGAATTTAATGCTGCGGCTATGGCTGCGCTTGAAGGCGCGTCAGGCATTTCCGCCCAAATCACCGGCACAGGAGGCGGTTGGGGCTTTTTTACGGAAATGTCAAGTTGGAGTTCTACCGAAGGCGGTAATCCGGCTACTTTAACCAGCGAAAATGAAAAATGGGACACGTTTGCAGCTGCAAGCGGAATTAAAATTACTTTTGGCGGTTTTGATTCAATAAGCAAGGTTGTTCTTACTATTACATATCCGGATGAATCCGAAGACAACGGCAAATTTGAAATCACAGTAAATCCCGGCGAAAAGACAATCGCTGTAGGCGAAGATTTTACTGCCACCGTACTAGTTACCGGAACAACACCGGAGCTTGCCAATGTTAAAGGTTCTATGCAGGCAACTTACGATAATACGATCATTTCGGTAGACGGCGGAACGGATACCGACGACGGATGGGTATACACGATAATCGGCGTTTCTGCGGGTACAACAACCGTGAAATTTGAATGGACGCCTGATGAAAGTACCGATATTGAACTTGAAACCCCGCTTACAGTTTCCTGTGACGTTACGGTTACTGACGGCACAACTCCTCCCGCAGCAGATACAAGCGAGTGGAAGGCAGCATTTAACGGCTTTACCGGTGACTGGGGCGGCTGGGCAGGATCAGCGTCTGAGAAGGGTGTTCTCACTCACATCTGCACAGTTAAGGACGTAATGGACGCTAACGGTATGACTTCTATTGACGAGCTCGGCGGTATTTCGGCGCAGGTATGGAACGCTTCTGTCGGAGATAGGGTTTCATACGCAATACGCATTGAAGCGGCTGACGGAACCATAAAGGACGTAAGGAGCGGTATATACACTGTTACTGAAGGCAACAACGGCGGCGCTGACGGCACATTTAAACAATATCAAACAGCAGCAACAGGCGGCGTCTTTGTATTTGCTCCTACAGACGTGCTTAAGATCGCTATAGCGGCAGGCGAAACTATTCCTACAATTCCTCCGTCACATACGCATACGCTTACTGCACACGCCGCCGTTGACGCAACGTGTACAGCAGCAGGAAACAGCGCGTACTGGACTTGTTCGGGCTGCGATAAGATTTTCTCGGACGAAAGCGGCACAACGGAAATTACATCAATACCTACAATTCCCGCATTGGGACATAAATACGGCACGGACTGGAAATCGGACGCGGACAGCCATTGGCACGAGTGCGGCTGCGGCGACAAAACCGACAACGCCGCTCACACGGAGGACAGCGGCACGGTGACGAAAGCGCCTACCGAAACGGAAACGGGCGTGAGAACATACAAGTGTAAGGTTTGCGGCTATAAGATTAGAACGGAAATCATAGACAAATTACCGCCGTCGCATGAACACAGCTACGGCACGGAATGGAAATCAGACGCGGACAGCCATTGGCACGAGTGCGGCTGCGGAGATAAGATCGACAGCGCCGCTCACACGGAGGACAGCGGCACGGTGACGAAAGCGCCTACCGAAACGGAAACGGGTATCAGAACGTATAAGTGTAGCGTTTGCGGCTATGAAATTAGGACGGAAATCATAGACAAATTACCGCCGTCGCATGAGCACAGCTACGGCACGGATTGGAAATCGGACGAGGACAGCCACTGGCACGAGTGCGGCTGCGGAGAAAAGACCTACACTGCCGCTCATACCGAGGACGGCGGCACGGTGACGAAAGCGCCTACCGAAACGGAAACGGGCGTGAGAACATACAAGTGTAAGGTTTGCGGCTATGAGATTAGAACGGAAATCATAGACAAATTACCGCCGTCGCATGAGCACAGCTACGGCACGGACT
>CAYWIP010000005.1:29135-55690 GCA_964458395.1 uncultured Ruminococcus sp.
ACGGAAATCATAGACAAATTACCGCCGTCGCATGAGCACAGCTACGGCACGGACTGGAACTCGGACGAGGACGGTCACTGGCACGAATGCGGCTGCGGAGAAAAGACCGACACTGCCGCTCACACGGAGGACAGCGGCACCGTAACGAAAGAGCCTACCGAAACGGAAACGGGCGTTAAGACGTATAGGTGCGCCGTTTGCGGCTACACAATGCGGACAGAAACCATAGACAAATTACCGCCGTCGCATACTCACAGCTACGGCACGGAATGGAAATCGGACGCGAATAGCCACTGGCACGAGTGCGGCTGCGGCGACAAAACCGACAACGCCGCTCACACGGAGGACAGCGGCACGGTGACGAAAGCGCCTACCGAAACGGAAACGGGCGTGAGAACATACAAGTGTAAGGTTTGCGGATTTGTTCTTGATACCGAGGTTATCCCCGCGACGGGCGGCTCCGATGATACGAGCAAACCCGATGATACGAGCAAGCCGGACGATACAAGCAAGCCCGAGGACATCGGAAATATTTCCAAGTACACGCAGGTTGGAGAGAACATTCCGAACACGGAGATCGTCACTCCGACAGAAACACTTGCCGAAGCTGCGCTCACTCCCGAAGAGCGCAAATCCGCAAGGAACGGCGAAGAGATCAAGATCGTGCTTAAGCTGGAGGACGGCACGGCGATCGTTTCCGACGAGGACAAGGCGGCTGTTGAAGCGGCTCTGAACGGCTCGGAAAATCTGAAGCTCGCGCAGTATCTTGAAATAAATCTGTACAAGATCGTAGGCGGGATTGAAACCGGGATCACACAGACCAACGAACCCATAACGATCAAAATAGCCGTTCCCGAAGCGCTTCGCGGCAGCGGCAGGGAGTTTGTGCTGATACGCGTTCACGACGGCGAAACAGTGCTGCTCCCCGATTCGGACAATGACGAAAGCACGGTAACCGTTGAAACCGATAGATTCTCAACCTACGCGCTGGCTTACAGAGAAAATGTTTCGGCGGATACGCCCGGAGAAAACCCGAGCACGGGTGTAGCTCCGACGGGAACGTGCCTTATAGTTATCGGCTCCGTTATGCTGTTTATAATCCTGTTTCTGACGCTGTTCACAGGCAGAAACGGAATGTCCGGGGAGCGGAAGGAGCACGTATTTACAAGCCTTATCGCCTGGGGCAAGAAGGGCGGAAAGATTCGCGCGTTGATCGCGCTCGCGGCAATATTTCTTCTGCTCAGCTTTTACTACGGAATCGGCATGAAGACCGCCGAAAAGTAATTAAAATGCGAGGCTCGCAATATTATGCAGCGCCAAACGGTCGTTAAAGCGATTATTCAAAAACTGCGGTTTTAAATTCATCCCCGCTTCCGGGGGATGAACCTCCCACTGTCAAACAGACATAAAAAACTTCGGAATAATAGCGATAGGTAAGGCTTTGAAATAATCGCCCTTTGTCACTCCGTGACGCCTCCCCCAGCGGGGAAACCACCCAAAATCCCCGAGGTTTATCCCCCTGATTCAACCTTTACAAATGCAATAATAAAAGGGATCGACAAAACATCGATCCCTTTATTTTATCATACCGGTTTAAAGCTCCGCAATAAGCTCGACCTCGACCAAAGCTCCTTTGGGAATCTGCAGGCCGCCAACGCACGAACGCGCGGGCTTGCCCGTGAAGTACTCCGCGTACACCGCATTGAACGCCGCAAAATCGCCGATATCCTTGAGAAAGCAGTTGGTCTTGACCACCTTGTCGAACGACGTGCCCGCCGCCTCAAGAACAGCCTTGAGGTTCTCGCAAACACGTTTGGTCTGCTCTTCGATACCGCCCTCAACCAGATTTCCCGTCGCGGGGTCGATCGGAATCTGTCCGGAGGTGAACAGCATATTGCCGCATATTTTTGCCTGAGTGTACGGTCCTATCGCCTGCGGCGCCTTTTCCGTGTGAATGTCTTTCATAATTTTCTCCTTTCGGTTTCAGGACTGAAGAAAATTCAGCCTGTAATGCTCGTAAATATCTATCGCACGAACATCGTGCTTTTCGGTCTTGAACTCCGCGCTCCATTGCGGCGGAAGTATATGCAGCACCTCGTTAAACCCGACGTTCATCGCGCGAAGCTCCGCGTATTCCTCCGCGGAAAATTGCCCGTAAAAGCTGTAGATATCGCCATTTCTCAGAAACTCGAACAGCCCCGACGGCTTTATCCCCAGATCCTCAAACTCGAGAGTATCGGGAGCGAAATAGATAACGTTGCTGATAGAATCCGACAGCAGCCCGATATTCAGCGCAAATATGCCGCCGAAAATATCATCGCCGAAGATAATAAAACCGCCGCCCCCGAATTTAACGTTGAACATACTTATATCGCGGAAATTAGGGTCGCGGTTGCTGCCGAGCAGCCGCACTACTCCGTCCGCGCATACTCCGCCGCTTTGCGTTATCAGCAGCCCGAACGCGGTCGAGCCGTCCTCCTGATAATACTCCGCGTTTATAGCCGCGCACGGCTTGTCGGGAGGCGTTATCTCGATGCGGTTTTTGCCGTTCAAAAGCAGATCGCCAAGCTCCATTTTGACCTCCTAAAAGCCGCTGTAAAACAAGTTTTTCATATCGCTGAACGTAAAGTCGGGTTCCTTGCGGAAGAAAATCTTCGGCTTGAAATCCGCTTTGTCCGCGCAGACGAAGTTGAACGTTATGAGATAGTATATCCACGGACATTCCCAGCCGCCCGAACGGTCATTATAAACGATCCGACCGCTCTTGCCCTCGGTGAGCGTGAACTTGCTCTTTATGTAACCCCGCTGCTTCTTATCGGCGTAGAGAATTTCATAGCCGTTTTCGGCGCGTTTAACGAATATACGCTCGCCAAAAAAGTCGGGCGCGAATTTTCCCGTAAACAGCGCCTTTTCACCGAGAATTTTCGTCTTGCCGTAAGGTCCGTGCATACCGTCGGGATCCTGATACAACGCGACCTTGTTGAACAAAATCTCGTCGGAAATATCCGCCCTGTCGAATTCCACGGGGAAAAATCTGACCGCTCTTCTCGCGTTGGCAAAATTCCCGTAGCGCACGGCTTTGGTGTATTGCAGAGTTATTTCCTGAACGTACAGCATTACGCGTTATCCAAGACCTTGAAGCCCGCGTCCTTGAGCGCTTTTCGGATCTGATCCAGATGCTCGAAGTTGCGCGTTTCAAGCTGGATCCGCAGAAAGCAGCCGTTGACGTTCGCGTTTGCGTCGGCGCGTTCGTGATGAACGGCGGTGACGTTTCCTCCCAGATCGGCGATTATCTTGGACACACCCACAAGCTGACCGGGCTTGTCCACAAGCTCAATAGTCAGCAGCGAAGCGCGTCCGCTCTTTACAAGACCGCGGCGGATAACACGGCTCAGAATGGTAACGTCGATATTGCCGCCCGACACCAGACAAACCACCTTCTTGCCCTTAACGGGTACCTTATCGAACATAACCGCCGCCACGGAAACAGCGCCCGCGCCCTCCGCTATCAGCTTCTGCTGCTCGATAAGCGAGAGAATAGCACCCGAGATCTCGTCCTCGGTAACGGTAACTATCTCGTCAACGTACTTGCTCACCAGCTCGAACGTGTTCTCACCGGGTTCCTTTACCGCGATACCGTCCGCGATCGTCGCTACGCTGTCCAGACGCTCTATCTTGCCGTCCTTGACGGAGTTGTACATTGACGGAGCGCCCGCCGCCTGAACGCCGTACACTTTGATCTTCGGATTAAGCTGCTTTATCGCGAACGCCACGCCTGAGATAAGTCCGCCGCCGCCGATAGGAACGACCACCGCGTCCATATCGGGAAGCTGTTCGAGCAGCTCCAGACCGATAGTTCCCTGACCCGCGATAACGTTCTCGTCGTCGAACGGGTGAATAAACGTGTAGCCCTTTTCGTCACGGAGCTGAAGCGCCTTGTTGTACGCGTCGTCGTACACTCCCGGTACAAGGCAGACCTCCGCGCCGAAGCCCTTTGTAGCCTCGACCTTTGAAATAGGCGCGCCGTCGGGCAGACAGATCAGCGACTTTATTCCCGCCTTGGTAGCCGCCAGCGCGACGCCCTGCGCGTGATTTCCCGCAGAACACGCGATAACGCCCTTTTCGCGCTCCTCCGCCGAAAGCGTGGATATTTTGTAATACGCGCCGCGCACCTTAAACGAGCCGGTCACCTGCAAATTCTCGGTCTTTAAGTACACGTCCGCGTCGGGATTTATCTTCGGCGCTTTGATAAGATCCGTCTTGCGGATAACCTCTTTAAGTACGTGTGATGCCTTGTAGATAGTGTCCAAAGTCAACATAATTTTTTCCTCCTAATTATTAGCTGCACAGGAGATCAAAAAAGACCCTACTCCAACGGAATAAGGTCATAACATACAATTCAGCCTGTACATCCGTCAATGCACTTCCCTCTAACGGTGGAACTCCGTACAGCCTTACTGCGCAAAGCGGTTCGGGCGGTCTGCTCCGAGCGGATCATATAAGAGAAGCCCTACCGACTTTCACCAACCGCCGGCTCTCTGAATAAGCTTTATTCCCATATGGCGTATTCACGCACTCATCATCACATTTATAGATTCATTATACACCAAACGGCATTGCTTGTCAATAGATTTTTCGGGAAAATTTCTTCAGAGCAATTCAATCGTATTGACAAACCCATCCGAATGTGATAAAATATAAGGGTAAATTTTACATAAAGGAGAAACAATTATGTATATAACCTGTCTGGACTTGGAGGGCGTACTCGTCCCCGAAATATGGATCGCGTTCTCGCAGGAGAGCGGCATACCCGAATTGAAGCGCACAACGCGCGACGAGCCGGATTACGACAAGCTGATGAAGTGGCGGCTCGGCATACTTAAAGAGCACGGTCTGGGCATAAAGGAGATCCGGGACACTATCGCGAAGATAGACCCCATGCCCGGCGCAAAGGAATTCCTCGACGAGCTGAGAATGCTCTCGCAGGTGATCATCATCAGCGATACGTTTGCGCAGTTCGCGGGTCCGCTTATGCGGAAGCTCGGTCTGCCGACTATCTTCTGCAACTCGCTCGAGGTCGCGGATAACGGCGAGATCACGGGCTACAAAATGCGCTGCGAGAAGTCCAAGCTCACCACCGTTAAAGCGCTCCAATCTATCGGCTTTGAAACTATCGCGGGCGGCGATTCGTTCAACGACCTCGGAATGATACAGGCGTCCAAATTCGGATTCCTCTTCCGTTCCACCGAGCAGATCAAAAAGGATTATCCCGATCTTCCCGCGTTTGAGGAGTACGGCGAGCTTATGAAGTTTTTGAAGGAGTGTCTTTCCAAATAAGGAGGTGCTTTAAATAATGAACGCGCGTAAGAAAAAAATCATCATTGTTACCGTTTGTATCGGAATATGTCTGATCGTTACCGCCGCGTTCTTCGGAGTACACAGCTTTATTTTCAGGGATCGGTTGGAATTGTCTTATGTCAGCCATTTTGGCAATTCCGATAATTATTATACGGGGCACCCGAACGGAGGTCTGCAGCGCATTGGACTGATCTCGGATATTCCCTTGCCGACCTATGCGGAAACCGGGAACAATGAAGCGACTATTGTGGTTTCCGGCAAGGTAAAGCGTCTGAAGATATTCTACGAGGATACGCTCGGCGTATTTATGCCATACGTTTCTTACGAGCTGGAGGTCGACGAACTGCTGGAGACGAACTTTTAATAATAATACACCAATCAACGGCTGCCTGTCATAATGACAGGCAGCCGCCTTCTTATTCGTTTATACCGCCGTTCGCAAGCATTTCCTCCGCAGCCGCGAGAGCGCTCGGCGAATCCCCGCTGCCGTCGATGATACGCGCAAGCTCGTGCTTACGTCCGTCGTGATCGAGCTGCGTGATGTGCGTGAACGTCCGTCCGTCCTCGGTCTGTTTCTCGATAAGCAGGTGCGTGTCCGCCTTAGCCGCGATCTGCGCGAGGTGAGTAATACAAAGCACCTGCCGCTTCCCCGCCGTTTCCGAGAGCTTTATGCCGACTTTCTGCGCGGCGCGTCCGCTGATACCCGCGTCAACCTCGTCGAAGATGAGCGTCGGGATATTGTCGTGATCCGCGAGAACGCTCTTTATCGCCAGCATAATGCGCGAAAGCTCGCCGCCGCTGGCAATTTTGCTGAGCGGACGCGGTTCTTCTCCCGCGTTCGCCGAGATAAGCATTTCAACGCCGTCCTTGCCGTTGATCGTGGTTTTTTCCGGATTTATCGCGAAGATTATCCGCACATTCGGCATATCGAGGAAGCTAAGCTGCTTGCATATTTCCCGGGAAATCTCGTCGGCGGCTTTTTTGCGCCGTTCGGTAATGCCCTCGGCAAGCGTCCTGACATTCTCGCCGATCTCGCGCTTTTTCTCGATAAGAAGCTCTATCTCATCGTCCGCGCCCGAAAGCTCCGCAAGCTCGTCCCGACACTCGTCGAGATAGTCCACCAGCTCGTCCGCCTCCATATTGTACCTGCGCTTCGCGTGCTTAAGCGCCGAGACCTTGTCGGAAAGCTCCTGCGCGTCAAACTCGGGATCGTCGCCGCCGAGCGAAAAGATCTCGTCGGCAATATCGTTAAGCTCGGGAATTATCGCGTTTAAGCGCTCCAGAAGCTCTCCCGCGGCAGGCTCGGCTTTGACGATCTTCTCAAGATACTTCGCCGCGCTCTGAACCAGATCGCACGCCGCAGGCTCGCCCTCGGAGTTCAGGCAATTGTACGCACCCGCGCCCGCCTCGGCGATCTCCGCGTTCTGCTGCATACGCATAAGCTCCTGCTCCAGACGATCGCCGTCGCCCTTTTCAAGCCCGAGCGCGCCCAGCTCCTCGATAACGTTGTTCAGATGCTCGATCTTCAGCTCGCGCGTTTTGACCTCGTCCTGTAATGCTTTAAGACGCTTCGACGTCCTTGCGAACTCCCGGAACGCCGCGCGGTAGGTTTCAAGCTCACCCTCCATTTCGGCGTAATTGTCAAGGATATCGCGCTGATTGTCGTTAGACATTAAAATGCGGTTTTCGTGCTGTCCGTGAACGTCCACAAGCATGCTGCCGATCTCCCTCAGCATAGCCGCCGTCGCCGTGCGTCCGTTGATACGCGCGGCGCTTTTTCCGTCCGCGGAGATCTCGCGCATAAGCAGCAGCTCCTCCTCCGGCTCAAAGCCAAGCTCCGAAAGCTTCGCCGCGACCTCCTCCGACAGCTCGTCAAACAGCGCGGTTATGACCGCCTTCTGCGCGCCCGTGCGCACGATGTCCTTTGTGGTTCGCTGTCCGAGAATTGCGTTTATACCGCCGATGAGTATACTTTTACCCGCGCCCGTCTCGCCCGTGAATACGTTAAAGCTCTCGCCGAAACGCGCGGACGCCTTTTCAATAACGGCGAGATTTTCAATTGAAAGCTCCCTTAACATTTCCCTCAATCCTTATCCGTCAGCCGCGCGAGCTGTACTATAAGCTGCACGGCGTGATTTTCCGATCTTGTAACGATAAATACGGTATCGTCGCCCGCGATAGTCCCGACCACCGCGCCGAACTCCTGCTCGTCAACGACCTTGCAGGCGGCGTTTGCAAGACCCGCATGGCATTTCAGTACAACGATATTCTGCGCATAATCCATTGAAATGACCGACTGCGCGAATATACTGCTGTACTCTATCCCGTGCGGCGTTATCCCCGAAAAGTAACGGTTGACGTCGTCCTCGGATACGCTTTTGAGAATTTTCAGCTCGCGGATATCCCTCGACAGCGTAGACTGCGCCGCCTTTATCCCCTCGCGCTCCAGAAGCACTTTCAGGTCGTTCTGCGTTTCAATCTCGTTCTCCGAAACTATCCGCATTATTGCCGCGTGACGTTCCTTTTTGTTCATAGTGACCTCGTGATCTCTTATTTAAACGGCGCCATAAGCTTGTTGTGGATAGCGCCGTAGAATCCGCCGCCCGTTTCAATCAGGCTCAGCGACTGCCGCGAACGCATAATTTGCAGGCTGTCGCCCTCCAGAAGCGGTATTCCGCTGCCGCCGTCCACGCTGAATGTCGCTTTTGAGTTCTGATAATGGTTGACCCGCGCGGTGATTATCTGCTTGTCCGAAAAAAGCATAGGGCGGTTGAACAGCGTATGCGGACACAGCGCCGTAAGCTCTATGCACTCCAGATCCGGCGACAGGATAGGTCCTCCCGCCGACAGCGAATACGCGGTGGAACCCGTGGGCGTACTGAAAATAATGCCGTCCGCGCGCACTCTCGAAACCTCTGCCTCGCCGTAGTTTACCACATATTCGGGTAGCTTGGAAACGCTTGAGCGTGACAGTATAACGTCGTTGAGCACCTGCTCCGAGAATATCTCGCGCTCCTCGCGAAACACCTTGCACTCCAGCAAAATTCGCCTGCTGACCGTATAATCGCTTTTCAGAAGCCCCGGGATAACGCCTATCTCATGCGGCTCTACCGTCGCCATAAAGCCAAGTCTGCCCATATTCACGCCGAGCAGCGGAATGTCGAATTCGGCGGCTGTCTTGCCCCATTTCAGGATAGTGCCGTCGCCGCCGACCGTTATGATAAATCCGCAGATCTTCGGTGACTCGACGATATCCGCGCCTATCCCGTCCGCGTACTCCGAATCGCTCCCGTAAACGCACGGCACGAAGCCGTTTTTCCTCAGTAGCGCAGTAAGCTCCGCGGCAAGCTCGGCAGAGCCATCCTTACGGATATTACACCCGATCAATACTCTCATTGCCGTTCCTTTCTCAATCCCAGAAGATATTCAATGTTCCCGTCGCCGCCCGTTATCGGAGAGACCGACGTTCCCATGACTGTAAAGCCGCATTGCTCCGCGAACCGCTTTATTTCCTCGACACAACGCAGGCGCGTTTTTTCGTCGCGGACTATACCCTTTTTCGATAAGCTCCCGCGCCCCGCCTCAAACTGCGGCTTTATAAGCGCGACCGCCTTGCCGCCCTCCGCGAGAAGCCTGTAAATATGCGGCAGCACAAGTTTCAGCGAGATAAACGAAACGTCTGTACCGATAAAGTCCGCCGCTGAAATACCGTATCCGTCGAACGAAAAACCGCGGATATCCGTATTCTCCAGCGAGATAACGCGTTCGTCCGTGCGTAGCTTTTCGTTAAGCTGACCGCTGCCCACGTCAACCGCGAACACCCTTGCCGCGCCGCTTTGCAGCATACAGTCGGTAAATCCGCCCGTCGATGAGCCTATATCAAGGCAAACCTTTCCGCCGAGGTCAACGCTCCATAATTCCAGCGCACGTTCGAGCTTCTGACCGCCGCGCCCGACGTACTTAGGGAGCATAAGCTCAACGATCTTCACCTCGTCCGAATCGGCGACCTCAAGCGAATTTTTTACGGCGGTTTTTCCGTTAACGGTCACGCCGCCGAGGTTTATAAGCTGCTGCGCGGCGCTTCTGCTGCGGCATATTCCCTTTTCGGTAAGGTACACGTCCAGACGCATAATTATCCCCTCAAATAAATACCCATACAGTCGCCGTCGCCGCAGTAACAGACCACCCAGTCAAAACGCGGACGCTTCGGCAGTATGTAAAAATCTTCGACCATACCGGAGCAGTCGCCGAGAACCTGAATTATCTCGGGCAGCTTTCCCTCGTAGACCCAGCCGCTGTTGTTTATGTAATAATACTCGGCAGGGCGGTTTTTCTTCGGAATAAGACCGTCGATCATGCCGGCGAACTCCATCCAGCCGAACGTATGTGTTCCGTATTGGATATGTCCCGTGTATGTCAGATCCTCACGGAAATGCAGCCACAAATAATTCAAATGTATCTTCGGGTATTTTTCATAGTCGATGAACGTGTAATAAAACCGCTTGATAACGCTTTCCCATTCGTTTTTTGGCGCTTCGCGGAAATTCGCGCGGTCTATTTTCAGATCCTTTATCGACTGCTCCGCTTCATTGCGCACCTCATAGCGGAAGCTGCGCCCCTCATCACTGTATTTCGGCATCGTCACGCCCTCAGCAGCTCGGTCATACCGTCGACGTCCAGCCCGTACATTGCAAGCTGCTCGTCAACGGCCGCCGCGGGAACAAACCCGTCCGCGACGCCGGCGCACTCCGCCCGACCGCGGAATCCGCGCCGCGCAAGCTCCGCCAAAAAGCCCTCCGCAGCGCCGCCTCGGATTGAGCCCTCCTCGAAGAACACGACCTTTTCATAGCCGAGCGCGATATTGAATATTCTCTCGGGGAACGGACTTACCGTAACCAGCCGCAGCATATCCGCTCCCGTTCGATCACAAGCCCTTACAAGGTTTGCCGAGATCCTGCCATAGGTTATCGCGAGAGTTCCCGAGGATTTTCCCGAATAATAATACTCCCGTACAGGGTAAAAAGCTGCCTCGAACCGTTTCGGAACGCCCATGACCTCCGGCTCGCCACCCTTCGGATAGCGCACGCACGCGACGCCCTCGGTGCGGTAAAGAGCCTCGGACAAACATCTGCGCAGCTCCTCGAATGTTGCGGGAGAATAAATTACGGTATTCGGCACGGCGCGGAGCATTGGCACGTCAAATATGCCCTGGTGAGTTTCTCCGTCGGCTCCCACAAAGCCTGCGCGGTCGATACAGAGCGTAATATGCGTTTTCTCGATAGCGCAGTCATGGATTATCTGGTCGAACCCGCGCTGCAAAAACGTCGAGTACACCGCGAACACGGGCAGCATTCCCCGAACCGCAAGCCCCGCCGCAAACGTTATCGAATGCTGCTCGGCAATTCCCGTATCGAAAAATCTCGGCGCGCAGCTGTTCTTGAAGTAGTTCAGTCCCACCGCGTACTTCATCGCCGCCGTTATCGCGCAAATGCGGCTGTCGGACTTACCGAGCCGCTCCAGTTCCCGCCCGAAAGCCTCCGAAAAGCTTCCGTCGCTGTGTGCGGGAACGTCGTCGTAAACAAACTCCTCCACCACGCCGTTTTCCGCGACCGCATGATATTCTCCGGGATTCAGCTCGGCGGGCTTATACCCCCTGCCCTTTCGCGTGAAAACGTGAACCACACACGGGCGCTTCATCAGCTTAGCCACCGAAAGCGCCTCAATAAGATCCTCAAGATTGTGCCCGTCAACCGGTCCGATGTACGCGAAGCCGAGGTTCTCGAAAAGATTGCTGCTGTCGTACAGCGCCTCCTTGACCAGCGTTTTTGTCGCCGCGAGAGCTTTCTCCAGCGAACGACCCACCAACGGCACCGCCGAAAGCGCGGTCTTGAACCGCTCCTTGGCGCAGTAGTACTTCCTCGTCGAACGGATATGTGCCAGGTATCTCGCCAGAGCGCCCGTGCTCTTGCTTATGGACATGGCGTTGTCGTTGAGGATAAGCGTGAGATTGGACGCGGTCTTTCCCGCGTTATTAAGCCCCTCGTAAGCCATTCCGCCCGTGAGCGCGCCGTCGCCGATAACCGCCGCCACAGCGCCGCTCTCGCCTTTCAGCCGCATTGCCGTTGAAATTCCGTAAGCCGCCGAGACAGACGTGCTGCTGTGTCCCGAGATAAACGCGTCCGCGGGCGATTCCGCGCGTCGCGTAAATCCCGAGATCCCGTCTTTTTTCCGCAGAGTTTCAAAACGCGAAAACCGCCCGGTAAGCAGCTTGTGCGCGTATGCCTGATGTCCCACGTCCCAGATGACGCTGTCGCCGCCGAAAACGTCATAAACATAATGGATAGCGACGGCAAGCTCCACCGTTCCGAGATTTGAGGACAAATGCCCGCCGTTCTTCATCACGGTGCGCAAAATACAGCCCCGCAGCTCCCTGCAAAGCGCTTTAAGCTGCGGAGTGGTCATATTTGAAATAGTGTCGTGATTTATATCGTCATTAAGAAACATAAAAATGCCCCCATACTATTTAAGCGGAAATACCATTGCTATCAGTATCCCGAGCAGCGAGCCCGCCAGCACCTCTATGGGCGTATGTCCGAGAAACTCCTTGAGATCCTTCTGATTTACAAGCTCGTCAATGTCGGGATCCTCGTCGCTGCCGCTGAGCTGCGAAATCTCGTCGTCAAGGTTATCCACAATATGCCGCAGCTTGTTAAGCTCCTTGGCGTGAAGTCCCGCGTTGTACCGCACACTCATCGCATCGTAGATGACGATAGCCATTAGCAGCGCCGCAAACGCGAATTCCGCGCTCGCAAAGCCTTTCAGCCTTAACGTGTAAAGCGCGACCGAAACCACCAGCGACGAATGCGACGAGGGCATTCCGCCCGCGCCCGTTATTCTTTCGGGATTGAACGTCTTATATTTTATCGAGTAGTGGATAGTTTTCAGTATCTGCGCCGCTATCCACGATATAAACCCCACCGAGATAATGGGATTCAGCATTAAAAATTTCATCATTTTTTAAGCAAAGTCCTCCGTCAATATTGACGATTTAAAAGCATATTTGTAAGCCCGACAAGGAACTCATTGTCCCCGAAATCCGCCAGCAGCTCCACTGCCTGCGCCGTAAGCGTCCGCGCCTGTTCGCGCGCCTTTTCAAGACCGACCGCGGCGACATAGGTGTACTTCCCGTCTGCCTTGTCGCTGCCTACGGGCTTTCCGAGCTGCTTTTCGTCAGCAGTAACGTCAAGGATATCGTCGACTATCTGGAACGCCAGTCCCAGCCGCTGACCGTAGCTCCCCGCCGTGAGCTGCTTATCCGCGCCTGCGCCCGCCGCAATACACCCTGCCCTGCAGCAGAACTCGAGCAGCGCGCCCGTTTTCATTCGGTACATCTCGAGGATAACACCGACGGACGGCTGCTTTCCCTCGTTTTCGAGGTCGACGGTCTGACCGCCGATCATTCCCGAAATGCCCGAAAGCTCCCCGAGCAGTTTTATTATCTTTAACGCCGCGTCCTGTGAAAGCGTTTTCTTCAATCCCGCCTCGGCGATCACCTGAAAAGGCAGTATCGCCAGAGCGTCGCCCGCGAGCACAGCCGCCGCCTCGCCGAAAGCCTTGTGGCACGAGGGCTTTCCGCGCCGCATATCGTCGTCGTCCATACACGGCAGATCGTCGTGAATAAGCGAGAACGTATGCATCATCTCGATAGCGCAAGCGACGGGCAGCGCCGTTTCCGGCTCTCCGCCGCACACCCGGCAGAACTCCATTACCAATGCCGGGCGAATACGCTTTCCTCCCGCCGATAAGCTGTAACGCGCCGCGTCCGCAACGCTTTTTTGCAGACAATCCACCTCGGGAAGGTACCTGCGCAGCGCCTCCTCGGTCATTTCCGCATAGTCCGCGAGAATTTCCTTAACGTCCATTACTGTTCCTCTAATTTTTCGACGGTGAGCTTCGCGCCGTCAATGTATTCCTTCAGCTTCTTGGTAAGCTCGACCGCCTCCGTATACAGCTTCATAGACTCGTCAAGCGGAATATCGTCCGCCTTCATTTTCTCCGAGATCTCCGCGAGCCTTTTCATTTCCTTTTCAAAATCCATTTTATCAGTCCTTTATCTCCTTGACCGCAGCCGAAACGCTGCCCTTGTTGAATTTCACGTCAATTATATCGCCCACCGCAAGCTCGGCGGCGTTTTTTATCATCTTCCCATTGTGCTTCGCCGCCGAATATCCGCGCGACAGCACCGCCATGGGATTAAGATCGGACACCGACTGCGCGTGCCTTTGCAAAGCGTACTCGGCGCTGTCGAGCTTTCTGTGTATCGACTGCGAAACGCTCTCCGAAAAGCGCGAAAGGCTCTGCTCCCACCGCAGTATACGGTTCTTCGGGGAGTTCAGCTGAACGTCCTTTTCCAGCAGAACGAGCCGTCTTTCGCGGCTGTCTATAAGCTTCTTCATCTCGCTGTGAAAATACTGCTCGATCCCGTCGAGCCTTGCCGCTTCCCGCGCCGCCTCCTGAGTTACGATGACCGCCGCCGACGTTGGCGTTGACGCGCTTACGTCCGCAACGTCGTCCGAAAGCGAATGATCGACCTCGTGACCCACGGCGCTCACCGTCGGTATTGCTGACGCGTATATCTCCCTCGCAAGCTCCTCCGAGTTGAAGCAGTCCAGATCCTCCTTAGAGCCTCCGCCGCGCGCGATGATCATCACGTCCGCGCCGACGGTCTGCGCCCTCCGAACCGCCGCCACCAACGACGGCACGGCGTTCGCGCCCTGAACCTGCGCCGGAACGCACACCAGCGTCACCGCCGGAAACGTCGCCGCGACCTTATCACAGATATCGTGCCATACCGCGCCCGTAGGCGAAGTCACCACGGCTATTCTCTTCGGAAAACGCGGCAGCGGACGGTGTTGGCTGAACAGCCCCTCGCTGCGCAGACGCTCCGTCAGAAGCTGCAAAGCCGCCGCTCTCGCGCCCTCGCCGTAAGGGATAATATCCTCGCCCTTTATCTGGTATTTGCTCGCCTTGCGGCTTATCGACACGCTTCCGAGTACTATGACCTCGTCGCCCGCCTGCGGAAGATACGTCAGCCGCGACTGCGCCTTGAATATCGCGACGTCCAGCACGCTTGCGTCGCCGCCGCTGTCGCGCAGCGAAATGAATATCCAGTCCATATACGCGCTCTTATGCTGTACAGTTATCTTAGTCACCTCGCCGCACACCCCGATACCGCAAAGCGACGGGCAGCCTGTCAGCGCGTCCTCGACCCGCTCCGTAAACTCCTTTACGGACAAGACCATAGTTTCGTCGTCAAGCATTTTCAAGCTCCCTCATATATGAATTGAGAATTCCGTTTATAAATCCGCTGTCCGCTTTAAGCGAGTACTTCTTCGCCAGCTCCACGGCCTCGTTTATCGCGGCTGCGTTCGGCACTCTCTCGCAATATTTCATCTCATAAACCGCGATCTTAAGTATTATCATATTCACCTTTGCGATACGCGAAACCGACCTTGACGCGGAAAACCTCGCGATAATACCGCACAGCTCCTCGTCATGCTCCATAACGCCCTTTACTATCTCGTCCGTCTGCTCGTTTTTCGCCATATCGAACGCCTCGGCGTTCAGCTCGTCGATCTCCTCCAGCGACGTGCCGAACATCAGCTGATACAATATCAGAAACGCTCCCTCGCGAACCTCCGGGCGGCTTAGCTTTTCACTCATCTGTCCACCTCGATTTTATTCTTCCGCGGCGGGCTGCTCGTTTTCCTTATAGCTTACCCCCGCGATATTAACGTCAACCTTTGTCACCGTAAAGCCCGTCATATTCTGGACTGCGCTCTTTACGCTGCGCTGGATATTCTCCGCGACCTTTACCGCGTTATACCCGTCAACGACCGAAATATCGAATTTTATCGCCGCCGCTTCACCGAGTATCCTCGCGCGGACGGGTCCTCTGAATTTCGACATTGCCGACGGCGCCTCCAGATGCTGCCCGTTTACGGCAACTCCCTCGATCTCGCACGCCGCCGTTTCCGCGATCTTCAATATTACCTCTTCCGAAACCTTAATGCTCCCGGCTGTATGTCTTTTTGATGTTTCCATATTTCCTCCTGATTTAAAAGGCAAAAGCTCGCACCTCTCACTCCGCTTCGCTCCGTTCGTTAGCCGAGCAGCCTTGCGGGCTTTCCGCTCCGTTCGCTTTGCTCTCTCCGCTGCAAGTCCGCAAGGCTGCTCGCTTGCGACTTTTGCCACTGCTACCCTGTTTGTCGACAAAAACGGTTTTTCTCCCCTAAAGGTCGCTGATAGCGGTGTTTATTTGAAGGCGCTCCGCGCACCGGGCGGCTCCGCCGCCCTAGCCTGCCGATAACTCCTCCGGTCGCTGCGCTCCCTCCGTCGTCATCGGCGCTTGCGCTCCGCTTTGACTGCTACCCTGTTTGTTGCCAAAAGACTTTTTGGCTGCACCCTTAACGTGTTGCCCTTAATTATATTCCACGCAAAACAGTAGATCAACACGCGGCTTTTTGCGTGTTTCGCGCCAGCGAAATCGAAATGCCATTAGGGCATTTCGAGCCAAAAACGCTGAGAACTTCGGCGCAGCCGAAGTTTAGCGCATTTTCCCTTATACTACATTATTATACCACAAACTCCAACAATAAACAAGTGCTTTTTTAAAGAAAACTGTAACCAAATTCATTTTTTGGAATAAAATGCGATTAGAACAGGCAAAATCGGCGGAAAGGCGGTGAACGGTATGCGCGGACCGAGAAGAAGAAAACGCAGGCGCTGCGGAGCGGGAACGGGCGTCGTGCTGGCGATAGCGGCATTTCTGGGCGCACTTATGTGTCTTTCCTTTTTCTCGTTCAAGGTAATGCTGTTCGTTATCGCCGTGCTGCTGATAGTGCTGGGGATCTTCCTTTTAAAGCTGTGAGAGGAGAGTTACATATGAAAGTTGTCGTAGTAAAAAGCCCTAAAATGTTTGTCGGCTTTTTAAGGCTGATGTTCGGAATCAAAAAATCCGAGATGACCTGACGCGCACAAAACAAGCCGCAGCCCCGTACAAGGCTGCGGCAAACGTTATTTTACCTCAACTATCGTTATGTTGTCATTCGCGACCTCTACCTCCGACAGCAGCGTCGACTTTATCTTCGCCGCTCCCGCCGCGTCCAGACCGTCCGTCTTTACAATAATGTTCGCGCCGCTGTCGCTCAGATAGCACAGCGCGTCCGCAAACCCCTGCGCTTTAAGCAGCGTTTCAATTTTATTTTCGCTTTCAATAACGTTGCTTAAATTCTGCGCGTTCGTTTCCACCACCGTCAACTCGTCCTTGGTCATATCGCCGCCGTTGTACATACTCGCGATGACCTGAGCCGCCTCGTCGCGCGTCTGCTGCTTATCCAGACGCGCCTGCGCAAAATACGCGTCGCCGCTTACGTTATTCGCCACGAACGACGTATCCCCGTAATTCGCGCCGACCTCCTCCGACGGCTGCGTAACGTCCTTCTTCCCCGACGACACGATGAAATTCACCGCCACCGCCGCGCCCAGAAGCACCGTCAGCGACGCTATCACTATCTGTTTCTTACCGATTATCAAATTCAATCTCTTCATAAAAACCCCTTATCTAAATAGCAAAAGCTCGCACCACTCACTCCGCTTTGCTCCGTTCGTTAGCCGAGCTACCTTGCCTACACTCCGTTCGCTGCGCTCACTCCGTTACGGCAAGGCAGCTCGCTTGCGACTTTTGCCGCTGCGACCACTTAATGTTGCTGTTTTCTGAACGCTCCCAATCGAAACCCGATATGTTGCTGTTCATTAAATGCCCCTAATCAAAGCCCGATAAGTTGACATTTGGCAAAGGCGCGTAATGCAGCCCGTTATGCAACATTTACCGAACACACCGAAATTTTACCCGACCGCCGCTAACAGGTCACATAGACCTTAGACATCCCGATATTCAGCGCCTTTGCGACCGTATTCGCGACGCGCTCCTTTACCACCGGGTCGGACGCGCCCGTGCAGACCACCGCCGCGCCGCGAACCTTGGGCTGCACCGTACCTATCTGCAGCGGCTCCTTAGAGCTGCCCGCAAGAACCACCTCCGTTTCGTTTACCCCGCTTTGGGCGCTGCCCTCCGGCTTGCTCTCGGACGAGCTTTCCGACCGTCTGTCCTTCTCGAAAACCCGCTCCGAAACCGTGTCCAGCGTCACCATGACCGTCACCTCGCCAGCGCCGTCTATCTGCGACACAAGCCGTGTTAGCCGCTGTTCAAGCTCGCGCTCTATTTCGGCGGCGTTCTCGCCCGACGTGTAAGGCTCGGTAACGTTCTTTTCCCCGCGTTCGCGGAAAACCGTGCTGAGCAGCAGCAACAGCATTACCGCCACCGCGCCCGCGATCACAATCCTTCTGCCCTTGTCCCCGAGCAGAACCTCCTTGATTCGCTCCGATAACCTCACTCCTTTACCTCCGCCGTAATTTTGATATCCTCCGAAAGCTCGTTCGAGAGAAGCTCCGCCGCCGCTTCTGCCGCCGCATGCTCACCCTCGCCAAAGACGAGCTTTACCTGTGTAATATTTATGCTGTACAAACCGGAAATATTAACGATAACGTGAATTTCTTCTGGATAAATTTCGTGCTCGCCCAACAGCTTGTACAGCTTATCCGACATATCCTTGCAGATCTTCTTCTGTAAATTTTCGTTAACATTCGCCGTCATTCCCGAAAAATTATCGTTCTCGGAGAACTCATAATTTTGCGTTCCGAGGTCAAGCTCCGCACCTGTCACCGCCGTTATTCCCGTCAGCAGAAACACCGCCGCGATAAGCAGCGAGATCTGCTTGGCGTATTTATTCTCCGGAACCAGCATTCTGAACAGCGCCGTGCATATTGCCGCAATACATATCGTTGAAAGAAACTTCATTTTTACACCGTCCCCGTTATCGCCAGCAGAAGCGCCGCCGCCAGAGTATTCAGCAGCAGAAAGCACACCGTCACCGCGATTATTATCGTCATTACCGCGCTGCAGCTTTTCAGCAGCGCCGTCAGTTCTTTCAGCCCGAACATCTCCGCCGCGTACTGCGAACAGGTAAGCGCCGCCTTGTAGCAGATAAGGCTCACCAGCGACGGCAGAATTATCGCCGCGACCGCTATTATCCCGTATGTGCCTATGCTGCTTTTAAGCATTGTAATGCTCCCGCTGAACGTGTTCACCGCGTCGGCGATAGTTCCGCCGACTATCGGCACGCCCTGCGACACCATAAACTTCGCCGCCTTTATCGCCGTGTTGTCCGCCGCCGAAGCCACCAGCGTCTGCGCCGAAAGAACGCTCATAAACACGGTCATTATCAACGTCAATCCCCACACCACGAACTTTTTTACCAGCTCACCCAGCTTGTCCAGCTTAAGCTCCGGGTGAACCGCGCCCGCCGTCGACACACCGATTATCGTGCCGCATAACGGCGCCAAGAAGTTTACGGCAAGCTGCGAGAATAACTGCGTCGCCGCAAGCGCCGCGGAATTTACCGCCGTCGCCGTGGTGATGTGCCCCAGAACCGCCGCTATCGCCGTAAACGCGGGAATAAACACGAGCATAAAATTTGCCGCCGCGCTCAGCAGCCCCAGCGTTCCATCCAGAACCTCGTACACCGCCGACGCGGCTATTCCCGCACCGCACAGCACTCCCACCGCTGACAGCACGCCTTTCATACCGCCCTCCGCGCAAACGCTCTCGGCGATAGCGCAAAACAGGACCACTCCGCACAGCGAACACAGCAGCGCCAGAGGCTTTGTCGCGTTCGCCTTGAATGTTTCCCAAAGCTCCTTCAAAACGCCGCCGAACGATAAATTCAGCGCGCCCGAGTTATCGGGAGTTATCCCCTCGCTTTCGAGTGCTTCACGAGCGCCGTCGGGAAGCGCCTCCGAGAGCTGCTCCTGACCGAAGTCAAGTTCCTCGGCGTAGGCGGTCGGGGAGAACGTTAAAGTTAAAATCAGCGTCAATAACGCAAAAAAAATCTTTTTCATCTCACAGCACTTCCGTTATTTTAATTTCCGATAAGCCCCGTCACCATATCCGCCAGACTTGTAAACACGGGCAGCGATATCGCCGCAATGGAGATCCTCCCGCCAAGCTCCAGTTTTGAGGCCACGGCGCTCTCACCCGCGTCGCGCGCGCAATCCGCCGAGAGCGTGGTGATGTAGCATACCGCGAGCGCTTTCAGCAGTACCTTTGTAAATTCCCCGTCAATGCCCGCGCTCTCGGAAAGCTCCGCTATTGCCTTTATTGACGGCGCGGCGGTCGTTATCACGGCGGCGAGTATCGCAAGCCCCGCCGCTATCCCGACGAACACCGCGCTCTCGGGCTTTATCTGCCGCACGATAACGCACAGCGCCACGGTCAGTATCCCAAATCCGCAAAGCGTTACAATATCCATAGCGTTACCATAACCCGAAAACGTTCCGTATCGTCTCGAACAGCTCCTCGATAGCGGGAATAAGCATCATCAGCACGATTATCAGCCCCGCCACCGTGAGCATTACCGCCTGCTCATCGTGGTCGGTCTTTTTGAGAATTAAATTTAACACCGCCACGATTATTCCCACAGCGGCGATCTTAAAAAGCAAGTCAAGCTCCATAGTCCGCCCTCAAATAATAATGACCGCTGCCGCAATACCGCACAGCGCTCCCACCTGCATCACAGCTTTTCCCTTTCGCGAATACTCCGCGCGCGCCGAACGCTCCATTTCGGAAAATCTCTCCGCGTACAGCTCGATAAGCCGCAGCGTGCCCTCTCTGTCCGAGGTGCCTATACTTTGCCCCAGCTCCGCCAGCAGCGCGGCTTCTCCGCCATTTTCGGACAATTGCGAGCAAGCCTTTTCCCAAGCGCTTTTAGCGTCCTCGCCGACCTCGATATATCCGCGCGCCATTTCCGCGAACCGACCCTCCGCGCGTCCTATCAGTTCGTCCAGAGTAAGCCCCGAGCAGCGTATCTCTATCAGGAAATTCCCCAGCATCTGCGAAATCTCCCCGAGAAACAACGCGCGGTTTTTCAGCGCCCTGCTCCGCCGGAACCCCTCCAGAACACAGCAGCTCAAAGCTATAATCGCCGCCAACACTCTCACTATATCACCCTTATTTTTCCCGATAATCCAGCAGCCGCCCTCTGTCGCCGATAAGCGCGCATACGTCGAAAAACGGCGCTATCCCGCGTGTCTGAGGACGCTTCTGAAGCTCGTCAAGATTCGCAGCGTGCGCCGAGGCTATCAGCTTTACTCCGCAGAACAGCGCCTGTTCTACAGCGCTCCCGTCGCTGCCTATCTCATCGCAGATGATGACCTCGGGACTTAACGTCCGCAGAGCAAGCATTATCCCGTCGCTCTTTGAGCAGCCGCACAGCACGTCCGTGTTCAGCCCGATATCCAGCGTCGGCGTTCCGTGAAACGACGCGGAAAGCTCGTTGCGGCTGTCAATAAGCGTTACCCTGTGCCGCTCGCCGAGCCGCCTTGCAAGGTCGCGAAGCACTGTCGTCTTTCCGCACAGCGGCTTCCCCGCGATAAGCACCGAGCGCAGACCTCCCGAAAAGAACCGCGAATAAACCTCGTCCGCGCAGCCCCTGACCTCGTGAGCGATACGGATATTCAACCCCGAGATGTCCTTGAACATCTCTATTTTTCCGCCGTTCGTGACCGCCGTGCCGCATATCCCGACGCGGTGTCCGCCGTCGAGCGTGACAAATCCCTGCGCGATCTCCTCCTGAAAGCTGTGTATCGAATAGCGGCAGATCTCCGCAAAGCAGTCCGCGATCTCCGCCGCCGAAAACGACTCGGAGCATACGCGCATTTCGCCGAGAATATTCACGCAGACGCTCGGTCTGCCCGCGCGGAGCCTTATCTCCGCAATACCCGACAGCGGCTCGGTTATGCGTATTTTCGCCGCCGATTTCAATGGTATCTTCACCGCGTTTATCATTTGCCGTTCCCCTCTGCTTTCGATAACTTGTCCGCCGTTTGTTTAATTCTATGAGCGGCAGATTTAAAATAGAACGTCTGTTGACATATTCGTTGAAGTGTGATATAATTACGTTCAAAAGCGGGAAAATAAAGCAATGCGGGTCAAGAAATTTCTCCGTGCGCGTGGTATTATTGTTTTAGAGCCTGTTTAGTATCTTGACGTGCGCAGATTGCGCAGCAGATTTTTCGCCAGACAACGGCAATTTTTCGCCGTAATACTGTATGTATTTCAAGAAAAATTGCCTAAGTATGGCGGAAAAGATGCAAGCAAGATGCGTGCGGCAAGATACTGAACAGGCTCTTAGGTGGTGAGGAACAATGGAAAATAACAGCCGTTCGGAAACCGTGAACAGAATAACGGACTACATTGACGCGCATTTGCACGAGCCCATTACGGCAAACGATCTGACAAAGGCGGCGGGTTATTACCAATACCATATGATAAGGGTATTCAAAAAGGAAACGGGAATGTCGCCGTTTGAGTATATCCGTCAAAAAAGGCTTATTTCGTCCGCTTTCGAGCTTCGCCGCGGGAAGCTCAGAGTCATTGACGTCGCGCTGGATTTCGTGTTTGACTCGCACGAGGGGTTTACACGGGCATTTTCAAACGCGTTCGGTATCCCGCCGAAGCGGTTTGCGATATTCCCCGAGCCGTACGGCTGGCTTATCCCCTATCGTTACCTTGACCGCCAAAAAAATAAATCGGAGGAATGTACTATGGAAACAAAATCAACGGTAATATTCACGCAGATAATCGAACGCCCCGCGCGCAAGCTGCTCGTTTACAGAAGCAAAAAAGCGGCGGAGTATTTCGGGTATAACGAGGAGATCGCGAAAGAGCCGCCCAAGAGCCTTAACGGCACTCACCCGTGGGACTATCTGTGCGGGATAAAAGAAGCTCTTTACGAGCCTGTGGGAGTATGGCTTCCCAAAGCAATGCGCCTGACCGAAAAGGGAGTTTACGCCCATGCCGTCGAAGTTCCGACGGACTACTCCGCAGATATCCCCGAGGGCTTCGATATTCTTGAATTACCGCCATGCAAATACCTGATATTTCTAGGTGAGCCTTACGACGACGATAAGTACGGCGAGGCTGTCGGCGCTTGTATGTCGAAAATCGGGCGCTTTGACCCGAAAGTCTACGGCTATGAATTCGACGATGATACCGCACCGAGATTTCAGCTCGCGCCCATGGGCTGGCGCGGATATATCGAGGGCAGACCGATAAAGGAAATAAAGTAACCGGGGCATAACAAAAGCCGCATACGGAGCGTTTCCGTATGCGGCTTACTTTTATAACTTATTCCAGTATTTTGTGAACCCGTTTGCCCAGTATTTACACGGCAGCACCATTATCGAAAAGCATTTTGTCGGCGCGGCGATTATCGGTATCAGACCGCTTTTAAGCACCTTTTTCGGCAAATGCTCACGAAATACGATAACGCTCTGCATTGTAAGGTTCATCGGGAAATCGTCGCCGTCGTCCGCCTTTATTATTACGCGCGAACGATCGTATTCTCCCGCGATGACCAACGCCGCCTCGCGTATCCACTCGGGATTTTCCTCGGGCTTGCGCTCCTTACACTCGTAAAGGTAATTCGCGAACGACTTCATTATTAACGGATCGGAGATAGAGGTCTTAGGGCGCTTGTGATTGAATACCACCTCCGCCACGCTCGCCGACGGGCTTCGCGAGGTCGGCGCGTTGAACAGCACGCGGTTCGCCTGAACAAGACAGGAATAGTACGCCTCGCCCCACTTCATCAGAACGGGGAACTCCGAATAAAGCTTAGAAAGCTCGTCGTCCTCTTTAAGCCATAACGGTCTTGGCGGCAGCTTTATCCTTTCCTTATGCTTGTGAAAATTCGCGCTCATAATTTCAAGATCGCCGTTGAAATCAAGATCCATTATGCTCAAGACCCGTGAACCTCCAGCACCAGCGCCGTTCCCGAGTGAACGGTGATCTCGGCGTGATCGTCAACGATCTCGTTGCTGACTCCGATCGGCATATCGTTTGTTAGCGGGTGGTTGGTTATCGGGTACTTCACGCCTTTTTCGGTAACGACAGCGTTTTTCTCGTAGGAGAAAACCGACAGATATCCTTCGAATTTCGGTATCTGTCTGCTTTCGTTAGACATTAAAAACAATATCGTATCATCGCCGAAAAGCGCCCCGTTTATCCCGCGTATTTTAAAGTGATAAAGCATCTGGATATTCGCGACGGTGTGGTCTGTCCTGCCGCCGAGCGCGCAGAAGAACCGAAGCTCGGTGCAGCCGTATTTCAGCGCAAAATCCGCCGCAAGCATAGCGTCCGTATCATCTTTTACGGGCGATACCTTGACGCACTCCACACCCTCGGGCACGGCGGACTTTGCGCTGTCGAAATCGCCCACAACGAGATCGGGCGTGATCCCCGCCTCCAGCGCAACGTCAAGTCCCCTGTCCGCGGCGATAACAAAGCCTTCAACAAATTCCTTTTTAAGCCCCTTTGTAGGCGCTCCGCAGATTATCGAGCAGATTTTTTTATCGTTCCCAATCATTTATCCTGCCAGCCTCCTCAAACATTCTCAAATAGCTGTCGTAGCGCGATCTCGCGATCTTATTTTCCTCGACTGCCGCCCTTACCGCACAGCCCTTTTCCTTAACGTGAACGCAATTTGCGAACGCGCACGCGCCGATATATTCCCCGAACTCGCGGAACGCGCCGTCAAGCTCTCCCCTCGGGATACGGCAATAGCGCTCGGTATCCACCGTCGAAAAGCCCGGCGTATCAGCTATGTAACCGCCGCCCAGTCCGAAAAGCTCCACCTGACGCGTAGTATGCCGTCCGCGCCCCAGCTTCTTGCTGATATGTGCCGTTTCAAGCGCAAGCCCGGGATACAGCACGTTCAGCAGGCTTGATTTTCCCA
Source organism: uncultured Ruminococcus sp. (assembly GCA_964458395.1). Lineage (GTDB taxonomy): Bacteria > Bacillota > Clostridia > Oscillospirales > Ruminococcaceae > CAG-115. Next base: position 53,408 of record CAYWIP010000005.1, read on the forward strand.
CGCCCGAGTTTCCCACAAACGCGGTGATCTTCCCCTCGATAAGTGCGCGAACCTCCTCCGCGCCCTCACCCGTAAGGTTATCGACCGTACAGACGTCAATGCCTATCGAGCGGTAAATATCGGGGAGATCGCCCGCTGTTTCCAGATCGATCTTCGTAAATACGACCACAGGCTCAATACCCTTGCTGTCCGCGATAGCCACCAGCTTATCCAGTATGAAGCGGTTGACCGCAGGCTCGGCAACGCTGTTCACGAACACGATCTTGTCCAGATTTGCAAGAGGCGGACGCACCAGAAAATTTTTCCGCTCATGTATCTCAGAGATGACCGGCTCGGCGTTCTCGCCCGTTTCCACGAGCACGTGATCTCCCGCGACGGGGCTTATCCCCTTATTCCGGAATATTCCCCGAGCCGCGCATTTCACGCTTCTTTCCGCATAGCCGTCAAGGGCGTCCACATAGTAGACGCCCCCGACAGCTTTTGTAATTAGACCCTCAAAAGCTAAGGCTGAAATTTCAATTACCCCCAATCGGTCAATTGGAGCTGCTGTCGTCCGAAGAACCTGTCGAATCCAACGAATCCGAAGAGTCGGAATTATCCGAGCTTTCCGTCGGCTCACTGTAACCGGGAGTCACACTTGTGGACGAGGACGATTCGGTTGAGCTTGACGACGGTGTCTGCGTGTCACCCCTCAGAAGCTCGGCGAATATGCCGCCGTTGGGCTGACCGATCTGCTTTGCGGTGCCGCCCGTCTCGCTGAACGTTACCTCGACCTCAATAAATGTGCCTTCTTTGCCCGTTGCCACGGATTCTACTTTGATCGCCAGATACTTGGTTTCACCCGGCTTGCCCTTTACGTCGTAGCGCAGGCGCTTTGAGCCGCTGAGCGATACATCGCGTATCTCATTGGACGCCGCCTGGTCAAGAATTCCGCCAATGTAATACTTGATCTTGAATTCGCCTGTAACATTGCTTGGAAGATCGATCTCAACGGGCTTGGTTATCTCCGGAATCTCGCCCGTGCTTACCGTAAGCTTCAGATCATCGCCTTTCTTGACCATAGTACCCTTCGGCTTATCCTGTGCGATTATCGTACCCGCGGGTTCCTCGCTGTCCTTGGGCGTAAACATCGGATTCAGTCCCTGCTCCTTGCAAAGCCGGTCTGCTTCCTCCTGCGGAAGTCCGACATAGTTCTCCAGATAAACAGGCTTGTCGCTCGGACCAAGACTTACTATCAGCGTTACAGTAGAACCCTCCTGAGCCATTTCATGCGCCGCGGGCTGCGTTCTGATGACGTTTCCCTTGGCGATATCGTCGCTTTCCGCGAAATTACTTATAACCTTAAATCCCTCGCGCTTTAGCTGCTGCTCCGCGGCAGACTGCGTTCTGTTTGAAAAATCCTGTATCTCGACCTTGCGCGCGCCCATACTTACCTTAACGGTAATGGTCGTACCGATCTTAGCCCGTCTGCTCTCGGGAGGATCCTGATAGAAGATCTGATTCTGCGCGTATTCGCTGTACTGCTGCTCCGCAACGATCTTGAAATACTCATTGTTCTCGTACTTCGCATAGACCTCATCCCAGTTTTCGCCGATAAAATTCGGCACCGCAAACTCATTGTCCGGGAAAATGCTGATGTCGGTGTCGCTTGTGCCGCTGGTGCTGGTGATATCCTGAATAGTGCCAAGCCGGTTGGAAACAAGCGTCAGCACAAGGAACACGGTCGCGATAACGAACGCCGCACCGACAGCAAACAATATCGGTATCATCGGGCTGCGGCGCTCCTCGTACTCGTCGTCATCGTCGTCATAATCGTCGTCTTCGTCATCGTCGTAATCCTCATCAACGCGGATACGCGACTTTCGGCGCGCCGCCTCCATTTCGGCAGCGGGATTGGAGCGGTCGGCATATTTCGCCGTACCGTCCGTCGAGTTGTACTTGTAATCGAATACAATGCCCGGATTCTTTTTGAAGTCCTCCAGATCGGAGATCATCTCGCCCGCGGTCTGATAACGCGCCTGCGGCTCCTTCTGCATAGCGCGGAGAACGATCTGCTCCAGACCCTCGGGAATGGTTTCGTTTATCTCCGTCGGGCGCTTTGGGCTGCTTTGCATATGCTTGAGCGCAATAGCGACGGGAGTGTCGCCGTCAAACGGCTTTCTGCCCGTAAGCATTTCGTACAGCGCGACTCCCACCGAATAAATATCGCTTCTCTCATCGGTGATGTCGCCCCGCGCCTGCTCCGGGCTTATATAATGCACCGAGCCGATAGTCTTTTCGGAC
>CAYWIP010000005.1:55700-67968 GCA_964458395.1 uncultured Ruminococcus sp.
TGTTATTCTCGCGGTTGAAGCGCGCAATGCCGAAATCCATGACCTTGATAGTACCGTCACGCAGCAGCATAACGTTCGAGCTTTTTACATCACGGTGAACGATACCCCTGTCATGCGCATGCTGAAGCGCTCTGAGCACCTGCACGGTAAAATGCACCGCGTCGCGCCATTTCAGCACTCCCTGCTGTTCGATATAGTCCGTAAGCGTAATTCCGTCGACATACTCCATAACGATAAACTGTACCTTGTCGGTAAAGCCCACGTCGTAAATTTTTACAATATTCGGGTGGCTGAGGAGCGCGATCGCCTTGCTCTCGTTGCGGAAACGGCGCAGAAATTCCTCGCTGCCCGCAAACTCGGTCTTCAGAATTTTCACCGCGACAATCCTGTCCTCCTGAACGTCGCGCGCACGGTAAATATCTGCCATACCTCCGACGCCGATAAGCTCGAGAAGCTCATAGCGTCCATCCAGCTTTTTTCCGATGTTGTTATCCATTTTGATCCGCCATTTCTCCATACTTCTCTGTCGGGAAAGAACTCCCGCCGCGCCGCCGTATGGTGCAGACGCTGTTGTCCCCTTATTTGTTAAAGCTAAAAACAGGAAATATAAAATAACGTTGGAGAAATCCCCACATTAAATAATACCACGATTTTCTTGAATTGTCAATATACCGAAAAAAACCGGCTCCGAAAAAATGTCACAATAAACCACAAATTTTCGACTATCCGAGCATTATTTCATGAGTTTTTTAGCCGTTCTTCGCTTATTTTTCATAATATGAAAAGTATAATACAAGGTAAATTTGTACAAACTAACAAATTTTGCATTAAACAAAATTACTCGTCACGGCACGATAAGCGCGACGGAAACATTGTCGTGACCGCCGTTGTCGTTGGCATATTTTACCAGATTATCGCAGCATTCCTCACGAACGGAATCGAAGCAGATATCGAGGATATCCATATCGTCGCCGTAAGCCGAAAGCCCGTCGCTGCACAGCAGAACCATATCTCCATCTCCCAGCGGCAGCTCGAAATAATCCGGAGTTACGTCGCTCTCCGCACCGATCGCGCGTGTTATCTTGTTGCGCTTGGGGTGCGTTTTTGCCTGCTCCTCAGTGATCTCGCCCCTGTCCACAAGCTCGCGGACGTGAGAGTGATCCTTGGTTATCTGACGTATACACTCGCTGTCGTCATCGGTGAACAGATGATATCCCCTGCTGTCACCGACGTTGACGATATACGCTGTTCCGCCGAACGCTATACACGCAACGCAGGTCGTTCCCATAACCTCGTGAGAGTGCAGTTTCGCGGTATCCCAGACCACGCTGTTCGCCGCCACGATGCTCGTTATGAGCAAATTTCTCACGGAATTCCTGCTCATTCTTTCCGAAAAATTCTGCTTGATCCGCTCCGAAATCAAGTCCACGGCAAGCTTGCTGGCAAGTCCGCCCTCGCTCTCTCCGCCCATTCCATCGCATAAAACCGCCGCGCAAGCCGTCGGCGAGAGCATTTCGCCCCATACGTTGTCCTGATTTTCCGTTCGGACAAGCCCTATATGCGTCTTTACAAAGACATTCATAATAACACCACCCGTAAATACAATGTAAATCAAATAATCAAGTGATATAAAGTCAATTATCCGATCTGTCGTCACGGCGAAGCTGACCGCAGGCGGCGTTGATATCGGCGCCGAGCGTTCTGCGAACCGTAGCGTTTATTCCCGCCGAAAGGAGCTTCTTTTGAAAGCGCTCCACATAGCGGCTCTTCCTGAATTCCCGTTCCTTTATCTCATTTATAGGAATGAGGTTGACATGGCAGTTCTTTCCGCCAAGCAGCTTTATAAGCTCGTCCGCGGACTCGTCCGTGTCGTTCACTCCCTCAATCAGCGAGTACTCGAAGCTTATGCGCCGTCCCGTCGCCGCGAAATAATCGTCGCACGCTTTCATTAACTTAACAAGATCAAAACGGTTATTTATCGGCATTATCGCGCTGCGCTTTTCGTCGGTAGCCGCATGAAGCGATATCGACAGCGTAACACCCAGCTTCAGTTCCGCAAGCTTGTAAATTTTATCAACAACGCCGCACGTCGAGAGCGACAAATGCCGCAGGCTCATTCCGTTGCCGTCGGAATTGAGTATCCGTAAAAATTTGACAACATTATCAAAATTATCCAGCGGCTCTCCGATACCCATAAGCACCACGCTGTCCACACGCCGACCGCTGTCACGCTCGCTCTCGTAGATCTGAAGCAGCATCTCGCTCGGCTCCAGATTGCGAACCCAGCCCGCTATTGTCGACGCGCAGAAGCGGCAGCCCATTTTGCAGCCGACCTGCGTGGAAATACACAAGCTGTTGCCGTGCTTGTACTCCATCAGAACCGACTCGACAGCCTCACCGTCGGAAAGCCCATATAGATATTTTACCGTATTATCTATCCGACTTACAAGTCTTTTTTTAATTTTTAGTGATTTTATATAAAATTTTCTTGAAAGTGCTTCTCGAAATTGTGCAGAAAGATTACTCATTTGTGAGAAATCCGTTACTTTTTTCACATGAAGCCAATCGTATATCTGCTTCGCGCGAAACGCCTTTTCTCCCATGACGCAGATCTCACTCGTAAGCTCGTCCCCGGTCAGGGATAATATGTCAATTTTTTCCATAAAACCTCTATTTAATTCGCCTGAATGCCGCCGTAAAGAACCCATCGCCGCCGTCCTCTTCGGGGAAGAACGTGCGCATAGGGCTGTTCTCCGCGCCCGCGTAGGGTATCGGCTGCACTATCGGTGAGAACTCGGAGTGCGTAGACGCGAACTCCTGAGCCACCTCGTCGTTCTCCGCGCGGGAGAGCGTACAGGTTGAATAAACCAGCGTTCCGCCGACCTTGACGTATCTCGCCGACACCTCCAGAATGGCTTTCTGCAGCCTTGGAAGCTCCTCGAACTCCTTCTCGTCCTTGTATTTGATCTCGGGCTTGCGGCGGATAACTCCCAGCCCCGAACACGGCACGTCGCACAGCACTCTGTCCGCCTGCGGCAGCTCCTCGTTGAACCTCGTTGCGTTGTTCTGACGCGGCTCAACAATACGCAATCCAAGCCGTTCTGCGCCCTTTGTTATCAAGCCCGTGCGCCCCTCGTAAAGATCCATTGCGATGACGCGTCCGTTATTGCCCATTATCTCCGCCATTGTAAACGATTTCCCGCCCGGAGCGGCACAGATGTCCAGAACCGTTTCGTTGACGATCGGCTTGAGCGTCAGACAGCATAGCTGGCTCGAAACGTCCTGAATGTGGAAAAGCCCTTTCTTATACGCTTCTGACCGCTCTATATCGCCTGTTTTCTCCAATCTTACGCAACCCGAAAGCCGCGGATTTACTGAGGCTTTTATGCCATCCTTTTTCAGCAATTTCACCAATTCGTCGTCCGTAACTTTGGTAGTATTTACCCGCGCGTAAATCGGCGGCGCGCCCAGCGAAGCCTTTAAAGCCTTAGCCGCAAAGTCCTCGCCGTACTCCTCCGTCCACTTGCGCGTTATCCACTGTGGACAGGAATACTCAACGGAAAGTCTTTCAGCAGGCGACATTCCGTCGTAACTCACGGTCTTGCCGTTCCTGATAAAGGTGCGCAGCATTCCGTTAACGAAGCCCTGCGCGCTGAACAGATGCAGCTTTTTGCAGAGCTTCACGCTCTCGTTGACAGCCGCGCTCTCGGGAACGGACGGCATATACAAAATCTGGTAGAACCCCGCACGAAGTATTACGACCGCGGTTTGTTCAATCTTCTCAAACGGCACCCTGCTGTTCTGTTGAATAATGTAGTCCAACGTCATCTTCCGTTCGGTCACGCCGTAGAACAGCGCCGCCGCGAAAGCCTTGTCACGCTCCGATAAGCCCGATTCCGTCAGCGCGCCGTCCAGAAGAATATTTGAATATGATTCGCTGCTGTCCATTTTCAGCAGCAGCTTGATAGCCGTAAGCCGAGCGTCCGCCATTACGTCATCCCACCTCCGAAAAATCACAAAAAACTCTAAATCGACCACTCTTTTTTGAGCGAAAAAAACAACCCTTTTTTAACTATATAATCTGTTCTCAAAACGCGAACACTCAAATATATAAAAACCGCTTAACGACGCGGAAAATTTCCATTTGTAAAATTGCGGAATATCTTCAAAAAAGCACCCTGAAATCAGGCAAAAAACACAACCGAAATTCCAATAGAAATCGTTGTCGGAATACTCCGTTATTTTTCGCCCAAAACCGCACCCTCCGAGAGCTTCTTGCCGCGCAGAAATGCCTCGGTCGCCATACGCTTTCCGCCCTCCGGCTGTACCTCGGTAAATTCAACGCACACACCGTCGCCGCACACCACCGCGAAGGTTTTCGCATCAACGATCGAACCTGCGGGCAACGTGCTCGTCCGATCCGTCAGCCGTGAGCGGTATACCTTGAGCCGTTTCCCGTCCAGAAACGTGTAGCAGCACGGAACGTCCGCCATAGCGCGAATAAAGTCATAGACGCGCTTCGCGGGCAGCGTGAAATCAAGGTTCAGTTCCTCCTTGGTTATCATCTTCGCGTAGCTCGGTTCGCGGCAGTATGTCTGCGCGGAGAAGACGGCGGTTTCGTTTTGCAGCCGTACAAGCGTTTCGGCGATCAGCTCCCCGCTTATCCGCGAAAGCTCCTCGGAAAGCTCCGTGCCCGTCATTTCGGGCGTTATCATCACGTCGCGACGCATTATTACGTCGCCCGTGTCCAGACCCTCGTCCATTTTCATGGTGCAAAGGCTCGTCTCGGTCTCGCCGTCCTGAATACAACGTTGTATCGGCGCCGCGCCGCGATACTTAGGCAGCCGCGAGGCGTGTGCGTTAATGCAGCCGTACCTTGGCAGCTCCAGTATATCCTTGGGCAAAATCTGACCGTAAGCCACAACGATTATAGCGTCGGGGTTTATTTCTTTCAGCACCCGCAGCGATTTCTCCGCATCCTCACCTTTGCGGAGAGAGCGCGGCTGATACACTGGAATGTTGTTTTCGACCGCGTAATCCTTGACGGGCGAAGTCATTATCTGCTTGCCGCGGTTCTTGGGCTTATCGGGCTGGGTGAACACCGCGCAGATCTCATTTCCAATCTCGTTCAGCACTCTGAGCGAGTTCACCGAGAATTCGGGAGTTCCCATAAAAACTAATTTCATTTTCATCACTCGTCCTCCTCTTCCTCAACCCACTCCAGCACCTTATCCTCGAACAATATGCCGTTGAGGTGATCTATCTCGTGACTGAACGCCCTCGCGAGAAGCTCCTTTCCGCGGTACTTCACGGGCTTGCCGAAACGATCAAACGCCTTGACGCGGACATGCCCGGGACGCTGCACTATTCCGCGCTTTCCCTCACATGAAAGGCAGCCCTCCGGCTCGAACTGTCTGCCCCACATCGTGGTTATAACGGGGTTTACAAGCTCTATCCGACCGTTTCCGACGTCGATGACCACGACGCGCTTCAGAACGCCTATCTGCGGCGCGGCGAGCCCTATGCCGTCCGCGTCGGTCATTGTTTCGTACATATCGTCGAGCAGTTCTCCCAGTTCTCTGTCGAAACGCGTTACCTCAACACATTTTTCACGCAGAACGGGATCGCCGAACTTTAAGATCCCGCGTATCATTTTATCCCCTCCGCGCGTCTGGGAATCGTCTGCTTAACTCTGTCGGTGAACAAAACGCCCTCCAGATGATCGCACTCATGGCAAAGCGCCCGCGCCAACAAGCCCTCACCCTTAACGGTGATCTCCTTACCGTGGCGGTCGAACGCCTTGACCGTGACCTTCATCGGCCGCTCAACCTCGCACCACTCACCCGGCGCGGACAGACAGCCCTCGTTGCCGTTCTGAACTCCCTCCTGCTTGATAATGACGGGGTTCACTAGCTCGATCGTTCCCTTTCCGTCCCGAATGTCGATTACCACAACGCGGCGGAGCAGACCTACCTGCGGTGCCGCAAGCCCCACTCCGTCGGCGCTCAGAAGCGTTTCCGCCATATCGTCCAACAGAATTCCGAGCTTCTCGTCAAAGTTCGTGACCTCTCTGCACTTCTTTCGGAGAATGTCCTCCCCGAACTGCACTATCTCTCTTAAAGCCATTTTCATTCCTCACTTTTATTCAACATTTCCGTTTATATCGGCGTAAAAGCTCACGTTTTCAAAGCTCTTGTCATTGTAAGCCTGCTTCAAAGCAGCTCTGACGACCTCTCTGAGCGATTTGCTGTTTTTGCATTTTATTATCAGATGATAGCGGTAGCGCCCGTTTATCCGCCCTACAGTGTTAGGCGCGGGTCCGAGAATACGCATTGGAACGCGCTCTCCGTAAGGCTTTGCGTTCTCCGTCAGCATTCCCGCGAACTTCCTTGCCGCCGTGTGGCAGCGTTCGTTCTCAAGCGACGAAAACCCGAACGTCACCAGATCGCAGAACGGCGGGTAAAACTGCGCTTCGCGAAGCGAGATCTCCTCCGCGTAAAAGTCGGGGTAATTCTGGTTTGCCGCCAGATTTATCACATAATGCTCGGGCGAGAATGTCTGCAGCAGCGCCCTGCCCTTTTTTCCGCTTCGTCCCGCTCTGCCGACGACCTGCGTTATCAGCGAGAAAGTTCGCTCATAAGCCCGGAAATCGGCGGCGTAAAGCGAATTATCTATCTTCAGCACCCCGACGAGCGTTACGTTGGGGAAATCCAAGCCCTTTGCTATCATCTGCGTGCCGACCATTATATCGTATTCACCCTCAGAGAACGCTCTGAACTTTTTCTCGAACGCGTTCTTCGTGGACGTTGTGTCCGCGTCCATGCGCAGAATCCGCGCCTCGGGGAACCTCTGCGCCAGCTCGTCCTCGATAAGTTGCGTGCCCTCGCCCTTCATATTGAAGAACCGACCGCCGCACTTCGGGCAAACCGCGTCCAGCCGCCGCATATAGCCGCAATAGTGACAGATGACGCAGCCGTTTGCCTTGTGATAGGTCAGCGGCAGCGCGCAATTCGGGCAGTCAAGCGGCTTTCCGCACGCGAGACAGCGCACGCTCGTGTGATAGCCGCGCCTGTTCAGCAGCAGTATCGACTGCTCGCCGCGCCCGAGATTGCTCTCCAGCTCGTTCAGCAGCGGCATCGAGAACGTGGACATATTGCCGTTCTGCCGCTCCTCCTGCATATTTATAATGTACACCTCCGGGAGAACCGCATTGTTGTAGCGCTCGTCGATCTCGAACAGCGAATACCGCCCGATCTTCGCGTTGTAGCAGCTCTCGAGCGACGGAGTTGCCGAAGCGAGCAGCAGCAGCGAATTATGTGCGAAGCAGCGCTGCTTTGCGACCTCGCGGGCATGATAACGCGGAGCGCTCTCGGACTTGTACGTCCCCTCGCCCTCCTCGTCGATAACGATTATCCCCGGATCCTTCACGGGCGCGAACACGGCACTGCGCGTTCCGATAACGATACGCGCCCTGCCCTCGCGGATACGGCGGTACTCGTCCGCGCGTTCGCCAAGCGACAGCGAGCTGTGCATTACCGCGACCTCATCGCCGAAAAGCGCCCTGAACTTATTCACCATCTGCGGCGTGAGCGATATCTCGGGAACGAGCATAATGGCGCTCTGACCGCGCTTGACAGCTTCGTTTATCAGCCTGATGAACACCGAGGTCTTGCCGCTGCCCGTAACTCCGCGCAGCAGCGCACACCGCGGCTCGCCGCACCGCATAAGCTCAAGCAGCCCGTCGAAAATCTCCTGCTGCTTCGGCGAGAACACAATGCTCTCGGGGCTTTCCATAGCTTCAATGCCGCTCTCCGTGCGGAATACGACGTTTTCGTAGCGCTCGAGAACGTTCTTTTCGACAAGCCGCTTTACGACCGCGGGAGTTACCGCGCACTCGTAGCAGACCTCGTGCAGAGAAGCAGCCTCGGCAGCCTCCAGAAACGCGATCACCGCGCGCTGCTTCGCTGTAGGATTCGGCAGCTCGACCTCGGGGCAAAGCCGCAGCATGGTCACGCTTTCGTCGCCTATCTTCCGCTTCGCAACGCTTTCCTCAATTAAAGCGCCTTTTACGGCAAGCGTTCTCACCAATGTCGGATTACCCGATATCAGCGCCGAGAATGCGTTCTTGTCGGCTGCTTTCAGCAAGTCGAGCAGACCGCGCTCGTTCTTTGTCAGCCCGCCAGAAAAGTCCTCCGCGAGTCTGTATCCGCTTTTTAACGAGAACCCCAGACCCGGCGGCAGCAGCGACCGAAACGCGTCGTAATAAGTGCAGAACGTGTTTTCCCGTATCCACTCGCAGAGGTTCATCAGCTCCTCCGAAAGCACGGGTTCGCTGTCGATAACGAAGTCTATCGGCTTGACCTTGCCCTCGGGCAGCTCGGAGTTTACTCCGAAAACCACGCCGATACGCTTTCGGTTTCCACGCCCGAACGGCACAACAACGCGCACTCCGCGCACCGCCGCGCTTTCAAGTTCAGCGGGAATCTCATACGAGAACAGCATATCGAACGCGTAGAGCGTATTTTCAACCGCGATTTGTGCTATCAAGCGAACTCGCCCTCTCCAAAGCTGTTCAGCAGCCCGTCATTCCGCGAACGCCTCAGCTTCTCCGCGCGAAGCACTGCCAACAAATCGTCCACAGCCTCGTCCAGCCTGTCGTTGACGATAAGGTAATCGTAATTTTTCGCGTAGCCTACTTCAGTGCGCGCCTGCTTGGTGCGCTCGATTATCTTCTCCTCGGTCTCTGTGCCGCGGTCGCGCAAACGCTTCTCGAGGACTTTCCACGACGGCGGCAGTATAAACACCAGACAAGCCTCGGGGAACATCCGTCGGATATTCATCGCCCCCTCCACCTCTATTTTAAGAATAGCGTCCTTGCCCTGCTCTATAAGATCGTTAACGCTCTTGCGGAGCGTTCCGTAGTAGTTGCCGCAGTACTCGGTATATTCGAGGACTTCCTTTTCGGCGATTTTCCGCTCAAACTCCTTACGCGCAAGAAAATGATAGTGAACGCCGTTCACCTCGCCCTCGCGGGGAGCGCGCGTAGTAGCTGAAACAGCATAGCCCGCCGAATCGGTTCTCTTGAAAAGCTCACCCAATATTGTGTCCTTACCGCAGCCCGCGGGCGCGGATACCACAAACAGCAGCCCTTTTTCTGCCATAGAAATACCCCCTATAATGTCAATCGGTATTATCGGCTTCCGCAGCGGTTTTGCCGATTATTGTTTCGGGCTGGAGCGCCGAGAGAACGACGTGCCCGCTGTCACACACGATAACGGAGCGCGTTTTGCGTCCGCAGGTAGCATCGATCGCCGTGCCGCCGTCCTTGGCGACCTGAACGATCCGTTTTATGGGAGCCGCCTCGGGGCTTACAACTGCCACGATCTTGTCCGCGTTTACGGCGTTCCCGAAGCCGATATTCAAAAGCCGCATCATTCTCTCCCTCCTCGTATAATAAATATAAGGACATAAAAAGTCCTAAAAAACGCTCCCTTTGATTGAAAAGAAATATCAAAATTTCTTCAGAAAAAATCCGTAGTAATCAAAATATCAACAGAACTTCACATACCCATGGTATAATAATTACAACGATAACAGGAACAAGCTCAGACCACTATCCGCGCTATTATTTGTGTGAAGCCGCTAATTCCCTGAGAAGATGCAACTCGGAATTCAAACGCTTCTACGATCTCAAATTTAAAGAGGTCGCCAAGCGTCGGCACAAGCGTGCACCCGCTCTCACTGCCGGAAAACTCGTCAGGTTGGTTTACTCACTGCTAAAAATCAACCGCTTGTATATTCCGACAAAATATCAATGACTTCCGTCGGAGCCTACCACCCGCCAAAAAAATTCCTTGACGAGTTTGTAAAGGAAATTCCCTTTTTAACTCTTTTCACTGTTTCTCCCCCTTTTTTGGTGATTATGCCTATCGACATTTCACCATAAGACTATATAAACATATATTTTAATTATATCACATTTGCTCGAAAAAATCAATACAATTTTTTTTAAAAAACCTCTTGACAAATTTCGAGTGTTGTGATATAATAATATCGTTGCAGTGAGAGATGCTGTTATAGCTCAGTTGGTAGAGCACATCCTTGGTAAGGATGAGGTCATCAGTTCGACTCTGATTAACAGCTCCATTATAAAGTGGATAATAAAGCCGTTTGTGAGCATTTCGCAAACGGCTTTGTTTTATCTATAAACTATTTTCGTGCGCTGTTTGTGCGCCATTGCCATAAAACGGCATTAAACAAGGCTGAACAAAACAAAAAATAAGCCGCTCGGCACTTCCACAAAATGGGAATGGCGAGCGGCTTGATTTTTATGAAATGCCTTGTTTCTTTTCTGTGTCGTCCGATTTTGGGAGCAGCATAATGTCCAGCTTGTTCACCGCTTCAATGTCTGCCTCCTCGATCAGATGTAAGTACTTGTTCGTGGTCTCGATATCCCCGTGACCGAGTCGCCCTTGTACTTGCTTGATGTTTACTCCCGCATAAAGTAAGAGCGTGGCTGATGTGTGTCGTAGGGAATGGAATTTGCGGTGCTTGAGACCGTTCCGATCTAAGAACTTTGAGAACTGCTTTGTCGGGGTCATTGGGTTCATCATTTCGCCGTTCCATTGCGTGAATACCCAATTACCTCCGAGCCATTGAGAACCGAGCCGCTGTGCGCTCTCGATCTTCTCCGCTTTGAGCAGCTTTAACAGCTCGCAACAGCTTTCGTTTATGGTAACTGTGCGTGTTGAATAGCCGCTCACGCACGCGCAACTGAACGTCCGTTGCTGTGATGTAAAAGGTGGGGAGATTTAATCACCCCTCCGCCACACAAAGGGGAAATCGCCGCTGACCCCTAAAATTTCGCGTTTAAGGCGGCTCTTGCGCGTTGGTAATGGATTTATACCCCCAAGTACGCAAGCCCCTTAAAGCTCAAATTTGAGCGGCTACGGCATAGCGATAAGATTAAGCCGCTCCCCGATTTGGAAAGCGGCTTGTGTTTCGTCAAACAAACTCAATCTTAACTTTTTTACCGAGAGCGGCGGCTACTCTTTTGAGCGTTTTAACTGACGGATTAGCACTGCCGTTTTCGAGCTTGCTTATATCGCCCTGTGCAATACCTGTACGTTCGGAAAGTTCCTTTTGAGTAATGCCCTTTTCACGCCGCGCGTCCAGTATCGCCCTGATAACGGCGAACTCAGGCTCTAACGCGTCATACTCTTCCTTGAACTCGGGGTTTTTAAGCTGTTCCTCAAGATATTTGTCAAATTTCATATCAATTCTCCTTTCCCGTTTCATCGGTTTCCTCATTTTCGTGCTGTCTACTTAAATAGTCGGCTCTGTACTGCTTTGCTCTGTCAATCTCGGCACGGGGCGTTTTCTGCGTTTTCTTGATAAAACCGTTGGTTAATACGATCTTGTTTCCCACAACAAAAAAGTACAGCACGCGCGAAATATCCGATCCTATTTTAACCCGCAATTCAAATATGCCGTCAGAGAGCGGCTTTGAATACGGTTCTCGAAGTTCGTTTCCTTTTTCCTCAAGAAGTGCTATCATCCGCATTGTTTTAGCCCGCATTTTAGTTTCTGTTTCGTTCAAAAACTTTTTAACGGGGCATTCTCCGCTTGCAGTTTCATATAGTTCTACCTCAAATCTCATTGTTTTATACCTCTTCGTTTTTCGTCCTATATACATTATATAGGATTTATCCTATTTTGTCAAGGGGTTTTTGAGAATTTTTCTGAAAAATTTAGCCGCTCTCGAATATGGGAGCGGCTCTTTTGTGTCTAAAGTTCTATATCCTCGCCTGTGTCCTTGCTGTATCGCTCTCTGACAGCGTTTTTGATATACCCGTTGATACTTTCGCCATTTTCCTTTGCAGCCTCTTGAAGCTTTGATTTAGTGCCTTTTTTTACTGTTAATTCAACTCTATCATAATTTGTAGCATTGAATTGGCGTTTATAATTTGTCGCCTTTGCTTTATCAGCCATAATATCACCCCTTTATATTATATCACATTATCAATTATGCGTCTACCGTAAGATTACACAAAAAATCTCCTGTAAGATTGTCTAATTTGCCTATTGAAATATCTACCGTAAGATGTTATAATATAATCAAGCTCAAGAGAGCAAATAAACCGAAAGGAAGTAAGCACTATGAACATTAAGTCAAAAGTTATGACGATCGCCAACGCACTTGTAAAGCAGGGAGTAAGCCGCTCGGCTGCTATGGTTCGCGCGTGGATCACCGTCAAAATGCGTCAGC
>CAYWIP010000006.1:0-34517 GCA_964458395.1 uncultured Ruminococcus sp.
TCGCGAGTATCGTGCAGACCTCGCCGCCTATCCCCAGCTGCGCCTTGTCGGACTGCGAATACACGGGCGAATGTACCGAGGGGGATTCCGCCTGTGTTGAAACACTCTCCTCGGACATCAGCATAGCCGCCGCTTCATCGGGGAGCGTATCGGTGTATTCCTCGACGTTGGTGCAGACTATCTTCCCAGAACAGCGGTACTTCCAGTTTATCTCGGTAACGGGCGCGATTATCATATTGCGTATATCGATATTGCCGCCCGTGAATGCCGCGCAGTCAAGCGGTTCAAGCAGAAAATCAACGTCGCCCGTCATCTTCACATAACGCGTGGGATAGGACATATTGGTGAGAATATTGTTGTTGACCGCGTCCTGCTGCTGTTCGGTAAGCGCGGAGATTATCGGGTTTCTCGGCAGCGCCAGTCCGCCCGTTTTGATATACTGCGGCTCCCAGCTCTCGTCCCAGGAGACGACGTTGGAGTATATTTTCGCCTTGCCCGCGCTCTCGGCGGTAAGATACGCGCAGTATGTACGGGTGTCGGTAAATTCTATGCTGTCGCGCTCGTCAACGGTTATCTCGCGGTCATAGGACATATTTCCCGTGTAGCGGTACTGCTTGAGCATAATAGCCTGCCGCCCCCAGAGAACGCAGGTTCCCGTTGCCTGAGCTATCCACATAAGCGCGTCACGGCAGCTTACGATCTGCCCGCTCGAAAAATCGGGAACGATATCCGCGTTCGGGAGCTTGTTGAACTCGCTCTCGGGCATAGGTCCGAAGCGTATGCCGTTCACGCGCGGAACGATATCGCACAGCCATTCCACCGCGGCATACAGATTCGCGAACTTCGGAATATTGTCCTTAGGCAGATCATAATCGAAATTCGACAGTATATCATACGCCTTTATCGTCACCTGCTCGTCCATACGCCGAGTCTTTTGTCCGTCAATTATAAACGGACCATCCGTCGCGAAATACCACTTCTCCGAGCCGTCGGTGTCCTCGCCGATATACAGGCTGTACACCACCGTTGCGAGAACTCCGCCGTAGTTGGTGTCTATCGCGTTTTCGTCGGTGAACGTCACGCCCATTTCGGAAGCGCAGCACGTCCCCAGGTCGAACTTTCCGCCCATCACCTTGCGGTTGATATAGAGCGAATTTTCGATTATGTCCGCGTCGGTCTTTTCTCCGCCGCGCGACAGCACCACCGAAACGCGCTCGCGCCTAACGTCCGCGCGCATTGCCACGAGCCATTCCTCGGGAAAACGCTCGTCCATAAATCCTACGTTATAATCAGCCATGCCGCACCTCCGTCAATACTCGATAAACGAACACTCGAAATCCCACCAGCAGTCCTCGTACTTCTCGCCCGCGAGCACCAGCGTCGGCTGACGCGTCGCCTGAGCGTACCCCGTAAACTCGTGCATTGCCATTGTCATCGGGTCGTAAAACTTCACATTCAGGCTAACCGGATCGAGCATATTCAGCAGCTTGTTGAGGTCTTTCGTCTGAATTCTCCATGTGAATTTCGGCGATACCACGCCCGCGCGTATGCGCTGTCTGTGCAGCTTGGCGACCTCATTACGCTTTGAGTTCTTGCTATCGAAATCGCTGTATACGGGCGTGAAGCCTTTCGGCGTCGGAGCGGTCACGCCGTCTATTACTATCCATATCAGGTCTTTCGACGCCATATACTCACCCCCCAAAATGCAAAAAGAGCCATACCCCATTTTCGGGGTATGGCTCAAAGGCTCTCGATAAGCTGTTTACTTTGCTTTTATTATACCACGCTTTGACGCGGTTGTCAAGGGGTATGTCAGATTTTTATGCACTCAATGTCAAAGCAGTAGTCACGCAGAAACTTTATCCGATCTATCAAGAGCGCACGATAATTCTCGAAATTATCTCTTGTATCAACGCAGAGCAGCATATTCGCCACGCCCTCGATCGCCCGTGCCTCACGCTGGACATACCCCATAAGGCTTTCCATTGAGCTTGACGGTCTGACAAAACCACTCGGTTCTTTAACTTTCGCAGGGAGCTGTTTCTTCTCCTCGATCATGGGTATTTCGACCATGCAGTCATAGTAGCCCAGCAGCTTTTCAACGCCCGATTTCTTTATAACGATCAGCGCGCCGCCTGTCCTTTTCGACGGAATACGGTTTGCCGCCTTGAACTTCACAAGCTCGCGGTATTCCAGAAGCAGGTAATCCGTTCCGGTAATACAGTTTTTAGGGAGCGCCTTGTACACCGAGTTCGCGGTTACTCCCGTAAAATGCACAAAGTCCGCAACGGTAATAACAGGCTCGCCGTTGAGCGTTTTGGGGAAGTAGTGGTACTCGCTTGTTTCAAGCGTAAGCTGCTCGGGTTCGGGAGTCTTGCTGCGGAAGTAGTTGTTTACAAGCTCCCTCTGGACTGTCCACGCAAGATCGTCGGTGAACGATTTTGCAAGCATTAGGTAGCCGCTTTCGGTGAGAAGGGTTAAATCCGCGTTAGGATTAAAGCCGTTGGGGGTGTGTACGAAATTCGTACATACCTCCGAATACTTTACCTTAAAGTAATCAACGCCTTCAACAAAGCGCTCCTTATTGGTGTAAAAGTTGCGTTTAGCCGTTCCGTCCTTGCGCTCGTGAACCGTGTCAATGTCCTTGAACGTTACGACGCGCTGTCCGTTATACTCCCTTATCGGGAGTTTGCTGCTGTTAATCCTGATTGAATTTTCCATAATGTTATACCTCATCTTTCATATTGACATTTCCCGAAAGGTGTGGTATAATAGATTTACCGACCTTTCGGGGTTGTGTGTTGAAAACGATAACCGTTTACTTGTCAGGTTTGGGGTTATCGTTTTCTTTTTTCTCGGCAGCTAATAGCAAGTGAACGCCTTGCCGTATTGCTTCGGTACGAGTAATACCGTGCCGCTCACAGTAAGCAAGTAAGTTTTCGTTTAGTTCGTTGTCGAACCGCACTTTTACATCAATATCAAGCCGCTCTTTGCCTATTAGGGGTCTGCCCGTTCTTGGAGACATTCATTTCACCTCACTTTCGCGTTCCATAAGTCAATTATATATTTTCGAGTTCCGAAAGTCAAGGGCTTTTTGAAATTTTGTAGATTTATACAAAAAATCCGTCCTATTTTTAGCAAATAGGACGGAAAGTTATTTAATAACCGTTTTGCTCAGCGCCATACACAGCCTGATCGTGAGTGAATCCCTCGAATTCTAACTGCCCAATAAGACCATCTTTTGAGAAACTGCTGTATTCCAAATACTGCGCCGCTTTCTTTACTGCTTGCTCATTCCAATCCGCTCCACAGTTATCAACGCCATATACAGCTTGTTCGTGTGTAAACTTCTCGAATTCCAGTTGTTCAACAAGTCCGGTTTACGAAAAAGCACTAAAATCTAAGTAAGATTTAGCTTTTTTAAGCGCTTGCTCATTCCAATCTGCTCCCACGTTATCTGCGCCGTATGTAGCTTCACTGTTTGAAAATCCCTCATATTCAAGCTGTCCGATTAAGCCGTCGCGTGAAAATGCACTGAAATCAAGATATGACTGAGCCTTTTTTAATGCGTTTCTTTCGCCTGTCGTTGCACTGCCTTGAGCAGGTGGTGTTTGGCTTTCGGTGGGCTTTTCCGTTTGGGTAGATGTGGAAGATTGAGGAATAGATGTTTCGGGATTATTACTACACCAAATGTCATTAAATTGTTTTGCAAGCTCGTCATCATTAAGCGGTTCATAATCTCCCAACCAAAGAACCGGCATATTCATATAAGACGAAAGAAAGGTTGTTGTCACCAGACTTCCATTTTCTTTAAAAACCCAGTAGGTATACATTCCGTGATGAGGTGCCTCAATAACTACATTATACATTCCAGTATAAAAATTCTTAACAAATTCGTCCACGTCGTCCAATTTAGCATAATCATCAACATATAGAACAGCTTCAATACTGCCCGTTTCTGTTTCTTTATAATACCAATCATCACATTGTTTTGCTCCAACAATAAAAACATCTTTATTATATTTTTCTGTTGAAGTGTCTGATTTTGGTTCAGAGGAAGTGCTATTGTCTGTACTAGAACTCTCCTTTGATGTGTTACTATTTAAAGAACTCTTTGTAGAACTGCTAGTACTTGTTTCACTCGACGTGCTTTCCGAACTGCTGCTCTCTTTCAGTTTGGAATTCTCCTCCAGCAGCGAGTTATACTCGTCCTGCGAAACTCCCGAGCAGCCCGAGAGGAGCATAACCCCAGCAAGTGCCGCCGCCATTACCGATTTTTTCATTTGTCTGTACCTCCAAGTGTCATTTTTCTACATTATACTACATAAATAGGAAAAAGTCAACTACCCTCGATTTGAGGGTAATTATTTTTGTTATACCACAAAGCGGGGAGAATATCAACAAAAATCACATGTCGATTTTAGGCACTATAAACAAGGCTGTTAACAAATTTTTAACTAAAGTTTCATAATTGCAACTTTATGTTCAAATAAGAGCTTTATACTGTAAGAATAACTAAATTGTTCCTTTTGTTTTTGTAAATGTTGCCGTTTGAATTTTTCAGCGTTATGGTTTATAATCAAACTACAACACACGAGAGGAGGTGCAACAATGACAGGCGCAGAGGTTAAAAAAATGATTATGGACAAGGGTATTCGCTTGTGGGCAGTCGCTGAACAACCTGGCGTAAGCGATAATTACTTTTCCCGCAGAATGCGCGGAACGTTCGACGACAGCGAAGTCGAGAAAATCAAGTCCGCGATCGAAAATGCCCGTGCAAACGGGCGCGGCATTGTCAAGGTGACAAAAATATAACGGTAACCCAACCGACCAAAGTGAAGTTACCGTTATAACCAAAACGACAACCCTAAGAGGATTGCTATATCATTATAGCATATCCTCCGCGGGAAGTCAAGAGATTTTTTAGGAGGAGAAAAATGGATTTACAGATTTTTACAAGTGAGCAGTTCGGAGAAATCCGAATGACAATGGTAAACGGTGAGCCGTGGTTTGTAGCTAAAGATGTGGCAGTAGCTCTGGGATACTCCAATCCCCCAAAAGCCGTGCGCGATCATGTCGCCAACGACGACAAGACGGTGAACGAATCGTTCACCGTCAATGGAACAAAAGTTGTTTTAATCAACGAGAGCGGATTGTATAGCCTTATCCTTTCAAGCAAGCTGCCTAAATCTGTTGATTTTAAACATTGGGTCACATCGGAGGTTCTTCCCTCAATCCGAAAGATGGGCAGTTACTCAACGCAAAATTGCGCTCAGTTCCCGCCGAAAGCAACGTCTGTCGGCGAGGTGGCAAGCATTATCAAAACCTTGCAAAGCGTAATGAAACACCAGAACAGTCACCCTGTAAAGATCGCGGTTATGGCTGAGGGCTTATGTCATCAGTTCGGGATAAATATCCCAGACGATTTCGTGGAACGTTCGCCACGGGAACAAATTGAACTTGCCATATAAATATTTGTAAAACAGTATTCCGCCCTACCTTTACGATAGGGCGGAAAAATTTAATTATCTTCCGTTCATGCGGCGTTGCATATCTACTCTGCGGGTTTCCACCTTTTCAGCAACGATGTCGCCGTCCATTTCGAGGTAATTGTAGATCGTCACATTAGCCTCCATTCCGTCGGCGTTGTTATAGTCGTAGGGCGCGAACTGCGTTGCTTGTGCGTATGCCTCGCGCACTGTGCCCGTCGGCTGTTCAAAGGCGGCACGGCTGATTGTCGGAGCCTTGAACGAGAAGTCGGGGATAAGGCTCTTTGCATCGATATTCTCTAACCCGAACGAACTCATATTCTCTTTCAGCTTCGACAGTTTCATGTGCTTCTTGTACTTCAGGCACGACAAATCGGTAACGTCGATTTTTTCCGGTTCCGCACTCATATCGGGGATAGAAATTATATCGGGAATAAAGTGTGCCGAAGTCGGCATTGTTCCCGCTGTGGTCTCCACCGCGTATGCAAGCTCCGTGCCCGCCGTAAGAATGGGAATTCCGCTTTTAACATTTGCCATAAGTTATAAACCTCCTAACTTGTATAGATATATCCGTCCTTGCCCGCGATACCCTTATACCGCACCGAATAGCGGCTTATCGAGGTATCGGACGGGTTGAGAACGGGCTGCCCGAATATCCGTATAAAGCCCATTCCCGTCATTACCCTGTCGATAACAGCGGCTATTTTTCGGCATTGCTGCTTTCCGCCGCTCGTCAGGTTGCTGTAAATATTGCCTTGGTACATCAATTCGGTGTGGTTCTCGCGGGAGTGCGCGGTCTGCGTACTCGCGAGCGGTACGTTCGACTGCTCCCAGAAGCACACCGCGGGGAATTTCGACGGCGCGTCCGTGTCGGTCGATACCACGAATATCCCCTTGAACTCCGCGCGGAGAGCCTTTGCCACCTTGTCGACGACGTAATTCTCAACGTCGATCACGATATCAGCCCCCCCGCTGTCGGGATAACGAGCCGCCGTAATTGCTGCGCCGTGTTGTACATAAACGGGCGCGACGGCATTCCCTTTGTCCACGCGTAAATTTTACCGTCCTTGCTTTTTCGCTTGTACGGGTTCGGGTCGCTGTACGTTGTCGGATACCACCAGCCGAGTTCGCCGTGACCGTTCACGTCATACCTCCAGCCGACTATCGAGAGATCGGGGTGCTGTTTTTTCGAGCCGACAACTCCCGTTCCGAATTCGACATACACGGCATATCCGCACTTGCATTTCACAAAGCCGTAGTTGCCCCCTGCTTCGCCCACAATGGACGATAACAGCGTACCCGTATCCTTTATATCCGCTGCTTCGACAAGCGCGATCTGAGCGCCCTGTGCGGCTAATTCGGCGGTAAGGTCGACGGCGAGTTTCTCGATACGCGCCTTATACGCCCGAACCTCCGCCGCCGCTTTCCTCAAACTCTCCGCCGATAATTTCGCCGTTATCTTCATTCTCCGTCACCCTATCTAAAACGTGCAGCAACGCGACGCTCACTTCGTTCGCTAAAAAAGCTCGCAACCGTCACTGCGTTCCTCTGCTTCGCTTTTTTGGCTGCTGCACTCTATTCTCTTTATAGCGTACTGCGAAACATTCAGCGAGCGCGCAACCGCCTTTACAACGTAGGTCTGCCCGTCGATAGTCACGCGGGAATTCTCATTGATAGGGCACTTCGGGTCGCTGATGAGCATTGTGCGGTCATAGTCCAGAACGTTCCCGAACATCTGCTCGGAGTAGTCGCCCTTGTTCGCCGAAACGGACAGGAAAAGCGACTGCTCCTCCCCGAACAAGGGCGCGTATTGCCCCGTAGAATTACTCCATTCGTCGATTATCTCCTCACTTCTGAGGTACAGACGATAAGTTATCGGCAATTGATTTCGCTTCAAATCCCTCATAAAATCCCCGCTTTCGGCGTGATTTCCGAGAGCAGCTCCTCCGATATCCACGCCGAAGAGTAGGCGCGGCTTATGCCGTTTTCGGAATGAGAGGTCTCGCCCTCCGCGCCCTGCTTGTTGAACAGCTCCACCGCAATGCGTATCTGTAGGTTCTCGTAGCGCCGCTCCAGCTCGTCGGGCGGCTCGCCGAACGGATAGCGCCGCGCGTTAATTGCGCTTTTTGCCGTTTCCAGAAGAAACGCCGCGTCCCCGTCCGTTATCTGCGGTATCTGCGTCCTCAACAGCTCCGTCTGCGTCATTTGCGTCCTCCACTCTGTAGCCCGCCCTTGCGAGAATTCCGCCGAGCTCCTCCGATACCTCGGCAGTATCGTTCTTGAACTCGACGATGACTCTCCCGCCGCTCGTTACCGTAGCGGGGCGGTCGTCTCTGTATGCGATCATTCCGCAAATACCACCTTTCCGTGCAGATATTCAACGCCGTAATCCAGACCGATCTGCCCGAATATCATGCCCTCGTAAGCCGCGCCCTTTGTAGGCTTGTCCTCGTAGAAGAAGTTGCCCTTGTTCGGGGTGATCTGCTCGACGGGATGGATTGCCTCGGTCTTTGCGCAAAGCAGAACATTCTGCGGAATGGTCCTCGCGAGAATGATGTTGACCGTGCCGAAATCGGTCATCAGTCCTCGGATAGCCGCGCCCGCGCTCGTTACGCCGTTCGGGTAAAGGCTGCTCGAGCCCGTGAACGCCTCCGTGATAGCCGCCGCTATGGCGGAGTTCACGAAAACGGTATTCCCGTCGGGAGAAACGCCGCTGTCGTACATCTTTTTGAGCAGCGAATTTATCGTCGAGCGCATAATGGACGCGCCGACCTTGTTCGTTTCGTTGACCGCGTTTGTCGTGATCGCCGCGAGAATACCGCGCGTCTTGTTGGCAACATCGTCGGCGGTAGCTTTCTGATATGTACCGTTGATGAACGTATATTCGATCGAATTCGCGATCTTGCGCATTTTCGCCGCCTTCTGGAACTGAAGCTCGTCAACGGGGTTGGCGCGCTGTCCCGCGACGTTTATCCCCGAGAGCGTGCCCATATTGGACTGCTTGGCGTAGGAAACGCTTACCGCCTCCTGGAATATCTGCGTAACGTTGGTCTCCTGAGTGCGCGTGATGAACGTCGCGTCCACGCCCTTGACGCTCTGCACCTCGGAGATCTCGGGCTGGCTCGGATCCTCAAGCGCGTAGTCCTGCGAGGTCACGAACTCCGTCGAGTTGGTGTAGAGCGGCGCGCCTATCGCGTTGAGAAAAGGCGTTTCAATGTTGCTTTTGGTGTAGAGCGCTCCCGAATAATTCGGGCAGTTAAAGCTCATTGCCGTGGTTGATTTGATGGTTTCCGTATCGGGCATATTTACCTCCTGTTATACCATTGTTTCCCGCGCCGCGGTCATGCCGTCCGCCGCCTTTATCATAGACAGCATATCGTTCGACTTCGCGGCGGCGCTGAACTGCTCCGAGAGATCGGGAGCCGATGGCTGTGCCGTTCCCGCCGCAGGCGCGGGGGTCTGCAAAAGCTCCTGCTTAGCCGCCGCAGCCGCCTTTTCACGTGACGCGCCTATCAGCTTGGTGAGCGCCTCGGCGAACCCGAGCGTCCGCTCCTCGTCGTCGGTGACAAAGCCGTCCAGAACGGCGGAGTATTCCTCCTCGGTAAGCCCTGCCGCCGTCAGCTTTGCCGCCGCTTTGGTGCGGTTGAGCAGCCGCTGATTTTCGGCTTTCGCTTTGTTCGCCTCCTCGATGAGCGCCTTGAGCTTTTCCTCCTGCGAGAGCTTTTCGCGTTCCGCCTCGTCGAACTTGTCCGCCTTTTCCTTGAGCGCTTTCTTTTCGTCCTTGAGCGCCGCTATTTCGCTGTGGTGCGAATTCAGCAGCGCGGATATCTGCTCGTCCGATGCGTCGGGAAACAGCTTCCTGATCTCTTCTCTTGTCATAATAATACCTCCTGAAAATACGTTATTTTACGGATAACTCCATAGTGGCAGCAGCGGGAATTGAACCCGCGCCGTTACGGTAAATAACGGCTTTTTCCGCGTTGTTAATGCCGCCGTATAAACAAAAAGAGCCAACGCTCCCACGGTTTCCCATAGGGGCATTGGCTCAAAGGCTCTTGATAAGCTATTCGATTATTAAAATTATACGGCTTTTTTGTCCTCTCTTCGTTTTTGAGCGTCGATTTCTGCTTCAAGCCGCGCTATTTCGGTTTTGACCTCTTCCGGTGTCATTTTTATAATATCTTCGGGAATAACAACATTATCATTAAGATAATTCTCTGTCATCATCTAATCCACCTCCCAAAAATCAATTTTAAACCTTAACTTCATTTTATTCAATGCCGCTATCTGCGCGTCAAACTCGGATAATCCGTCGTTAATGCCATTCTTTATATACAAATCATAAAGGGTTTCGTTAATTCGCTCATCGGCGGTATATCCAAACACTCTGCCATCATGACATGCGATATAGCCGCATTTATAGCCATGATTAAAGCAAGCGTTTAAATCTCCCGCACTGGGCGGCATACTGCTCGGATGTGTGTGCAGAGCTATAAGAGATTTATCGTTTACATGGTTTATCGCATGCTTTGTCGCAATTGAATAATCTACTTGACGAGGAACCGTATTATTGACTTCTTTTGCAAGGATTTCTCCTGTCTTTCCATCAAACCAATACATATCCTCAAGATCCGTGCCGCTTCTGTGCTTGAGCGCAGTCTTCGCGGCATTGTACAACGCCTTGTTGACCTCGGGATTATCGCTTAATTTATCGAATTTACGCCGATATTCGCCGCCCTCTATGTAGGATTTGTTGACAAGAGTGCTTTTATTCCTGCCATATCGTTGGTTTTCCAGCGCCACATCATCACTTCCTGCCCTCATTATACCACGTTCACCCGCGTTTGTCAAGGGCTTTCCGCCGTCGAATCTGAGAGTGCACCGACAGTTGACTATCTCCTCCGCGCCCGCGCCGAGAGAGGTGTCGTTCGGGAACATCAGCTTATAGCCGCCGACCGTGAACGCCTCGTCAATGGGTATGCGCGTACCGCCCGCCGCCTTGTGCGACGGTCTGACCTTGCCGTCGCCGAACGTTACCCACGTCTTAAAACGTGCTCCCGAGCGGTACGCCGCGTCGAGCGCCGCGAGGTTGCTCATCGCGTTTATCTCGGTGCGCGCGACCGCTATCGAGTGACTGTTCTCAAACGCGACGTTTGGTTCGTTCCGGGCGGTTCTCGTGAGCCATACCGCGAAGTCGAGCGCGTGCTTGTCGCGCCATGCCGCAGTTCCGTAGTACGGCTCTCCGCCTTGAAATATTGCGGCTACATACCGCTCGTAATATTTGTCAAAGAAGCCGAGATACGCTTTCCGTAAGCTGACCACAGCAGCCGCAAGAAGTATGTCCTTACGGCGTTTATCCGTTTTCTCATCGGCGATTATCGCGTGAACCGTATCGTAATACTTTCTCACGATATCCTGAAACGCGCCCGACATCACGATCCGCATTTTCTTCTCGGCTTCGGTAAGCTCCATTTCGCCGAAGTAGAGGATATTCAGACGGTCAACGCTCGCTAAGTTCGCCATTATCGTCACCGCCTAATTTCTCCAGAATTGCCGATAACTCGCCGTCCATATCAACAACATTCGCGGCGGATTTGTCCTGTTCGCCCGTCGTCAGCCACTTCTGCAAGTACTCCGCGCTGTCGAGGAACACCTGCTCGGGGTCGCTGTACAAGCCGCAGTTAGCGATCGCTATGCGGGGGTGAATTCCCGCTTCAAGCTGATTCTGGAGTCCTTGCGTTTTCGTGAGAAGATTGTCCGTCTTGTTGCGCGTAAACTTTATCTCGATATCGCCGAGCGATAAGCTCCCGAGCTGCGGAACGTTCATACACCTCAGCACAAACGCGAGAAACCGCTTCTCCGCGGTCTTGAACTCGTGCTCCATTGACCTCGCCGCGCTCTCCGCCATAGTCCACCCCTGCCCGATAACCAACGCCTGACCCGTATTGCCGCCCGCCGAAGCCTTTCGGTCGGGAACGGCGGCGATCGTCAGCATTATCTCGTACATATAATCGACAAATGTCTGGCTCTGCTGCTGGTCGAGCGTGGTCTGCAAAAGCTGAATGTTTGCGGGCGCTCCGTTCGTCGACTTTGTGCATATGCCGCCCTTTTCGCGAAGCGCCCTGAACTGCTCGTCGTCCACCGCGCAGTTGTTGAACCAGATAAACGACTGTATTATCTGCTCTATGCCGTCCATTCGGTTGGAGGCTATGTTGTTCATAGCGTCGATAAGCGGAAGAACGGTCTCAAACGCGCCCTGCCTCGTCTGCGAGAGCCTGTACTCGAATATCGGAATGCCGCCCGCGAAATCGCGGCTTTCGGTTATCTCGCGCAGATCGCGTGTCACCCAGAACCGCTTTGCGCTCCATACGGAGTAAACGCGCCCTTTGCCCGTGTCGGAGTACGTACACGCCAGAACGGGCTCGCGGCGGTAATCGTTGGAATACACCACGAACGTATTCCGGGGGTCGCAGACGTAGGTCTGCAGAACACCGTTCTCGACAAGCGCCAGACGGTGCGCTATACCGCATATGTAGAACCACTGCGCCAGATCGCTGTCCTTTGAGGCTTTATCCGCCTCGTCCATTATGCGGTTGAGGTACGCGATGCCGTTATCGTCCCCGTCGTTATCCCCGAAAGGATTTTCACCTCGGTAAACGTACTGAACAGGCTCGCCGAACGTGAACCCCGTCTTAAAATTGACTATTTCGGCGGCGTGGTTCTCGACCAGTTTATTGCATATCTCGGGGCGAACCTCCTTTACTCGGTCGAGTATGTCCTGCCGCCCCTTGTAATAGCCGTAAAGAAGCTCGATATCGTGACGGTTCTGCTCGTGAACCCCGACCGCGCTTTTCAGCACGTCAAGCACATTCCCGTCGTTTATCTCCTTTTCGTCGGTAAATATCTGACGTCTGCCGTAAAAGTTCAGCCGCGGCATTTCACAGCCCCCTTACGCTTGACAGGGAGAGTGATAAGCACCGATTTCCGACAGCATTTGCAGTACGCGTATATCTCGCCGCGTGACTTCGTGTCGGCGTCAAACAGGCGCTTTCGGCAATCCGGGCAAACTATCTTCTCAAATGCCATTTTATCTCCCCCTACAAAAATTTGTTCTCGATTATCTCAACGGTGCACAGCCCGTTCTGATGAAAGTCAATGTTCATTGCCAGACTGTCCGCCGCGTCGTCGTGACGCTTTATCTTCTTGCCGCTCGTGTTTACCGAGTATCGGCAAAGCTCAGCCATAGCCTTGTCGTACATAGCCCCACGGTTCGCGTCGTTTCGGAACACCAGACAGTCGCGGATATCCGTCGAGTAGCGGAGTATCTTGCCGTCCTTGCTTTCGCGGACGTTCGCCGACGACGTGGTCACGCTGCAATGATGCCCGCGCTCCTTCAGCTGCCGCTCGATATCCTCCGCGTAAGCCCGTCCGCCCGCGTTCGCCTCAAACCGCGACCGCGAAACGTCGTTCGCTATGAAACGGTCGACCACAAGCGGCTCGGTGACCGTCTTGTCCTTGTCTGAGAACACCCAGTCGTGAACGTACCCGACATTCCCGAACCAATAGATTATCGGCGCGGATAAGCTGTCGCCGCCGCCGAAAGCCACGTCTACGGCACTCTTGACGTCATAGCCGCCGTCCGGGAGCGTGCCGTTGTAGTAGTTCAGCGAATCACGCTCGAACAGCAGACCCTCGCGGACATAAGGCTCGCCCATATACTTGCAAGCCCAGCTCCACGGGTCAAGGCTCTCGCGCATATCCTTGTAGTACGCCGTCGAGAAGCCCAGCCCGTGTTTGTCGCTGCAGACCAGTTACCCGTGTTTGTCGCTGCAGAGCGGTCACCCGTGTTCGTCGCCGCAGAGCGGTTACCCGTGTTCGTCGCTGCAGAGCGGTTACCCGTGTTTGTCGCTGCAGACCAGTTACCCGTGTTTGTCGCTGCAGAGCGGTCACCCGTGTTTGTCGCTGCAGACCAGTTACCCGTGTTTGTCGCTGCAGAGCGGTCACCCGTGTTCGTCGCCGCAGAGCGGTTACCCGTGTTCGTCGCCGCAGAGTAGCAGCCCGTGTTCGTCGCCGCAGAGTAGTAGCCCGTGTTTGTCGCTGCAGAGTAGTAGCCCGTGTTTGTCGCTGCAGACCAGTTACCCGTGTTTGTCGCTGCATCTTTCGATTTTACGTTTGCCAAAGTGAAGCTGACGAAAGCGTTTATAAGTCCCGGGATTCCGAGTTTAGTGCCGACCCTCAGTTTCTTTGTGCAGAACTTTTTTCCATCGTCGGTTTTCACCTCGTCAAGAGCTTCTACCTCACAGAACTCATTCAGCTCGCCGTTATCGTCAACAAAGCCGTAATATTCGAGTACGTCAAACGGATTTTTGCAGAAATGCATACCGTTTTTGCATATCTTCGCGCTGTCCTCCTCGAAAACCGTATTCTCGGCATACTGCTTGCCTCTGCATATCAGCCCTTTGGAAAAGCCTTTGTAACCTTTCATTGTTTTTTTATCGTTCATCGTTGTCCTCCTCTATCGGCGATATGTCGCTGAAATGCTTCACGCGGCATATTTCAAAAGCGCGCGGACACTTTTTGCACGATAAAGACAATGTCCATTTCGCGCCGTCCGACGTTGTCGAAAGCTCAAACTTGTCCGAACCGCGCTTCTCACAGCGCAGCCCGGGTATTCTTCTGAATCTTGGATCTTTCATGATCTCGCTCCTTTCATGGGGCTTGTCCGCTCTTTCAACATCCTGCTTGTATTTATCGGGAATACTTTCCCGCTCCTGTTTCAAGCGATTGGTAGAATGCAGACATATCCCTGCCGACACGCTCAAAAAGGTTTTTTTCCCATTCGGCTTTTTCTTCCGGGGTCATGCTGTCGAGCCTAACAAGCCCGCGTTCGCCGCCGAAGTCGACCATTGAGGGGCGAGCCTTCCAGCCGTTCTCAAATACTCTGGTTCCGTCGGGAAGGATCTCAACGACCTCCAGAAATCGCTTTATGCTTCCATCGGGATTGAAGCACTGACTAAAGCCGTCGTTTTTTCGTTTTGCCATGGGATCACCTCCAAAACAATTCTATGCTCACCGTGGTTGTACAGTTGTCAACCGTTGATCTCGCGGCAAAGCTGCGCCGCGTACCCGATAAGTTCTCTGCCGTTTGTGTTGTCGGGGATATCAATCCTCATCATCTTCACCTCTGTACTTGATAGTTGTGTTCGCCGCCGCGAACCTTACCATTTCGCTGACGACGTGGCTGTTCGACAATCCCGTTTCCGCGCTGATACTCTCGACGAGATCATACGCCTCCGCGCTTATGCGGATAACGGGCTTGTCGTGCTTTCTCGGCTCTCTGCGTGCCGGGGAATTAAAAATCAACTTTTCCATGTGGTTCACCGCCTTTCTTTTTCCGTCCTAATTCATCTCTGGCAAAATGCCGTCTTTCGATAATTTCAGCTTCACCCTTGAATTGGAAATCAATAGGGCGAATTGTTAATATGATTTGCGGCAGAGAATTGGGGCTCATCTTAATGTCAATTGCAGTGATATGGTCGTTAATGTTCTTGCCGTCAACATTTATTGTTACATTATTCACGCCCCGAGAAGTTATTTCGACTTTGCTTTTATCCATGCTCTCACCTCACTTTCTATTGCCGGTTAAGCAGTTCCGTTGTTATTAGCGTAAATTCCGTATTTTGCAACAAAGCTCCATTGCACGCTCGATCAGTTCCGCGCCTGTATCGTCTGGCAATTTGCGGCAGAACAATGCTGATTCATCCATACCATTGATCATCGCCAGCATATTGGAAACGCTATTTAGATTTTCTGAGAGATGATCGCTTAAGTCCTGAATTGTGCGGAGCACATCATAAAATCGGACGCCGTATTTGTCGAAGTCGAATTTCGACATCCTAGCGACCAGAGCGATTGAGGATATTCGACCTGCATCGCTTGTAAGCGCGAGGCACGTATCACCCAAAGTTTTCATAAGTTCTTCATTGAGAGCTTCGTCGCACTGTTCTTTCTTGTCAGAAGGGTTCATCACTCTGCCCCCTTTCCATTATTAAGCTGATTAACTCTTACAGCCGCCTCAGAAATGCCTTTTATAGAAATATCGGTTATTCCTTTTAAGTATTCGGCGGTTATTTCGAGCATTTTTTGCGCATTCCGAAAAAATCTGTAAAAAATGAACAGTTGGATAGCCCCAACAAAAAGGTTTGCTCCAACAATTGGCAACAAATCTGCCAAATTCATATTATTTCACCTCGCTTTCTTGTACCCTCTTGACTTTTTGTTCTATATATGGTATAATATAAACATTCAAAGCACAAGGAGGTGATTTTATGAGTGATAAAGAAATTGCTATGCAAATAACTATGAAAGCTCTTGAAACCCACGCAATAAGTCTTGATAATACTACAAGAAGTGAGCTTATGGAAAAAGTCAATAGATTCAACCAAAAGTCAATTTGTGAATTCTACAAGACCATTTTCGAAACAGTTACAGCTTCGCAAGAGAAATCATAGCTGCGGTCAAAACGGGCAGTACTTCCAAACTTTCATATGTATTTAAGCATAATTTGCTTGCTTCGGAAAGGCAGGACATCTGCTCAGCAATTAACTTATCGTTTTGCCGATTTTGCACTGGAACTGCAAGGTCGGCAATTTCTTTTGGTGTACATTCAATTGTGATTTTCATCGATATCACCTCCTCTCGGAACGCCTTTGTTTAACTATATTAAACCACCATAGCAAAAAAATAAGTATGCAATTCTTCAAGACTAACGTCAAGAATTTCGGAAGCTCTCAACATCTCCGGTTGTTTCCACGATCTTTTGTTGTTCAGTTTTAACGAAACAGAGCGCTCCGATAATCCCATTAGCTTGGCAAATTCAGCTTGCGAACCGCATTTTTCCGTAATTCTCCCGTTAAGTCTTGAATAGTCGTATGGCATATTATCACCACCTTTCACTTGTTTTTACGTTTAGAACTTTTAAACTTTTCGTAAATTCATTATAGCACAACATTTTTCAAATGTCAATAGGTTTGTTCAAAAAAATTAAACTTTTTTTCAAAAAAGCCTTGATTTTTTGTTCAAAGCGTGCTATAATAAGGATAAACCGAATTGGGAGGTGTATAAATGGAAAAGGTAACGACTGCCGCAAGGCTAAAACAAATAATGCAGGAACGCAACCTAAAACAGGTTGATATCTTGGAATTGTGCGAGCCGTATTGCATAAAGTATAATGAAAAAATGGGCAAAAGTATATTAAGTCAATATATTTCCGGCTCGGTAGAGCCGGGTCAAATCAAGCTTACTATTCTGGGTCTTGCTTTGAATGTAAACGAAGTCTGGCTTATGGGATACGACGTTCCAAAAGAACGTGATAATTCCTCCGGTGCGCAGCAGCCTGTGGACGAGCAGGAATTGTTAAAGGATTACCGCGGCTTGAACGATCTGGGCAAAGACGAAGCAAAAAAGCGTGTAAATGAGTTGACAAAACTCGAGCAATATACAAGCTCGGATAGTGATGATGACGATGGTGAAACGGTGTTGATCGCCGCTCGGAATGGAAAACCGCCTCATAAAATGAAACTGAAAAAACGCGACCCCAATAAGAGCATTTTTGATGTTCCTGATTACGGAGGAGGACGGTATTGAACGAGGGCTATCCCGTACAGCGCTTTGAGGACGCAGAAGTGACTCGGCTGCGTGTTGCCGGAAAAGTAATGCAGATAATCAAAACGCTTTAAAGGAGGATACCAATGAAAACCGCTGCATGTTACATCAGAGTATCGACCGACGATCAGCTTGAGTACTCCCCCGACAGTCAGCTTGAAAAGATACGCGACTTTGCCAAGCGCGGCGATATGATCCTGCCGGAGGAGTTTGTTTTTGTCGAGGACGAGGGCGTAAGCGGAAGAAAAGCCGCAAAACGCCGTGAATTTCAGCGTATGATAGCGCTCGCCAAGAGCAAGCCCAAGCCCTTTGATGTTATTCTGGTCTGGAAATTTTCACGTTTTGCGCGAAACCGTGAAGATAGTATCGTTTATAAATCAATGCTTAGGAAACAACTCGGTATTGAGGTGGTTTCCGTAAGCGAAAATATAGGCGACGACAAGATGTCCGTGATAACCGAAGCGATCATCGAGGCTATGGACGAGTATTACTCTATAAACCTTGCCGAGGAGGTAAAGCGCGGCATGACCGAAAAGGCGCGGCGCGGCGAATACTGTTCCATTGCGCCTTTCGGGTACAGACTCGAAAATAAACGTCTTGTCGTTTTCCCCGAACAAGCGGACATTATACGCGAGGTGTTTATCCGCTATGTCAACGGGTGGGGACACAAGCAGCTTGCCGTATGGCTCAATGAAATGGGAGTGACCACCAACCGCGGCGGCAGGATCGAAAACCGAACGGTGGAATATTGGCTGAATAATCCCGTGTATCACGGTTATACGCGTTGGACACCAACAGGAAAGACATTCCGTGATTATCATAATCCCGACAGCATTATAGTCAAGGGCAGTCACGAAGCGATCATAAACGAGGAACTCTGGAACCAAACGCAGAAGCGTCTTGAGGAGCAGAAGAGAAAGCATATCAGAAGCCGCCGCGAGAGCGCTCCGACCGATTACACTCTTTCGGGGATAATAAAATGCTCCCATTGCGGAGCAAGCCTTGCGCGTTCTCAAAGGCAGTACCTACAATGTATCAATTATTGCAAAGGAAGCTGTACCGTTTCACATCATGTTAAAATAGAGAAAATGGAGATGATGTTGTATTCTGCGATCCGCACCGATCTGGAAAGCGGCAATTTTACTCTGGAACGCGCAGAAACGCCCCGCACACGCTCCGACACGGCAGATTACATAAAATCAATGGAAAAGGCAAAGCAAAAGCTGCAGCGCATTTCTGACGCGTATCAACGCGGAATAGACACTATCGACGAATACAAGGAAAACAAGACGCGGATATTAGCCGAGATCGCCGCGCTTGAAGAGAAAATAAAAAACGTTCCCGCCGAGATAACCGCCGAGGAACGCCGCGCATTTGCCGAAAAGCATTTGAAAACGCTGGACTCTCTCTCATCGTCAAATGTTTCGGAATACGAAAAAAACCGCCTTTTGAAAGAGTTCATCAAGTCAGCGACATTTCATAAGACCGACAACAGCGTTTCGGTCATATATTTATTTTAGATTTTATAACTTTTTGGAGTACAGCGGACCGGACGGCGAGCTCTCCGCCTCGCTGCGCTACTTGTCCCAGCGCTTTACCATGCCGGACAACAAAGGAAAGGCTCTGTTGACAGATATCGGCACGGAAGAGCTTGCGCACCTGGAAATAATCGGAAGCATAGTCGGTCAGCTGACGGACGGCGAGGGCGCAAAGAGCTTTGACAAATACGGCAGCGGCGATTATTATGTAGATCACGGAAACGCCGTTTATCCCGCAAACGCCGCAGGCGTTCCCTTTACCGCCGCGTACTTTCAGGCGAAAGCCGACCCTATTGCAGACCTTGTTGAAGATCTTGCAGCCGAGCAGAAAGCGCGCGCGACTTACGACAACATTCTTCGCTTAAGTGACGACCCCGACGTAAACGAGGTCATCAAGTTCCTGCGCGAACGCGAGGTAGTCCACTTCCAGCGGTTCGGCGATACGGTCCTTACAAAGTTAAACATTTTTCACAAGACCATGCCCCGCCCATACATATAAAAAACGCTGTGAGTTCAATCACAGCGTTTTTTTGATCGCTTAGCACATTCCCGATGCCGTTACTGTTTTTTCAGCTTGAAAATGGATACCCTCTCATGGAGCATCTGAGCCTGACTGCTCATCTCCTCGCTCGCGGCGGCACTCTGCTCCGCCGTTGCACTGTTATTCTGTACCGCATTTCCGATCTGCTCGATCCCGACGTTGATCTGTTCAACCGACTCCGCCTGCGTTTCACTGGATGCGGCGATATCCTTAAGCGCTTTTTCTATACCGTCCGATACTCCCGAAACGCGGTTAAGCGATTCGTTCGTTTTTTCGGTGATACCCGAACCGTTCTCCACAGTTTTCATTACCTTTTGAACAAGCCCGGATATATTCTTTGTAGCACCCGCAGTCTTTGCGGCAAGCGTCTGTATCTCGCCCGAGACTACCGAAAAGCCCTTACCCGCTTCACCGGCTCTGGCCGCTTCTATCGCGGCGTTGACCGCAAGAATATTGGTCTGCGTCGCGATGTCGTCAACGGTCTTTACAATGGAACTGATCTCCTTGGATGCCGCGGAAATGGCGTTCATCGCGTCCCTCATTTCTTCCATATCCTTCGCGCTTTCGCGTATTCCCGATACCGCGGATTCAACGGATTCAAGCGCCGCGTGAATGCTGCTGTTATTTTCGGCGA
This sequence comes from uncultured Ruminococcus sp., assembly GCA_964458395.1. GTDB lineage: Bacteria > Bacillota > Clostridia > Oscillospirales > Ruminococcaceae > CAG-115. Next base: position 19,867 of record CAYWIP010000006.1, read on the forward strand.
TGTCGCGAGTCAACTTTTCAATAGAAGCGGAAAGCTCGTTTACGGAATCGTTCTGCTCGGTGCTGGTCTGCGCGAGCGACTGTGCGCCGGACGCAAGCTCGCTCGACTTTAGCGCCACCTGCTTTGACGCGTCGTTAATATCGTTCATAACTCCGTTGAGCGTTTGGGAAATATTCAGAAGCGATTTCTTTACCTCCGCAAAGCTGCCCTCGTAGCTTCTTGTAAGCTTGTAATCAAGATCGCCCTCCGCGATCTTGTTGAGAATAAGCGATATCTCATCAATATAGTCTATATATTCATGCAGCCTTGCGACTGTTACGGAGAAGCTGTTCGCCAACGTTCCGACCTCGTCCTTGGTATGTACGTCAACTGTTACATCAAGATTTCCGTCGGCTATCTCGCGAACCTTGCCGTTAAGACGACGAAGCGGCTTTATTATGCCCGTAGCCACAAGAATTGCCACTACCGCGCCTATCACGATTATCGTCGCGGACGAAACTGCGCTCAGCAAATAAAGATCATTCACGCTTTTATTGATATCTTTTTCGGATGCGGCGGCTATCAGTTTCATTCCGTTGCGCAGACTGCGGAACGAAGCCTGCATTTTCTTTCCGTTGAACGTCATTCCGTAGAGCTTGTCCTCGGAGCTTTCCTGAGCTGCTATCGCACCGCAAAGCTCCTTGTTCGCGCCGTCCGTATCAAGGGCGCTAAGCTTATCTCCGTACTCGACGCCGTCCCCGAAAAGGATAGTATCGTTGTCGGCGCTGACCAATATCGCAGTAGAATCGTTGTAGATGTTCTCACATTCGGTCAGCGATTCGAGCAGCGAAAAGTCAATGTCCATACCAACGATGCCGACGCTTTCCCCGTTTTTGAACAGGGGAATGACATACGATACGAGATACATATTGATATTCGCGTTATAATAAGGATCCATCCATGTGGGCTTGCCGTTGTTTACGGGTATGTAATACCATCCAACATGCTCGAGATCGGACGGATCGTACATACTGAAATCCGTCGGAACCAATTCCTCAAAAGGCGCGTCAAGATTGCTTCTTGACAGAAACGCACCGGATTCGGGGTCGGTAAACTCGGGATTATAGCGCACGTATGCGCACACTATACTGTCGGTGTTGCGCGCCGCGGCGCGAAGAAGCGGCTGAAGACTGTCGGTAAACTCATCGACATATTCGTCCGACGTCTTGAATTTTTCAAAATCGCCAAGATTGTTGTCGATATAAAACGCCATAGTGTTGACCGCCTGCTCTATTCGGGAAAGCGCCGCGTTAAAATCCGCCGTAGCGTTGTGACATACGTCGTTCATAATTTGCGCGGAATCGCTGTTGATAAGATTATTTGCACTGATAATACTTATCGCGCTGACCGTCAAGGACGCCGCCGCCGTACACCCGATAACAAGTGAACATATCTTCGCTTTAATGGAACTCATAAATTAACCTCCGGAATACAGATTATTTTGCTTTTGAATACTTTCCCCCGCATATCCGGGCAGAGGAGCAGAGCAGCTTTATTACTAAGAGCCTGTTTAGTATCTCGCCACGCACATCTCACTTGCATATTTTCCGCCACACTTAGGCAATTTTTCTTGAAATACATACAGTATTCCTGCAAAAAATTGCCGTCGTTTGACGAAAAATCTGCCGCGTGATCTGCACGCGTCGAGATACTAAACAGGCTCTAACAAGAAAGAAACAATTACATCGTATATATTATAACACTTTTTTCATATATGTGTGAAACTTTTCTAAAAATTTGTAAAAAAACAGCCGATCCTCGCCAAAATGACCGTTATGAAAAAATACAGATCCTAAATCCCGCCGCAGGACGAATAAACGCGCGTTATGTCTTCGGCAATACGCTGCGAAACATAGTAATTTTTTTCGTCGATTTTAACAAAAAGTGTTGACATTTTTAGAATTTTGTGTTAGACTTAAATTAAGTAAAAATACAATAGCAAAAATAATGAAGGCGGTAACGGAAAAAATCTCACTGTCAGTAACCGGCACAGCCGGTTCACAGGTACGCATATCCGCGTCGAAAAAGACCCGAGCCTCTATGGAAGGAGAGCGGAAGCATACGCTTCCCCGGTAAGAAAAAGCTATGGAAAAGCAGTATGGATACAGCTATGAGGTAAGGTTCAACACCTCGGACTATTCTTATGTCACCGGGAACGCGGCTTTCTATGATTTCCGGGGCGGGATACTGTACACCAATTTCAACTCTCTGTTCGCGAATAATTCCCTTGAAGTTATTGAGCGGAAGCTCAGATCCAAGTCCTTTGGCGATCCGTTCATATTGGATATCTATACGCGTGAGAATATCCCCTGCCCTATGGTATGCGTTCTGGAGGACATACACATTCCGGAACAGGTGACGATGCATATGATAGAGCTTGAAAAGATGTCGCGCAGATTTCTGACGCTCGAAACGGAGCAGCGCGAGTCCGAGGCTCTGCTGTCACAGTTCGACAGCCTGTATTTTACATACGACCGTGCCGCAAATGTCATTACATCATTTCGTTACGACGGGGAGAAGAAAATATTGGGAACAGACCCGCTTGAGGTTTGGCGCGAAAAAGCCTTGCAGCATCTTCCGGATAATTCTTACGAGGAGCTTCTTAAGTTTGAGAACAATCTTAAGAGCGGCATAAGGAATTTTGCCGGAAGCCTTACTCATAAGGGTGACAATAAGACTATCCGTTTTATGGGAACGGCTATTTACGACGAGGACGTTCATATCAAAACGGTCGGAACCATAGGCAGCACGGACACAAAGCCCATTCAGGAAATGGTTCGCCGCGACCAGCTCACCGGGCTTATCCTAAAAGAGGACATAACCAATTACGGTCAGAAGCTCATCAACGACATGAAAAAGGCGGCGGCGCTGGCGATAATTGATATCGATAATTTTAAGAGTGTAAATGATAATTTCGGACATTCGATGGGTGACGCTGTTTTAAAGAAGTGCGCCGCGATAATAATCGATCAGGTATCCGATTCGGGAAAAGCAGGACGTATAGGCGGAGACGAGTTCTTCGTGGTTTTTGATAATTATAACGGCAGAGACGAATTGAAAAACATCCTCCGAGGCATAAAGAACAATATTCTGCATGCGTACAGCGACGAGCAGGACGGCTTTCACACCAGCACCTCGATAGGCGTTTCGGAGTATCCGTGTGACGCAGACGACTTTGATACGCTGTTCGATCTTGCGGATCATATGCTTTACCGCGCAAAGTACAAAGGGAAAAACCGGTATATTATGTACGAGAGAGAAAAGCATGGCACCGTCAAGGAGGTTCTGCAGAGCGGTCTTAAGGAGATAGGGATATCGGGAAGACGAGGCTTGAGCAAGAGCGAGACAGTCTGCCGCATAGCCGATCTGGATCGGTGCGGCAAGGAGTACACCATGGAAAACATCTTAAACGATGTTATCGAGTACTTCACGATAGAAAGGATAATCCTTTATAATAAGACCGACCGAAAGATCGAGTACCAGTGCGGTGCAAATCCTCTCGGCTCCGATATCGTGTGTCAAACCATAGATTATATCTATGACAAGGATCTTCATTCCTTTTACGTTGACAATGTTATGGTGATAAACAACGTCAATATGTTCAAAACAAAGAGCGTTCCGCTCTATGACAAGATCGCGGCTCAGGACATATGCTCCGTTATGCATCACGAGATAACGGGAAAAAGCGGCAAGGTCTTTGTGATAAGCTATGAGATCACCTCATGCTACATAACCTGGAACATGGAGGATATGTACCTTTACAGACTTCTGGACTCGATCATCGAAAAACGGTTGTGATCCTGTCCGTGTTCACATAAAAAATATAACCGCCGGAATTTTGCTCCCGGCGGTTTGTTTATATTTTCCAGATCACTTTCACGCTGCCGTCCTCGGAAATTATTATTTTATCTATGAGGATCGCGGCGACCTCCTTTTTGCAGCCGTAATCCGCTTTTTTCCATAATCGTCCCGGGTTTATTACGATATCCGTGTCTTTGGCTTTTAGCGCGTCTATGCGCCCGCACAGCGCCAGCTTGTCATTCTTGAAGCGGACAGCCTTTTGGTTGGCGATCGCTATCATATCGCCGTTAAAGCCGCCCGCAAGAATTGCGTCCATAAGCTGCGCTTCCGCTCTCTCTATTTCCTTTATCCTGAGCTTTAACTCATTGATCTCCGCAGTTTGCGTATTTTCGGAGGAACACATAACCCCCTTGAGATCGGACAGCTTTTCGTAAATGCAGTCGTAAAGCATATCCTCAAGATCCTCCGCATAGACGGTGACCTTTATACCCGTACACACGCGCTTGTGAGATTTTCCCGTGCAGTTGAAGTAGCGCCGCATTTCCCCGTTCTTGTTGACCTTGCCCTTGACGGTGGTCATGGTATGACCGCATTTTTTGCATACCACCTTGCCCGCGAGCCAGCTTGTGGGATTGCTGTAGCTGTTGGTGATCTGCCTGTTCTTTTCGAGCTTGCACTGACATTTCAGCCAGATATCGGAGTTTATCACCCCTCTGTGCGACATCAGAACAAGCTTCATATCCGACCAATCGGGATTGTCGGGATTGTGCTTTGTTCGTCCGTAAAGCTGTGCGCCGTATGTTCCCGTGAACTGCGCAGGCTCCGTCACCATTCGCACTCCTCGGCTTTCAAAGTAATCGTACACGTCCGAATCGGCTTTGACGTAGATCGGGTTTTTCAGCAGAGCAGAAAGCTTCGCGGTCGTCCATCGGCTGCCGTTCAGCGGCTCCTTGTTCCCGTTTACAAGAATATCCAGCAGCCGTCTTAAAGAAACGCACTCCCCTGCATAGACCTCGTATATGTAACGAATCTGTTCGATCTCCGAGGGTATGGGCTGAAGCTTCTTGGTGTCTATGCCGTGAATTACGGCGGGTACAAGTTCAAAGCCGTAAGGCTGTCTGCCGCCCATATAAAATCCCATTTCGCTGCGGTGAGCGTATGCTTGGGTAACACGGTTGATTATCGACGTTCGCTCGAACTCGGCGAACACCATAAGTATTTTAACTATCATCTCCCCGTAAGGCGAAGAGGTGTCGAAGGACTCCTGAGAGGACACGAACTCGACATTGTGTTCCTTGAATTCCTGTAAAATATTGACGAAATCCGCCAGAGAACGGCTTATACGGTCGAGCTTGTAGACGATCACCTTGCCGATCTTGCCTTGCCGAACCATTTTCATCATCTTCTGAAATCCGTCGCGGTTGGTGTTGCCGCCAGAGAAGCCGTTGTCCACGAAAGTCTGTACCTTTTCGCCGCGCTCGTCCGGTTTGATAGCCGATCTGCCGTATTCAATCTGCGTTTCGCAGCTTATGCTGTTTTCGCGCTCAACAGATTGCCGCGCGTAAATCGCGATCAAATCACATCACCCTTTCACGACCGGCAAAAGCGCTAACGAAGCCTTTTACGCTTTGCAAGAGCGTCTGAAAGCGCTTTTATTATCTGCTCCATATTTTCCTTGACGTTATCGGAAACGGTGTGCTCCACCTTATGCACGACGTTCTTTATATCGGTGTATTCCTTTTTCAGCTCAGCCATAATAACCTCCCGAAAAAACCTGCGCTCACACAATAATTATATGCGGAAAATTACAACATATTTCGCGCTTGTGCGTAAACAAGCGGCTTGAGCGCAATTGCTTAAATTGATAATTTCGGCGAGCTGCTCGATCTTTATCAGGAGCAGATCGAGAATTGCGCAAAATAACGCAGCTTATTCAACAAAGAAAAATGCCGGGTGATCGGCTTTGCCCGGCATTAAAAATTCATAATTCCCCGGACGGGCTAATATATTTAGTACAAGCATATAAAACCCGAAAGGACGAGGATTATGACCGAAAAACGATACATCAAAAACACCGCTATACTTTTTGCGGCAATGGCGATAACAAAGATCGTCGGCGCGCTGTTCAAGATACCGCTCGCGAATTTGCTCGGCGGCACGGGAATGGGCTATTTCTCCACGGCATACGGGCTGTACTCGCCGATATTCGCGCTTACGGCGGCCGGAGTTCCGACCGTAATTATGCGCACCACCGCCAGAAGCGTCGCCTCGGGGAATAAGCCCCACGCTGTGGCGGTGCGAAAATACGCGCTGATGATCTTTTCGGTCATAGGTCTTCTGGGAACTCTCGCAGTTGCGGTGTTCGCATTGCCGTTCGCAAGGTATATCGCCTGTTCGCCGCAGAGCACCCTGGCGATAATATGCATCTCCCCCGCCGTAATGCTCTGCTGTGCCGCGTCGGTTCTGCGCGGATACCGCGAGGGCTTGTCCGACGTAATGCCCTCTGCGGCGGCCTCGATAGCCGAAGCGGTCTCCAGAGCGGTTTTCGGGCTGGGGATATCCTATGCTGTGATCTTTTACGCAAAAAGCGCGTTCTACAACGGCAGAAGCGTATTCGGAACAGACGCGGCGACCGTCGAGCAGGCGTACTCCGCCGCCCTCCCCTATGCCGCCGCGGGAGCTATTCTTGCGGTGAGCATAAGCGAGCTTTTCGGCTTGATAACGCTTATCCTCAACGAACGAAAGACCCGCAACCGTGAACCGCTCCCGCCTCGCTGCACCTACTGCCGCAGCAGGATATGCGTTCAGCTTCTGAAAGAGACCGCGCCTATCGCCGCCTCCGCGCTGGTAATGAACTGCGTTTCGTTCGTCGATCTGCTCACAGTAACGCGCACCTTGTCTGTTTCGGCGGCGGATAATCCCGAGTTTTTCAACAGCGTTTTCGGCGGCATATACTCCGCGTGCGGCGGTCTGGAGGGCTTGCCGAACTTTATGTACGGCAGCTACACGGGTATCGCGATGTCGCTGTTTATGCTGATCCCGTCGTTTGCGGGAATGACCGAGAAAACCGCCGCCCCCGAAATAGCCGCCGCATGGGAGCGCGGCGACAAAAAAGCGCTGTCAAGCAAAATATCATTACAGCTTCGCGCGGGAGCGCTTATCGCCTGCCCCGCGTGCTTCGGCGCGACGGCGCTCGCGAAGCCTATCCTCTCAATGCTGTACAAATCCAGAGCCGCCGAGGTTTCCGTCTGCCTTAATTCGTTTGTAATACTCTGTTTGGGCGGTATATTTATGGTCGCTTCATCGGCGATGTTCGGAATATTCCAGTCGATAAACAAAGCGCATATTCCGCTCATACTGATGATCGGCTCGGTTTTAATTAAGCTGTTGCTTAACCCTCTGTTGATATCCATACCGCAGCTTAATATCGCGGGCGCGGCACTGTCCAGCGTTATCGGGTACATTTTTATGACGATCGGCGGAACGATAGCCCTCGGAAAGTATCTGCCGGAAAAAATCAGCATTTTCAGGGCGGTGCTGCCTCCTCTCGTCTGCGGGATCGGCTGCGGATTTGCCGCTTTTACGGCTCACGAAATGCTTAGCGGAACGGTAGGTTCTACCGCAAACGTTATCTTTTCAACAATTACGGGTGCTTTTGTTTATGCAATTTTACTGATTTTAACTGGCGTTTTTCGTACAAGTGGCATAATAAAGCGAAAAAATGTAAAAAAATTCAAAAAACCCCTTGCAAAATAACGCGAAATAGGGTAATATAGTAAGGCAGATCGTTTTTTGAAAGGGAGTTGAGAATATTGGATTTCAAGTTCAAGGAACGTTACGATATTGACGACCTCCTGCAAATAATGAAAATTCTCCGTTCGGAAAACGGCTGCCCGTGGGATAAGGTGCAGACGCACGAAAGCATACGCACCGATCTTATCGAGGAGGCTTACGAGGTCTGCGAGGGTATTGACGCGAACAGCCCCGAAATGCTCCGCGAGGAGTTGGGCGATCTGCTTATGCAGGTGGTGTTCCATTCGCAGATAGAAACGGAGCAGGGCAATTTCAATTTCGGCGATGTGTGCAGCGACATCTGCCAAAAGCTGATTTACAGACATCCGCACGTTTTCGGCACGGTGAAAGCCGATACCGAGGATGAGGTTCTCAAAAACTGGGACGCACTGAAAAAGAAAAGCAAGCACCAGGAAACGTCAACGGAAACGCTCGAAAGCGTACCTAAAACCTTCCCCGCGCTGCTCAGAGGCGAAAAGGTCTGCAAGCGCGCGGCGAGAGCGGGACTTCCGATAGACAGCGCAGAGGATTGCATCACGAGGATAAAAGAGGGTCTTGACGCGCTTGATTGTAACGATAATTCGCAAAATATTGCGCAAAATCAACAGATACTAGGTAATATCCTGTTAAGTTTTTGTAACTTAGACAGAATTTTAAAGACCGATGGCGAAAAAGCCTTGACATATTCAACAAATCGGTTTATAATGGGATTTAGAGCTATCGAAAATGAAGCCGTCCAAAACGGCGGCTCGCTGGACAAGCTTTCGGACGAGGATCTGAAGCGTCTGGCAGATAAGGTCTTTAGCGGTCTATGACCGTTAGATATATAGAATTTTTTGGAGGTTTTAACAACATGACAAAGGCAGAATTAGTAGCGGCAGTAGCAGAAAAGGCTGAACTCAGCAAGAAGGATACCGAGAAGGCTATTGCAGCCGTTATCTCTACGATCACAGATACTCTTGCATCCGGCGAGTCCATTCAGCTTGTTGGCTTTGGTACCTTTGAGGTTCGTGAGCGCGCAGCAAGAACCGGTATCAATCCCCAGACCAAGAAGAAGATCAAGATCGAAGCAACCAAGGTTCCCGCTTTCAAGGCAGGCAGAGGTCTTAAGGATGCCGTTGTAGGCAAGAAGTAATTTTAACGGTTACTGTAAACGATAAGCGGCGGGTTCGTCCTGCCGCTTTTTGTTATGGAGGAAATATGAGATTAGACAAATATCTTAAAGTGTCGCGGCTGATAAAGCGCAGAACGGTCGCAAACGAAGCTTGCGACGCGGAAAAGGTCATCGTGAACGGCAAGCCCGCACGCGCGTCCTACGAGGTAAAAACGGGCGATATTATCGAAATAATTATCGGAAAGCCGCTTAAGGTGCGCGTTCTTGAAGTCAGGGAGTTCACGAAAAAAGAGGACGCTGCGGCTCTTTACGAGGTCGTCTGAATTTCGGTATATTTCCCTCCCCTGCCGAATATATTTAGTAAAAAAGACAGGCAGGAGGGTTTATTATGCAAAAGGTAACAACGGCTGTTCCTCACAATATTATTATGGAAAATCGGAAAAACCTGCGTATATCGGGCGTTAAGGACATTGACAGCTTCACCGAGAGCAGGATCGTCCTCAGCACCGTAATGGGCGAGCTGATAATCAAGGGCGACGATCTTCATGTTATCACGCTTGAAGCGGAAAGCGGCGATTTCTCGATGACGGGCTGCGTGAACTCGATCTCGTACAACCGCCACAGCGTGCTTGACGGACCGGTAAAAAAGCTTTTCAGATAATGCGGAGGACAAAATGACCTATTCGATTTCCGATTGCTTTATGATCGCGCTTGCGGTGGGCTTCGCCTTCGGGCTGGTATACGAGGCTCTGCGTATCGTGCGGCTTATTCTGCGGTTTAAGGCGGCTGTTTTCGTTTGCGACGTCGTATTTTTTATACTGTCGGCTTTGGCGGTTTTCAGGCTGTCCGAGTCGCTTGGCAGTTATGTGCGTATATACACCGTTCTGGGCTTCGGCGCGGGAGTATTCGCGTATATAGTCACCGTAGGCAGACTGCTCAACCTCGCGGAAAGCGCGGCTTCGGTCGCGTGGCGGAAAACTATCGGCAAACTGATACGCAATATCGGCAAAGGCTTAAGGAAATCATTTGGTATTATTGCACAGAAATCAAAGGCAGAGTTTGGGAATATCTCCAAACATTTGGATAAAGTCCGGGAAAATTACTCCAAACGCTTGCAATCAAAGCCCCAAAAGTTGTATAATAAAGAAAGACAGAAAAAAATTGGGGAGAGTGAAGAGGTTCATGTCATTGTGGCAAAAATCACAAGAAGCTCGTGAAAATAAAAAGCGGCACGGACTTGTTCGCTTTCTGGCGGGTGCGGCTGTTCTTGTTGTCGCCGTTTACGTCGCGTATTCGATAATCTCGGATAATATCGCGATCAAAAACGATATGGAGCGCTATGATCAATTGCTTGCCGAAACAAACGCGATCGAAGCAAAAAACGAGCAGATCAACGGATATCTGCAAAACGACGAAAATCTTGACGACTACATCACGGACATAGCCCGCGATAAGCTCGATTACGCAAACGCCGACGAAAGGATATACTACGTTGTACCATAAGAGGTTCGGAATTAAGTAAAATATTAAAAGGCAGTCTGCGGACTGCCCTTTTTAATTTTCACATTGATTTTACTTGAATTTTTTTCACGGTTGTGATATAATATTTTTTGTAGAATTTAAGTAAAAAAGGTTTTATAAAAATAAAGGTGACACAAAATGAATTTCTTGACGAAGCTATTAAAGCGGATTTTCAACCGAACCACCGTCTGCGTTATCGGAATTCTGATACAGGTGTTTTATCTTGTATCGCTGTTCTGGACGCTGGGAACGCTGTATACCTATTCCTATCTTGTATTCGAGCTTATCGGCGCGATCCTGACGCTGGCGATAGTCAACTCGGATCTCAACCCAAGCTACAAGATCGCGTGGATAATCGTTATTATGGTTTCCCCTATCTTCGGCGTTATGTTCTTCATCTTCTTCGGAAACAGCCACTCGGGAGACCGTCTGCGAAAGCGTATGAATCAATTCAACGAGGAGGAGCGCCTGCTGTTGCCGCAGAACGAGGAGCTTATCGAAAATCTCCGCGACGACGCGAGAGCGGTCGAAAAACAGGCGAAATACCTTTACAATTACGGCGGCTACCCCGTTTACACCAACACCTCCACCACCTACTTTCCCAACGGAGAAGCTAAGTTTGAGGCTTTGATAAGGGAACTTAAAAAGGCAGAGCGCTTTATCTTCCTGGAGTACTTTATTATTCAGGAGGGCAAGATGTGGGATACGATCCTCGAGATACTCGAGCGCAAGGTCAAGGAAGGCGTCGACGTGCGCGTGGTCTACGACGACATAGGATGCCTGCTTACGCTGCCGTTCAAATACTACGAAACTCTGGAGAAAAAGGGTATACAGTGCAAGGTATTCAACGAGTTCAAGCCGATATGGTCGGCTAAGATGAACAACCGCGACCACCGCAAGATACTCGTTATCGACGGACACACGGCTTTCAACGGCGGAATTAACCTTGCGGACGAGTATATCAACGCTTACGAGAAGCACGGACATTGGAAGGACTCTGCGGTAATGCTAAAGGGCGACGCGGTCTGGAGCTTTACGATGATGTTCCTCACCATGTGGAATTATCTCAGCAACACCAAACCGTCCTCCTACGACGCGTATATGCCGCGTTATGAGGACATCAAGCCCTACCTCGGCAGCGGCGGATATGTTATCCCGTACACCGACAGCCCGCTTGACGACGAGCCTGTGGGTGAAAACGCCTATCTGAACATTATAAACGACGCCAAGGAATACGTCTACATCACAACGCCGTACCTTATCGTTGACAACGAGATGATAACCGCGCTTACGCTGGCGGCCAAGAGCGGTATCGACGTGCGGATAATCACGCCGCATATCGCCGACAAATGGTTCGTTCACGCGGTAACGCGCGCATATTACAAGACGTTGACAAAGCTTGGAGTTAGGATCTACGAGTATACTCCCGGCTTTATCCACGCGAAAAACTTTGTTTCGGACGACAGCGTCGCTGTAGTCGGAACGATAAACCTCGACTTCCGCAGTCTTTATCTGCACTTTGAATGTGCGACATGGATGTACAAGACCGACTGCGTTCTCGACGTAAAGGCTGACTACCTGAAAACGCTCGAGGAGTGCCGTGAGATAACCTATGAGGACTGTCTGAACGTAAACATTTTTGTCCGCATAGGCAGAGCGTTCCTACGCCTTTTTGCGCCCATGATGTGATCGTTGGAAAAAAACGTATTGCCTGCATATTATTGTAAAAGCCTTCATATTATTTATAGAAAACAATACCGTTATCGGAGGTACAAAATGACAGAGTATCTGCCTGAGGGCTTTTTATTCGGGACAGCGGAAAACAACGGCTGTCTCGATTCGTTCACAACACTTTCCGAATGTAAGGAAAGCCGCAGGATCCTTGAAGCGCCCTGCATAGTCTGCGACAGCCGCCACGACCTTGTTATAGATCTTGGATGTATGCGCGGGATCATTCCCAGAGAAGACGGCGCGGTCGGCATTTCCGAGGGAACGACCAAGGACATTGCGCTTATATCGCGCGTCAACAAGCCCGTTTGCTTTGTGGTAAAGGATTTTCAGCGCGATGAGAACGGCGAGATATATGCCGTGCTGTCCCGCCGCGAGGCACAGCTTATGTGTACGGAACAGTATATCAAAACTCTTAAGCCCGGCGATGTCATTCCCGCCCGCGTAACTCATCTTGAACAGTTCGGGAGCTTTGTGGATATCGGCTGCGGTATCCCCTCGCTTATACCGATAGACCTTATTTCCGTGTCTCGTATCTCGCACCCCTCCGACAGATTCTATGTCGGTCAGGATATCAAAGCGGTCGTTAAGTCGTTTGACGGCGGCAGAATATGTCTTTCGCACAAGGAGCTTCTCGGAACTTGGCAGGAAAACGCGGCTATGTTCGAGCAGGGCGAAACCGTTACGGGAATCGTGCGCTCCGTGGAGGATTACGGCATTTTCGTGGAACTCGCGCCAAATCTCGCAGGACTTGCCGAGCCCCGCGGCGACGTCTCCGTCAACCAGCACGCGAGCGTTTACATAAAGGCGATAATTCCCGAAAAAATGAAGATAAAGCTGATTATCGTCAATGCCTTTGACAATGCCTACCGCGGCAGCGAGCTGAACTATTTCATAAGCTCCGGGCATATCGACAAGTGGGTCTATTCCTGCGAATCTTCCTCAAAGCTGATTCAGACCGTATTTACAGAATAGTAAAAGCGCCGCTTCAAGGCGAGCCGCCTTTGGTATTTCGACTGTAGGAAATCATATGCAAAGATGATTTCCCGAAGATGAAATACTTCTGTAAGGCTAACTCGCAAAGGCGAGCCGCCTTTGGTATTTCGACTGTAGGAAATCATATGCAAAGGTGATTTCCCGAAGATGAAATACTTCTGTAAGGCTAACTCGCAAAAAGAGCGGCGCTTTTTGTCTCAAACGCTCCTCAAAAAATTGCAGACTTTTGCAGTTTTCTTCCTGTTATTATAAATTTAATGCATGGGAGAATTGACCGCATTTCAAGAAACCGTATAAGCAGCCAATCCGCTGTCCGGTACGTCCGAACCGCCCCCGCACGCGGGGAAAGGCGGGCTATCGACCGCGCAGCGGCATAGGGAAAGACTATCACACATCTCAATAACCCGCCCTATCGTGAACCTCCGCACACATGAAAAGCCAAGAGGGTTACGGCGCACGGATAACAAGATATGTCGGAAGATACGAAGTTTACAAGAATAATCAAAGCAAGGAAAGGAGAAAAAAATTGGCAGCACCAAAGCTGCCAAAATGCCGTTCAACAAGTTTTCTTTGTGAAGACTCCCCGCACCGAGTACATGACTCGCCGCTCCGGCGCGGCACAGCTAACCGCAAAGCCGGAGTTCCGCAACACGGAACAGGCAAACAAGCCGCCGCATACCCGACCGAAAACTCCCGACCTTTAACGGGGGAGCAAAGCGTCAAAAACAGATCATTGAAAACAAAATAAAAGGCAGACAAAAATGTCCGCCCAAAAATCAATTGCCCTTTATCTTGTCCCAATACTCCTTAGCGGCGCGCTCGAGCTTATTGTCGCCGAATTGGTAATAGACCTTGTCCTTAAGGTTATCGGGGAGGTACTGCTGCTTGACGTAGTGATTCGGGAAATCGTGCGGATAAAGATAGTGCTGACCGCGCACCTCCGCGTCCGCGCCGTCATAGTGCTTATTCTGCAAATGTCGCGGGAAATCTCCCACAGAGCCGTTCTGAACGTCCGCAAGAGCCGCATCCATTGCCAGATGCGCACTGTTGGACTTAGGTGAGGTCGCAAGTAAAACCACCGCGTCACCGAGCGGAATACGCGCCTCTGGAAGCCCTAGCTGCATTGCGCTGTCAACGCAAGCCTTGACTATCGGAATAGCCTGCGGATACGCAAGTCCTATATCCTCCGCCGCTATAACGAGCAGCCGTCTCGAAAGCGAGATGATATCGCCCGCGTCGATGAGCCTCGCCGCATAATGAAGCGCCGCGTTCTCGTCCGAGCCGCGAATCGACTTCTGGAGCGCCGACAGCAGATCGTAGTGCTGATCGCCGTCGCGGTCGTAGCGCATATTGCTGCGCTGTGTAAGCTCCCGCGCGATCTCAAGGTCTACCCTGCCCTCTTTTGCCGAGAGAGCGCACAGCTCCACGGTATTCAGGCACTTGCGAACGTCGCCGCCTACTCCGTGGCAAATGTACTTCACCGCCTCGTCGGAAACCTCGTATTCCGTGCCGTTCTCCTTGCCGATCTCGGCAAAGCCGCGGCGAACCGCCTTTTCCATTTCGTCCGGCATCACGGGCTTGAACTCAAACACCGTGCTGCGCGAAAGAATGGCGTTGTAAACGTAAAAATACGGGTTCTCGGTAGTAGAGGCGACAAGTG
>CAYWIP010000006.1:34527-62596 GCA_964458395.1 uncultured Ruminococcus sp.
TCGAGCAGGCTCTGCTGCTGCTTTTTGTTGAGGTATTGTATCTCGTCGAGGTAGAGCAGGATCCCGTTGCACCCGAGAAACGTATCGATCTCGGAAACAATGCTCTTTATGTCGGCGGTGGAAGCGGACGTGCCGTTAAGCTTGTGCAGCCGCATATTCGCCGACTCCGCGATAATGCGCGCGACGGTCGTCTTGCCGACCCCAGACGGACCGTAGAAGATCATATTCGGTATTTTCCCCGACTCGATAACGCGCCGCAGCGGCTTACCCTCGCCGAGCAAATGCGTCTGTCCGACCACGTCGCCGAGCGAATCGGGGCGAATTTTATCCGCTAACGGCATATTACAGCCCCTTGTGCTCGCGGAGAAGCGCCTTGATCTTCTCGTGCGGGTCGATAACGTTGCTGATAGAGGTATCGTGGTTTATGCAGGCGATAAAGTACGCGATGTACTTTGATACGTCTACCTCCTTGTACCACGGGCGTTTAAGCAGCTCGGGAGTGCGGTAGGTGAGATTGGTGCTGAACACCGCATCGATCATACCGTCCTCGTAAGCCTTATCAAACGATTCAAGACCGTTCGTAAAAATTCCGTAGGTCGCGTACGCGAAGAACCGCTTTGCGCTGCGCTTTTTAAGCTCGGTGGCGATATCGAGCATGGACTCGCCCGAGGAAATGATATCGTCCGCTACAAATACGGTCTTGCCCTCTACGTCTGTACCGAGATACTCATGCGCGACTATGGGATTGCGTCCGTTTACGATAGTAGCATAATCGCGGCGCTTGTAGAACATTCCCATTTCAACCTCAAGCACGGACGCGTAGAACATATTTCTCGCGAGCGCGCCCTCGTCGGGACTGATGACCATAAAATGATCCTTGTCGATAACGAGATCGGGGAAAGCCGCGAACATGGATTTCAGTACCTGATAGGACGGGATAACGTTATCGAAGCCCATAAGCGGGATAGCGTTGCACACGCGCGGGTCGTGAGCGTCAACGGTAATGACGTTCTCAACGCCCATATCGCGCAGCTCCTGAAGCATAAACGCGCAGTCAAGCGACTCACGGTAGGAGCGTCTGTGCTGACGTCCGCCGTAGAGCAGCGGCATAATTACGTTGATACGGTGCGGCTTGCCGCTCGCCGCTTGTATAATGCGCTTTAAGTCGGCGTAGTGATCGTCGGGCGACATATGGTTCTCCTTATCGAAGAACTTGTAGGAGCAGCTGTAATTGCCCACGTCTATAAGTATAAACAAGTCCTTGCCGCGGACGGTGCTTTTGATAAGTCCTTTTGCGTCGCCCGAGGAAAAGCGCGGACATTCGTTCTCAATCAGGAAATCCTGATGAGGTCTGCCGTTTCTGTCCGCCCAGCGAATAAGGTAATTGTTTATACGCGAGGCAAGCTCCTCGGTGCCGCGCATTGCGATAAGTCCGATAGGAGCTACCTCGTTGTACTCACGATACAAAACTTCCGTATTTTTTACAGTCGCCATTTTTATGTCCTCTCATATAACTACATTTTTTCAAGCTCCGCTATAGCCGCGTAATGCTTTACTTCAAATTTTTCGGGAGCGATCGCGTTCAGCATTTCCAGATGCTCGCGCTCCCATTGTTTGATCTCGCTTTCGGAAAGCGACGCGCCCACTCCCCTGCAAGCCTTCATTCTGCCGTTCCAGCTCTCGCGCGTGAACGGCACAGCCAGCGGATATTCCTCGCGATAAACGAGCTTAAAACGCTCGGAGTAACATTCGGGAATATATATAGGGTGGACGGTTTCGCCCGCGCCGCTCCAGTCGGGGCTGTATTTCAGCACTATTCGCTCGCTCTCCCCCGCTATTTTGTCCTCGTAAGGCAGCCACGCCATATACAGCACCAGCAGCTTGCCGCCGGGCTTCAGCATTCGGCAAAGGCTTGGGAGTATGCGCTCGTGGTCGAAGTACCAAAAGCACTGACAGGCGGTTATCACGTCGAACGTGGCGTCGGGGAAATCCGTTTCCTCGGCGGATACCGCATAATAGTCGATATCCATGCCCTCGGACAGCCGCTTCGCCTGTGCGATCTGATTTTCCGAGATATCGATACCCGTCCACTTCGCGCCATATTTGCACATATTCCGCGGAAGAACGCCCGTTCCCGTGCCGAGGTCAAGCACCCGCTGACCGCTCACGCACAATCCGCGCGAAATGATTTTCTCATAGAATTCGCGAGGATATATGTCGCGGTATTTCGCGTAGTCGTTTGAAGTCCTGCCCCAGTCAAAGGGCTTGCCGCCGTCTATCATAAATCCTCCCTAATAATGTCGCGCGCTTCCATAAGGCAGAAGCCGAGGAAGTTCGTGCCGTTCCAGAGCGTGGGATTTTCGCACCTCGGGTCGTCCGCGCCCATTCCTATGCCCCAGATCTTATCGTAGGGGCTCGCTTCGACGAGAACGCGCGTGTTCGTATTCAGCAGAAACGCTTTAAGCTCCCCGTTCTGCGAGAATTTCGCAACGTTTCCCTTAACGACGATATCGCGGCAATTTTTATCCCAGACTTCCTGCCTGAAGCCCGATATTTTTCGCCCCAAATCCTTGTACTGCTTGGGGTGACCTGCCGCCATAATTTCCGCGCGGATTTTTTCGTCGCCGAAAAGCACCGCCTTTTGCGCCATCATATACTGCTCGGCGGTGTTGTATTCGACGCCGTCAACGGTGAAGCCGCAGCTCCACCACTGACTGAAGCACGATTTGGTGATACCGCCGTCGGCGGAGGGCTTATGTCCCCAGAAAAAGACGTATTTCAGACGCTCGCCGCGGCGGAACCGATCTTCAATAAGCTCTCGTGTATATTTCATTATTCGTAAAGCGGGTACTTCTTTGTAAGCTCGGTGACCATTCCGCGAACCTTGTCCGCGCTGTTCTCGAAATCCTTGGCGGTGAGGTAAATGCACTCGCCGATGACCTTCATATCCTCCTCGACAAGACCGCGCGTCGTTACGGCGGGAGTGCCTATGCGCACGCCGCTTGTGAACGCGGGCTTCTGCGGGTCGTTGGGAATAGCGTTTTTATTGACCGTGATATAAACCTCGTCAAGGTGAGTTTCAAGCTCCTTGCCCGTGATTCCGAACGGACGGAGATCGACGAGCATAAGGTGGTTGTCCGTGCCGCCCGAAACGAGATCGAAGCCCTTTTCAAGCAGAGTGTCCGCGAGAACCTTAGCATTCTTGACCACCTGTTCGCCGTATACCTTGAACTCGGGCTTTAACGCTTCGCCGAAGCACACTGCCTTAGCCGCGATAACGTGCATAAGCGGACCGCCCTGAATTCCCGGGAAGATAGCCTTGTTTATCTTCTTCGCGATCTCCTCGTTGTTGGTGAGGATAAGACCGCCGCGCGGACCTCTGAGGGTCTTGTGAGTGGTCGTCGTGACAACATCCGCGTACGGTACGGGATTCTGGTGCTGACCGGCCGCGACAAGTCCCGCGATATGCGCCATATCCACCATTAAATACGCGCCTACCGACTTGGCGATATCGGAAAGCTGTTTGAAATCTATCGCTCTCGGATAAGCGGATGCGCCCGCTACTATCAGCTTGGGCTTGTTCTCCTCGGCGAGCTTGCGGATATTGTCGTAGTTGAGCTTCTGCGTTTCCTCGTCAAGCTCGTAGGGTACGAAATTGTAGTACTTTCCCGAGATGTTTACGGGAGAACCGTGAGTGAGGTGTCCGCCGTGCGCGAGGCTCATTCCCATTACGGTATCGCCGGGCTGAATAAGCGCGAAGTAAACGGCGGTGTTTGCCTGTGCGCCCGAGTGTGCCTGAACGTTCGCGAACTGTGCGCCGAACAGCTTCTTAGCGCGCTCGATCGCGATATTCTCCACGATATCGACATCCTCGCAGCCGCCGTAGTAGCGCTTTCCGGGATAGCCCTCCGCGTACTTGTTCGTGAGCACGCTGCCCATTGCCGCCATTACCGCGGGGGAAACGATATTCTCGCTCGCGATAAGCTCGAGATTGCGCTTCTGACGCGAAAGCTCCAGACCCATTGCGTCGGCTACCTCCTTGTCGAAATTGCCGACAAATCCGATAGTATCCACCAAATCGTTATACATAATTATCTCCTTTCAAGATATAGTGCTATATAATATAAGTATAACGCAAAATACGCTTTTTTTCAAGCGCTTTTTTAAATTTAACATTTCGTACATTATCTTTCCCGAAAGAGAAGTATTTTTGTACAATTTGCCAAACACCTATTAAAAACGGTCATATGTTTCTTTAGCGGAATACGTTTGACTATTGACTTTTTTTTGCTTATATGATAAAATCATAGTATGGGAGCATTTGAAATTTGTTCACGCTCCGTTGACTGAAAGGAAAATGAAATGAAAAAAGCATTAAAGGTAACTTCGTTTTTGTGTCTGGCTGTGGCGGTGCTGGCGGTCATTTTCGGGATCGTTGCAATGACCACCTCAAACCGTTCGTTTTTTGTCGGATACGCGGTATTCAACGTTATCAGAAGCGGAACGTTTATGGGCTTTATAGGCAATTTGATAGGGATCGTGATGACGTTCGCGAGCTTCGGGCTGATGGGCTTTTACGCTCTGAAGGGCAAGGACAAAAACGCGCTGATCTGGTCGCTTGTCGCTGTTATAATGTCGGTGATCTCTTTGGTGATAGTGCTGATTGGAAGAAACGCGTCGTTCGGTGATTTTATTATAACTGCTCTGCCGATAGCGCATTTGTTTCTGATTTTCAAGAATGCATAAGAGAGAATTATGGAGTACAGAAAATTGCCTCACGGCGACGAGAAAATAAGCGTGCTCGGACTTGGCATGGGCGGTATTCAAGATAAAGCGCCCGTCTCTCGGTTAAGGCGGACGCGTGTCTGCAATACGGTCACTGCAACAGCCGCTGCCCGTTCAAGGTGGAGCAGCAGGAAAGAATGGCGGAGATCGCGGAATATTTCGGATAAAAAGAGGGCTGCCCGTAACGGACAGCCCCGATTTTTTATTTACCGACCGCGGATATCGAGTAGGTGAACGACCTCTCCTCGCCGCTTTGGAGCGTTACCGCGCCGCGCTTTTCGGCGAAAACTCCCGTGCAGTCGTCGAAGTCCGCCGAACCGCACCACGGCTCAATGCAGAGGAACGGCGCGTCCTTGGCCTGCCATACGCCGAGGCTCGTGAAGTCGGGGTAGTCCACGCGGACTCCCTTGTTGTCCTTGTCAAGCAGCATTATCGAACGCGATTCCACCTTATCGAAATAGCACACGTCCTCGTAAAACAGCTCGTGCTTCAGCGGAAGAACGCTTTCGTTGTTCAGCAGAGGACGGCGGTTGTTATCCTCGTGCAGACCCGTTTCGAGGTTGTAATTCGGCACGGCGGCAGTCTCGGGTTTGGCGAATTCAAGACGGTAATCGGTGAACTCGCCGTCGCACGCGAACGCGGGGTGCGCTCCGATACAGAACGGCATAGGCTCCGCGGAGTTGTTCTTAACACGGTATGTGACCGCGATACCGTCCGATTTGAGCGTGTATGTTACCGTAAAACGGAAGTCGAATGGGAACATCTCACGGGTATAGCTGCTCTGCTCAAGCGCGAATGTAACGGATGTTCCGCTGACTGTTTCGGGAGTAAGCTCCAGATCGCGCGCGAAGCCGTGCTTGGTTATCTTGTACTCTCTGCCGCCTATGAGCGTCTTGCCGCCGCGCAGAGTTCCGATCATCGGGAAAAGCAGCGGAGAGGTCTTTCCCCAGAACGCGGGGTCGGCTCTCCACATAAGCTCGCGCCTGTCGACGGTGAGCGATTTAAGCTCCGCACCCTTTGAGATTATCTTTGCGGCGCAGTTGTCGTTTTTTAACTGAATTTCCATAGCGCTTCCTCCCCGTTACTTGCTTAAAAACGCTCCCAGCTTTTTGTCCTCGGTGCGGATATGGGAAATCAACACGCCGATATGATTGTTCAGCTTCATCAACGCGCCGATGGATGCGTTGGACGAGGATACCTCCGAGGTTATGTCCTTGAGCGTCTTTTTGTAATTATCATGGAACGCCTTGTGAGCCGCATAGCCCGGATATCCGCTTTGCTTCTGAAACTGCTCCTCATGCGTGAAATGACGGTCAACGTAATTGTTCAGAAACGTTATCGTCTGATTGATATTCTCGCGGCCCTTGCCCGCGCTGCAAGCGTCAAGCAGCTTGTTTACCGCGTCTATAAGCTCGCGGTGCTCCTTGTCGATAGTTGCGTTGCCTGTTTCCAGGTTAGGGGTAAATTCATATCTTGCCATAATTTTCCTCCTAAAATTTAAGTTTACTAATATTATAAATGATTATCCGTTCAAAGTCAATACTTTTTTAATATTGCGGCGGCTTTTTTTCGGCGCGCTTCTTGCTCCACGCGCGGAGTATCAGCATAAGCATAACGACTATCGCAATCATAATGACTATTTTGAGGATAATGGTGAACAGGTCGTTTTCGCGCTCGGCAGCCGCCCAGACCTGTCCGTTCGCGTCGCGGAAAAACATTATGCCGCTCTGCGACACATCCGACCTGCCGTCGGTATAGTCGATTATCTTCGCAAGCTCCGAGGCGGTCTGCTCGTTGTCATTATCGAGAACCGAATAGAGATACCAGCGGTCGCCGTCCTTGTCGGCGTGAGGAGCGGCGGTGTACGCGCGCTGAACGTTCCCGTAAACGATAAACGGCTCACTTGCGTTTTTCATTTCGGGGAACGCCTTGACAAGCTCCATATTAAGTCCGTCGACGATAAAAAATCCCTCGGTGGAGCCGACATAAACGCGGTTGTTAAGCTCCGCGGGCGCTGTGAGCGTTCCGCCGAGCATACAGCTTGTGAGCGTATCCTTTTCGGTGCTGCCGTCGTCGTTAAGGCGCAGCTTGTAGAGCCGACCGTCCGCGCCGGACATAAACACCGCGTACTTCCCCGCGAACACCGAGGTTATCTCCGCGCCGACGGGATTTTCAACATAACCGTCATTATCGGCGTTGTGCGCGACAAGGTTCTCCCCCGCGCCGAAAAGAATGTATTTGCCGAACAGGGCTGGCGAGGTCGGTTGTTCGTCCGAAGCGTATTCCCAGAGGGTTTTCAAGCTGTCGTTGATATCCGCGCAGACGAATTTATATCCGTCCCCGGTTTTCACGCCGAAATACGCGCAGTTATTCAGCAGGGCGATATCGGTGACCGGTTCGCCGAATTCCGCCGAACATTTTACGCTCATATCCTCGACGCTTATAACGTAAACGCAGGTACGCGCCGGCTGCACAAGAACGCCGTTCAGCACCGCGCCGCGGCAGTTCTCCGATACCTTTTCGGCAAGCTCCGCCGAAGTTATGAGCTTGCCGTCCTTTTCGGCGAGCTTGTTCACCTTGTTAAGGTTCGGGATAAGCACGTACTCCCCGTCCGATATCGGCACGCCCGCCGTTTCCGCTTCGGGAGTGCTCCAGAGTATCTGAACGTAATCCTTGGAAAAGGGAGTTTTCGCGGATATCGCCGCCTCGTCCTCAACGGCAAATCCCGCGCTGTCCGCATATGCGGTAATTCCGATCAGCATAAGCGCCGACGCTGCCATACACATAATTATCTTTAAAAACTTTTTCATATCTTAATCGCCTTGTCCGCGAGAAACGCGTAAAGGTACATCTCCTTGATTGGTTTTCCTGTGCGCTCGGGGAGCAGACGGCCGTATATTTTCACCTGCTGCGCGTAATTTTCGCGCTCCTCCTCGAGGTTGGCGGCAGTGTCGCTCTTGTAATCGACCACTACAATGCCGTCGTCCTCGACGAAGTACAGGTCTATCTGCCCCTGAACGCTTATCCTGCCGCTGTATTCCTGACCGATCTCCGTACCCGCGATCTCGGAGTAGAACGCTCTTTCGCGGACGATCTCGGAACTTCTGAGCATTCGCTGCCCTATCTCGCTTTGGAAAAATCCGGCGATATGCTCCGGCTCGACTATCCCGGCTTCGCGGCGGGTTATCTTCCCGCGCTCGGCAAGCTCCGCTATCGCGGACTTCACCGTTCCCAGAATATCGCCGCCCGCCAGCCGCTCCAGCGGGAAATACTGCATTGCATGGTGATACGCGTTGCCCTTTTCCGCGCCCGTGGGCTTGCCGTTATTCGCGAAGTCGGGCTTTATCAGGTTGACGGGGCGCACGGATTTTTTGTGCGCCAGCTCGGTCACGGTGAACTTCGCCTGCTGACGCGCCTCCTCGGCATACGGGTACTGCTCGTTCATAAGCGAAACAAGCTCCGCCGTTTCCTCATCGGTAATATCGTCGAATTTATTCCCGCTTTCGGCGTCGGGTTCGGGAGCCTTTCCGTCCGCCAACGTTTCGTAAATACGGCAGTCAACTCCCTCCAGAACCGTGTCGACGGGAGCCTTTCCGTTAAATGCGCCGTCGGGAGCGAGCGTCGACAGCTTCCCGAGAACCCACTTAAACGGGACGGACCTATCGAAAAGCGCGTCGGGCGAATCCGGGTCGAACTGCTCGTCCTTTAATTTGCCGCCTGAAATGTTCCCTACCATTATCAGCTTCTCCTGTGCGCGCGTCATTGCTACATACAGCAGCCGCAGCTCTTCGCCGATCATTTTGCGGCGGTTCAGTCCGCTCAGCGCGGAATATGCGAGAGTGGTTGTTTTAAGGCGGTTTCTGACGTCAACGTGCTTCATTGCGAGAAAGTGTTTGCGGCTGACAAGCAGCGTTCCGCTGAAATCGCTTTTATTGAGCTGCGACTGAAGCTCCGCAAGAATGCAGACGGGAACTTCCAGCCCCTTGCTGCCGTGAAACGTCATTATCTGCACCGCGTCCTCGGAGTTTTCGGCACGGGACGCTTCTTCTATTCCCTTTTTGGCGTTTTCCCGCGCTCTGTCGAGAAACCGCAGAAAATCGCTCAGATCGCCGCCGTCCCTCCCGGCAAAATCGGACGCGAGCCTTTGCAGCGCGCGGACATTGGAAACGCGCTGAGCACTGTCCTCAAACGCCGCAACTACCGCAGTTATGTCCGTGTCCTCGTATATCTTGCGTATAAGATCGTCAAGCGAATTTGAACTCATGCAGTAGCGGAACGATGCGAGATCGGCGTTGAACCGCGCGAGCTTTTTGCTGACCGTGCGCGGAATACTGCCGGTTTCGTCCTCGGTTAATTCGGCAAGCTCCAGCGGCTTTGCGCATACACGCAGACAATTGTACAGCGAGTAATCCTTACACGTCTTTGCTATTTTCCGCAGCTGCGGTTCCGAAAGCGCGTTTTCGTCAATGCCGAGCGTTCCCAGCCGAAGCTGCGCGATCTCCTCGGCGGTGAAGCGGTAGATCGGCGACATAAGCACGCGAAGCATTTCCTCGTCCTTTAACGGATTATCGACGATTTTCAGGTAATCGGTTACGAGCGCGATCTCCTCCGTTTCCAGAAAATGCCTGCCCTTGGGAGCCGTCGATGCGATCCCCAGTTCCTCGAGCGCGGCGCGGTAATTGCTTATCTTGCTTCTGAGGCGCAGCAGTACCGCGAAATCGGAATATCTGCATCTCCTGCGCACGCCGTCTTCGCTTATCAGAAAGTTCTCATCGTCGTGGAGCGCCTTTATCCTTGCCGCGACAAACCTTGCGCCGGTCATATCCTTGTCGTCGTCGGAGTTTTCCTTGGTATTCAGCAGAATTACCTCGGAGCTGTATTTTTTTCGGTGCTCCTCGGGGATTTCCGGATATTTTGCGCCAAGGCTCAGCTCGTGACCGTCCGCGTAGTCTACCCCGCCGTACTCGGGCGTCATAAGCCCCGAGAACGCCGCGTTCACCGTGTCGATAACGGAGCTTCTGCTGCGGTAATTGGTATTCAGCGGAAGCTCCTCAAAGCCCTCATTCGCCTTAAGACCCGCCATAATAGAGGGATTTCCTCCGCGGAACGCGTAGATCGACTGCTTAACGTCGCCGACATAGAACAGCCTTCCGCAGCCGAGAAGCCTGAAGATCTCCGCCTGTATGTCGTTGGAGTCCTGAAACTCGTCCACGATAATGCAGCAAAAGCGCTCTGAAAGCTGCCTGCGGAAGCTTTCGTCCGTGCGGAGCTTCTCCAGCAGAAAAAGCTCGCAGTCCGAAAAATCCACGCAGCCCGAATTTTTCTTCGCCTGCTCCAGGTATTCACGGTAAACGCGCAGCAGTCTGATAAACGAAAGCGCGGCGGTTTGCTGCCCCGGGAACGTTTCTTCCTCGGCAGCTCTGTCGGCGAAGTCCTCAATAACGCCGTCAATAATTCCCTGAAAAGCCTTTTTGGCTGTGTTGAACGTCGTCTTATAGGGATTTCTCGCGCCGCCCGAGGTATCCGCCGCAACGCTGTTGGGCGGGATCGCTCTGACGGCGGTAATGAATTTCTCCGCCGAATCAAGCTCCGGCTTCAACTCCGCAAAGCTCCTTTCAAGCGTTTCAAACCGCCGCTTGTCCTCGTCGATATACGCGAATATCTGCGGCGCGGTTTTTTCAATAAGATCATTGTGATTGGCTATTGTGCTTTTTGTTTTGGTATTTGCGATCATTCTTTGCGACTCGGGAATAAGATTTTCGCGGACGTCGTCATACACGTCAATGATATTCCGCGCGTTCTCTATCAGAGCGCCGACCTTTGTAACCGCGAACGGCAGATACTTTGACATAAGGCTTTCCACGCTGCCGTAAACGCTCTCCGCGCCGCGGAGCCAGCCCTCCGCGTCCGCGTATGACGAAAGCTCCTCGGCGGTGTCGATCAGGCTCTTTTTCAGCGCGCTGTCGTCCTCAAATCCGAACGTGTAAAACAGCGTTCGGCGCTCGTCCTCGGAGAACGCGTGATCTCCCGTCAGACTGTCGTTGTAAAAGTCCTGCATTGCGAGCTTCAGCGCCTGTGACTGAAGCGCGGTTTTTTTCGCGGGATCGGATATCGTAAAGTTTATCGGCAGATCGAAGGCTTCGGGATTTTCGCGGATAATTTTAAGGCAGAACGCGTCGATAGTCGAAATTGAAGCCTGCCGCAGCGCGAATATCTGTTCGTTAAGATAAGCGCGTTCCTCGGCTGCCTCCTCGGTATTCCCGCAGGAAAGCTGCTCTATCTTCTCGGCAAGCTTGCGGTTGAGCTTTTCGCGCAGGCTCTTGGTGGCGTTTCTCGTGAACGTCATAATGCCGAGCCTGTCCGCCCTTATTTCAAGCGTCCTGTCCGAAAGCAGACGGACGACGCGGTCAACCAGGAGCGTGGTTTTTCCGCTGCCCGCCGCTGCCGTTACGACCGCGGGTTTATCATGCGGAAAATCAACAGCCCTTTTTTGATCCGGGTTTAATTCAAATTCACTCATTGCCGCCCTCCTTTCTGCTCAGATACGGGTTATCCCATTCGGGAATGTTTTTCGTTGCTTTTGCGCGCGCCTTTTCCACCTTAATGGGGTTATTGCCCGCGTTTCCGCAGATATTTTTGAAGTTACAGTATTCGCACGGTTCCTTGATCTTGCTCTCGCTGCCCCCGTCAACCTTGCGGTGAGTTTCGGTGCAGACGAGCGGCAGAGCGCTCACGTTGCCGTCGAACAGCGCGGAAAGATAGCCCTTTACCGTATCCAGCAGATCTCCGCGAAGCCGTTCAAAGCTCTCCGCGTCCGCTTGGTTAAGCACCGTAGGCTCGAACGCCGCGCGTATCTTTTCGGCGGTTTTCTCGTCAAGCTCTCCCTCGGAGGTTATCTTCTTCATTACGGTATCGATATATCTGCGCAGATCTTCGCTCGTCACGTCATCCTTAATAAGCAGCTCGTTGGGGTGATAGTTCATCGCGAGCAAACGGTACGGCGACATCTCGTTCTCGACAGCGCCCGTGTTCCGCGACGGCGCATAGCTTACTCCGCCCGGACAGAGCCTTATTGCGGGATTGTCCTTGTTGGCGTCGCACAGCGCAAACAGATACAGCAGCATCTGAAGATTCGAGCCGTTCAGCGCGTTGTTGAGGTCGAATTCGCGGACGGAGCTTTTATAATCCACCACGCGTATGTAAAACTTATCTCTGCCGTCCTTGTCATTCCCTGCCGAAAACATATCCACGCGGTCTATACGTCCGACCACCGTCACCTCAAGACCGTCGTCAAGCCGTATTACAAGCGGCTTGGCTTCAAGATACTTTTCGCTTGCTTCGGGGGCTTTCGGTTCGGCGGAGCTTTCGCAGTCGTCGTCGGAATACAGCTGAGCGGGCGGGATATCGGCGGTTCCGGTATGCTCGTTATTGATAATGGGCAGCGGCTCGGCGCATTTCGCGAGATCCAGCTCAAAAAATTTCGGGCGATAGCTCCGCGCGAAAAATTCCGCCTGCATGGTGATAAGCACGTCGGTCGCCGAGTTCGCGATATTGCTGAACAAAAACTCGGTGCGCTTGTCGTCGGCGAATTCATTAGTGGTCTCGCGGCGGCAGTACTCCTCCAGATATCCGCGCGAAAGACGGTAAAGCTCCGCGCGCGTCAGCCTGAAAAAGCTGTCCGTATCGCCGCTGTATTTGTTCATAACATTCTCCAGCACGAAATGGATAGCGTCGCCGCGCTTGCTGTTGTTGAAGCTGCGCTGATTACGCTCGTTAACGCCCAGTCCGTAACGGCAGAAATAGTTAAATTTGCAGGCGCTCAGCTTCTCAACGGCAGTCGCGCCGATATAGCTTGAAAACAACCGCCGCGCGGTCTTGGGGTGAATGTGGTGCTTTCCCGAAAAATTCTCCTCGCCGAGAGATTTAACAACGCGCGAGCCGCGTATCTCGTCCAGCATTTCCGTGAAGTCCGCGTTTCCGTTTTGTTCCAGAGCCGCTTTAAGCACGGCGTTTTCCCGTCCGCCGCGGTTAAGCCCGAGCGCGTAACGCGTTTTCGCCGCCTTTTCGGTGCGGCAGTAGAATTTGTTGCCGAGCCTTGAAGCGCTGACTATCTCCGTTCCCGGGAACGCCGCCCTGATATTGCTTATGATCTCCGAACGCTGAACCGGCTCTCCCGAAATATCGCACTCCGGGCAGCTCACGCACAAAAACTCCGTCGGCAGCGAGACCGCTCTGTACGCGCGGTAAAGCGACAGACAGTACTGCTCCCTGACATCTTTAAGGCACTTTTCGCCGAGATGGGTTATCTTGCCGCACAGTATCTCCGTTTCGTACTGCGAGAATATCCCGCTTTTCGGAGCGGGCGTCGGGAAGCTCTCATACGCCGCGCCGACTATGAACGCCGCCCTTATATTGTCCGCACGGGTCCTGTCGATATCCCCGACCAGAACGCAGTCCACAAACTGCGGGGGCTTCGCGAGTGAAGTCGTGGAGCAGATATCGCGGAACAGCCGATAAAAATCGTCAAGAGTTATCTGAACATTGTCAAGCTCGCTGTGCAGCGAGTTGAATATACCGATAAGCGAGTTCCACAGCCGTTGATACAACGCTACCATTTCGCCGTTGAGCCCGGTGCCCTCCTCGTTCATGCAGCGCGAGAACAGCGCCCTCTGTACGCCTATCTCGTCCGTCAGAAATTTGTACAGCAGCTCGGTAAGCTCCGCGCCGTTTATCGTTCCCCTGCCTTTGGGGAGCTTTTTCCGCAGCTTTAAAAGAGGCTCGACGACCCCCTTGCGCACCTCCTCCGCCTGCTCCATATCGTGGTCCTTTTCAAGGCGGCTGTTCGCGAACGTAAACGGCTTTTTAAGGTGCGAGGTTTCCAGCGCCCACTCGTAAACGTAGTTCTCGAAAACGTCTATATCCTTATTCGACAAACCCACGCGCTCGCCCTTTTCGGCGTCGAATTTGCTGAAAAATCCCGTTTTCACGCAGCCAAGAACCGTATCCGTGCTGAAATCGCGAAGAGCGTTCAGCGCCGCCATAACGGCGTTTATCATCGGCTGATAGAGTATCGGCTCTGGTGTGTCGGTAAATATCGGGATATCGTATTTCGCGAACGCGCTTTCGATGTACTTCGCGTATGCGCCCGCGTCCGTACACAGCACCGCGATCTCGCGGCAGCGCATACCCTTTTCGCTTATAAGCTGCCTGATTTTCGCCGCAACGTAGTCAAGCTCCTCGTAAACGTCCGCAGCGCTCACAAGCTCCGCGTTATCTCCGAGCGGAACGGTGCTTTTGCCGCCGCAGAATATAAGCTCCGGAAGCTCGCGCAGAGGGCAGTCCTCCGCCATTCGGTCGGGAATATTTTCGCTTATGAATTCGACCTCGCAGCCGTCCTCCTCCGCCTGACGCTTAAGGCGCTCGATCTGCGTTTTGGGCGTTCTGAAAACGTCCTTACCGCTCTCATAATCGACCGCGAACCCGAACGTAATATTCTCCGCCTTGCCGATAGCACGGCGAAGAAACAAA
This sequence comes from uncultured Ruminococcus sp., assembly GCA_964458395.1. Taxonomy (GTDB): domain Bacteria; phylum Bacillota; class Clostridia; order Oscillospirales; family Ruminococcaceae; genus CAG-115. The sequence continues at coordinate 48,841 of CAYWIP010000006.1, forward strand.
AGCTGATCGCTTGTGAAATCATTGAAGCAGTCAACGAAAATATTCGCGCCGTCGTAGTCCGTATAATCGGCTCTCGCGGTAATCTCCGCCGCCAGCTTGGTCACGTCCAGCCTGTCGATATAGTCCGACATAAGCCCCTCGTACTCCGAATACAGCACACCGACCTCGGCAAGCTTCTTGACGACGGGAGAATCTGCGGTCAGCTTTTCGTCCAACTCAAACGCGGGCAGGCTATCCTCGAGATCGCGCGCGGTAAGTCCCGCCGTCTTGAACATTGAAACGGTCTGCACCATTTTCTCGCAGAAGCCCGACCTCGAAGCGATCTTACTAAGCACCGAAAGCGCGGACTTATTGTCGTTGACAGCCTTGTGCATAACGATATTCTTGACGATATCGTCCGCGGTCGGACGCGCGTCGCCGTTCTTTTCGAGAATTTCACGCGACAGCGCCGAAAACGTCGTTATCCTCACCTCGTCAAAGCGCCGCATAAGTCCTTTTTCGTCGAGTATTTTGTATATCGCCTTTTCGGTTTCATATTCAAACTGCTCGGGAACTATGTAAATAATTTTACGACAATCTCCCCCGCTTTCCAACAGCGAAACAAGCTCGCTTCTGACCCGACCCGAAACGTCGAAATTCGCCTTTGCGGCAATAAACTTTACCAACTTGCACGCTCCTTTTCATTGACCTCGTAAAGAAATTCCCTGCCTGCCTCGCCGACTTTATTTATCAGCCCGACCGTCCGCAGAACCTCCGTGCGCAGCGACGAACGGGATTCCTTTGCAGCGGCGCATAACTGCTTTTTCGTGAATTTTTCGGGGAGCTTTTCGGGAAGAAATTCCGCGTAATCGCGCGGTATATCCAATATCAGCTCTTCGGCTATCTCAAGCGGCACCTGCTTTATCAGACACTTTTTCCGCGCCGACTTGCTTCGCATATCGGGAAGCTTTTCACCGCGGAAATACACGCGCTTCTCGATTTTCAGCCGGACTATAATTATCGACAGATTTTCACTGTTCAGGAACTCGCGTATCGAATACAGCTCCTCGAAAAGCTTCAGCTTGGAATATTGCTTTCGCGGCGGTGTTTCGTCAACTATCTCGCCGGAATCCTCGCTTATGAACAGCGTCCTGTACTCGCCGATAACGGGGTGAACTACCGTAACGCGGGAATACTCCAGAAACGTCCGCAGCTTCTCTTTAAGCCGATACAGCGCCTTGGTCTGTATCTCGAAAATGCCGTCCTCGCTCACAGCGTCCGCGAAAAAGCTGCCGATCCTTATCTCCTGCTCGTCAGAGAAAAACGCGTAGTAGTTTTTCAGCGTCGCGTGGATGAGCTTTTCATTCTGCGTTCCGACAGAGCCGTGAAAGCCCTTGTTATCGTTCATCATAGCCGCTCCCAGAGCCGCCGAGAACCTCTCCCTATCGCCCGCGCTTTTCAATAAACCTCGCCACCCCGTCATCGTTATTGCTCCCGATTATTATATCGGCGGCTTTTTTGACCGCGTCCGCCGCATTCTCTACGGCGACGCCGACATCCGCCGCTTCTATCATCGAGATATCATTGAAATTATCCCCGAAGCACACCAGCTCGTCCGCGCGCACCAGTTCGGCGACTTGCCGCACGGCGTTCGCCTTTGATGCGCTTTTATCGTATATCTCGTACCAGATCATATCATCGTAGGTGTCCTTCTGGACGTTCCTCGAAAATCCGTTCACCTCAGTGAACACCTTGTCCAACGGCGAAATATCGCGCGGGTCGATCACCGTAAAATAAAAAATTTTTCCCTCAAAAAGCGCTTTGTAATCGCTCACGGGGCGCAGACGTTTATCGCCGCGCCTTGAATCGACGTAGCTTTTCACCTCGTCAATGCGGCTTTCAAGATAGGACACCTTTTCCTCGCCGTCAATATACGAATACACCAGCGGCGCGATATTCTCGGTTATAAACAGCTCCCGCGCCATGCGCTGACATTCCTCGGAATATGTATTCTCGATGAGGTGCCGTCCCGTTCTCGGGTCTATAACAAATACCCCGTTGAAGATAACAGCGGGGCATGAGAGCCGCAAATTTTTCACAAGCGGCGACGCGCTCGCAAACGAACGCGCCGTAGCGTAGGTGAACATAACTCCGCGCTCCATAAGCGAATTGAGCGTGCTTATGGAATACTCGGAGAGCGTGGTGTCCGAGCGCAGCAATGTTCCGTCAAGATCGGTAATATACAGCGTCATATCAGTATCCTTATTTAAAAGCAAAAGCTCGCAGGTGCGATTTATCGCTTCGGCGACTTTTGCTCCTGCATATATAAAATGTGAATATTAGTATTCTTTACAGCCGTCCACGGCGAATCTGTGATTTAACATATACTCGCGAAGCTCCGCCGCGTCGGGGAAATATCCGCCCTGCTTCTGTATCGACATACAACCGCAAGCGTTCGCGCGGATCACCGCCTCGCCGAGAGGCAGCTCCTCGATAATTCCGCTGATAAGCCCCGCCGCAAACGCCTTGCCCGCGCCGTGAGTATCGACCACCTTGTCCGCGCGGAACGTCGGCGTTATGCCGCATTCCTTGGCGCTGCGATAATACGCGCCCTTTTTATCGAGCGTTACAACGATCTTCGGCACTCCGAGCGCAAGGTAATGCTCCGCGATTTTCTCCGGATCTTCAAGACCGCACAGCGCCTTTGCGTCCTCGTCGCTCGGCAGAAAGATCTCCGACAGCGCCGCTATCTCGTTTATCAGCACGTACTTGTCCGCGCTCACTCCGCTTAAATCGGGATCGAACAGCACGGGGATCTCCAAAGCCCTGAAGCGTTTGCAGACCTCTTTCGTAACAGCCGCGTTCTCCTCCGAGTGCGCCGCGAATTCACCCGTAATAAACGCCGCCAGAATGTCGGAATTATCCGAGGGAGCGCTTGCCGCGTTTACGCCCAATTTATCCAACCCCTGCAAAATGCTGTACTCCCGTGAACTTACATACTCCAAAACCAAACCCATAACGTTCACCCCTTATCAGTCAAACATCTTCACATTTCCGTCGGGATAAGCGAATCCTGCAAAGCCGCCCGCCTGCAATTTATTCAGGAACGCGCCGAGCTTCTTCGGCTTCTTGTAGATCGAAACATCATACTCCCCGCGAAGCTCCTCGGCTTTCACGTAAACCTCCATAAAATTGTCCTCGTAGAATACCGCCAGCTTTTGCTTTGCCGAAGCCGTGCGGTTCTGCTCCGCGAGTATGCTGAAAATTCTCTCAAAACCTATCGAGAAACCGCATGCGGGTATCTTCTCGCCGACGAATTTTCCTATAAGATCATCATAACGTCCGCCGCCCGCGACAGAGCTGCCGAAGTTCTCCGAGCGCACCTCAAACACCGTGCCCGTGTAGTATCCCTGTCCGCGCACCAGCGAGACGTCGAATTCCACGCCGTAGCTGCCGTTCGCGATAGCTTTGCTGTCGGCGATAATTCTCGACAGACGCGCGGTCTTTTCCTCTCCGACTATCTCCCTTACCTTGTCCAACGTCAGCGGAAGCTGCGACAGCACGTCCGAGAGCTTGTCCACCGCGGATTTGTCAAAGCCCTTTTCGGTAAGCTCCGCCGCGACGCCCTCCGCGCCGATTTTATCCAGCTTGTCGAAGCTTACGCATACGGTCGCCAGTTCCTCCTCGGGGAAGCCGAGCGCCGCCAACATTCCGTTCAGTATGGTGCGGTCGTTCACGCGCACGGTGAACTCGCCGATATCGAGCGCTTTAAGCGCTTTTGCGGTCACGGCGATAAGCTCTATCTCGCACTCGGGCTCGCTGTCGCCGATAACGTCGATATCGCACTGCATAAACTCGCGCAGACGACCCTTTTGCGGATTCTCGGCGCGGTAGACCTTGTCCATCTGAATAGCCTTGAACGGCATTGGCAGGCTTTGCCTGTTCGCCGCGAAATATCTTGTGAGCGGCAAAGTCAGGTCGTAGCGAAGACCCATATCGCAAAGCGCGTTTTCATTGCCGTCCCCGAGCGCCTTTTGCAGCTTGTCGCCGCGCTTAAGTATTTTGAATATCAGGTTGAGATTGTCGCCGCCGTCGCTCTTGTCGAGGTTCTCGATATCCTCAATGGCGGGGGTCATTATGCGCGAAAAGCCGTTTTCGCGGTAAATATCAAATATAGTCTGCTGTATGCTCTCGCGAAGCTCCGCCTCCTGCGGCAGATAATCGCGCGTACCCTTTACGCTTTTTATTTTCATTGAACTTGTATATCCTTTCCAATTCTTTTTCAATTAAATTATAGCATTTTGCCGCCGCTTTGTCAAGGTGATTTGTTGCACTTTATGAGTTGTTTGGGTAGAAGCCGCTTAGAACCTGTACCAATAGCTCCGGCGCACGGCTTTTCGGCAAATTTTGCCGCTGTTTGCGTCAAAGCTCCTTGCTGTACATACAGTACGGCAGCGTCGCTTTTCCTTGACAGCGGCAAAATTATGCTCGAAAATCCGCACACCTACGCTATTGGTACAGGTTCTTAGTATGTTAAAGCATTAACGGTTGTCAAAGCCATTGAATGAACCCCGTTTTCTCGCCGCGCTTATAGCCCGCGTTTTCATAGAATCTGAGCGTGCTTTCCGACTTTGAGCCGGTCAGCAAGGCGATATTGTAGCAGCCCGCATTAACGGCGATCTCTCTCGCGCGGTCAAGACAGGCGGTCGCCAAGCCCCTGCCGCGGTAATCCGCGTGAGTGACGACGTTCTCAACGCGAGCGTACGGGCGAACCCCGCGCGTTAAATTCGGAACTATAACGACCGTACACGAGGAAACTATTTTCCCGTCCTCCTCCGCGACGATAATGTGATAATTCTCGTCCGCGAGGATCTTCTCCCATGTTCCCGAAGCTGCAGCGTAATCGGGGATATCCGTTTCGTGCAGATGAAGATACAGCTCCATAAGCTGTCTGTAATCCTCGCTCTTTATCTCTCGTATCATAAATTCCTCCTAAGAAAACCTGCCCGATATAAAACCGGGCAGCACAAATTATTCTTCCGTTTTTTCGGTATCCTCTGCCGAAGCGGCAAGACCCGCCTGAGCCTTGAGCAGATCGCGTATCTCGGTGAGCAGAAGCTCCTCCTTTGACGGAGCGGGCGGCGCCGCGGGAGCTTCTTCCTTTTTCTTTTTGCTCGTCTTTTCCTTGATTACGTTCATTACCTTGACGATAGCGAATACGCAGAGCGCCGTCAGCAGGAAAGTAAGTATTGCCTGGAAAAAGCTGCCGATCAGGATATGTACGGGCGGCTGACCGAAGAACGACCACGGCAGCACAATTTCAAGTGCCTTAAGGTTGATACCCGCCATAATTATACCGATAATCGGCATGATGATATCGTTGACAAGCGAGTTTACAATAGCCGTAAACGCGCCGCCGATGATAACTCCGACCGCCATATCCAGCACGTTTCCGCGTGAGATAAACGTCTGAAATTCCTTTCCTATCTTGACAAAAGCGTTAGGCTTTTTTTCCGCGGGCTTCTGTACGGGTGTCTGTTCGTCTGCCATTTGAGCATCTTCCTTTCAAAATAATATTACAATACAGATTTTACCATAAATTTCGGCTTTTGTCAACCTTTTTTATAACATTCTTTTGAGATATTCGCCGGTATACGATTTTTTGTTTTTGGCGATCTCCTCGGGAGTGCCCTTTGCTATTACCGTTCCGCCCTTGTCGCCGCCCTCGGGACCCATGTCTATGATGTAGTCGGCGGTCTTGATAACGTCCAGATTATGCTCGATAACAAGCACGGTGTTGCCCGCTTCGGTGAGCCGCTGGAGTATGTCTATCAGTTTTTTCACGTCCGCCGAGTGAAGCCCCGTCGTCGGTTCATCGAGAATATATATCGTTTTGCCCGTTGAGCGCTTGGACAGCTCCGTCGCCAATTTGATCCTCTGCGCTTCGCCGCCCGAAAGCGTTGTCGACGACTGTCCGATCTTGATATAACCCAGACCGACCTCTTCAAGCGTTTTCAGCTTGTTGAAAATTCTGGGAATGTTCGCGAAAAACTCCACACCCTCGCTGACAGTCATTTCAAGCACATCGTAAATATTCTTACCCTTATACTTGACCTCAAGCGTTTCGCGGTTGTAGCGGTGACCCTTGCAGACCTCGCACGGCACGAAAATATCGGGCAGGAAATGCATTTCGATTTTCAAAATCCCGTCGCCCTCGCAGGCTTCACATCTGCCGCCCTTGACGTTGAATGAGAACCTCCCCGCCGCGTAGCCGCGCGTTTTCGCGTCGTTGGTCTGCGCGAACAGGTCGCGTATATCCGTAAACACGCCCGTGTAAGTCGCGGGATTGGAGCGCGGAGTTCTGCCTATCGGGGACTGATCGATCATAATTACCTTGTCAAGGTGCTCCAGACCCTTCATATCCTTGAATTTGCCCGCGCGGACGCGTCCCTTATTCAGCTTGCCGAACAGGTGCTTGTACACTATCTCGTTGACGAGTGAGCTTTTTCCGCTGCCGGAAACTCCGGTAACGCAGGTGAACACGCCTATCGGGATATCAACGTTGATCTTTTTGAGATTGTTTTCCTCCGCGCCGATAACGCTCAGCCACCTGTCGTCGGGAACGCGCCGCTTTTCGGGCACGGGTATCTTCTTCTTTCCGCTGAGATACTGCCCCGTGATCGACTTTCTGCATTTCAAAATGCCCTCGACATTTCCGCTGTATACGACATTTCCGCCGTGAACTCCCGCCTCGGGACCGATATCGACTATCCAGTCCGCAGCGCGCATAGTGTCCTCGTCATGCTCGACGACTATCAGCGTATTGCCGAGGTCGCGGAGGTTCTTCAGCGTGGCGATAAGCTTGTCGTTATCGCGCTGGTGAAGCCCGATAGACGGCTCGTCCAGAATATACAACACGCCCGTCAAGGCGCTGCCGATCTGCGTTGCAAGGCGAATTCTCTGGCTCTCTCCGCCCGAGAGAGTTCCCGCCGAACGCGACAGCGTAAGGTACTCCAGACCCACGCTCCGCAGAAATCCGAGCCGCGCCTTGATCTCTTTGAGTATCTGCCCCGCGATCATCTTGTCGCGCGGAGAAAGCTCCAGATTTTCGATAAAATCCAGAGCATTCACCACCGACATCTTACAGAAGTCGCTGATGTTCAAGCCCCCGACCGTGACCGCGAGCGCTGTGTCGTTAAGTCGCTCGCCGTGACATTTCGGACAGACCGCGTCGCTCATGAAGTCCTCAAGCGCGTCATGCGAGTACATTGCGGCGTTGGATTCGTTGTAACGGCGCTGTAAATTATTGGCAACGCCCTCGAATTCGGTGTAGTACTGTCCGCCGCCCTGATTGCGCGAACGCTTGACGAGAATTTTCTCGCCCTTGGTGCCGTATAAAATCTCATCGATAGCCTTTTTCGGAAGCTCCGAAAGCGGCTGCTCAACGGAGAAACCGTTGCGTTCCGCAAGCGCGTCGAAGTACATAGCGGCGATCGTTCCCTCGTTGTACGTCCAACCGTAAGCCCTGATGCCGCCGTCCTTTATCGACAAGTCCATATTTGGCAGAATAAGTGCGGGGTCGATACGGCGGTAACTGCCGATACCCGTACACTCCGGGCACGCGCCGAATGGGTTGTTGAACGAGAACATTCTCGGCACAAGCTCGTCTACGGAAACGCCGTGCTCGGGACAGGAGTAGCTCTGCGAGAAGTGAAGCTCATCTCCGTCAATAATGTCAATATAAATAAGTCCGCCCGTAAGCGCTCCCGCCGTTTCAATGCTCTCGGAAAGGCGCGTTTTCAGACCGTCCTTGATAACAAGACGGTCAACGATAATTTCAATGGAGTGCTTGATATTCTTTTCGAGCGAGATCTTCTCGGAAAGATCGTAGGTTATCCCGTCGACGCGGACGCGCGAAAATCCCGATTTCCGCGCCGCCTCGAATTCCTTTTTGTGTTCGCCCTTGCGTCCGCGGACAACGGGCGCGAGCACCTGAAACTTGGTTTTTTCGGGGAGCGCGAGCACCTGATCCACTATCTCGTCGACGGTCTGCTGCTTTATCTCGCGTCCGCAGACGGGGCAATGCGGTATGCCGATACGCGCGTACATCAGTCGCAGATAGTCGTAAATTTCCGTTACCGTGCCGACCGTCGAGCGCGGGTTTTTCGAGGTGGTCTTCTGGTCTATCGAGATCGCGGGGGAAAGCCCGTCAATGCTGTCGACGTCGGGCTTTTCCATTTGCCCGAGAAACTGCCGCGCGTACGAGGACAGGCTCTCCATATAGCGCCGCTGCCCGTCCGCGAATATCGTGTCGAATGCGAGCGAGGACTTTCCCGACCCCGAAACTCCCGTCAGCACGACCAGCTTGTCGCGCGGGATTGTCACGTCGATATTGTTGAGGTTATGCTCCCTCGCGCCTTTTATAATTATTTTATCGTTAGCCATTTTTATTCTCCTGTTTCTTTTGAATGTTTATCTGTTTTTATATTCATATGCCAGCTTTTTCAGCTTTTCAATTCCGTCCTTATCCCATTCGGCGATCTTGTTTTTGAGGAACTCACACGGAAATTCATAGCAAGCGCCGCAGAAATACGCGCCGTGCTCCCCGCAGCACCTGAATATCGCACAGCCGTTATCCCACATTTTAACGCATTTTCCGCTGTTTTCGCGGCAGCCTGTGCAGCCGCCGTCGTAAAAAAATCCGCATTGTTCGCAGTCGCCGCCGCAGGGGGTTATCTTTGAAAAATCGATCATATTTCACCTTAACTTTCTTGTCAAACCCTCTTGACATTTTCATATTGTTGTGGCATAATAAACATAGGGAAAGTTTATATGCCCGAAAGGAGGATGCTTTATGGGAATGACCGATAAACAGTTTAACGGTTTTGTAAGACTTATGCTTCCGGATATTCTTGCTGCCATTGAGAAAATGCCCGACAGTCCGGAAAAGGAAAGACTTAAACTTCTCGCAGACAATCTGCAAAAAATGATTGAAGATTGATACAGAACGCCGTGCCGAAGGGTTCGGCGTTTTATTCCTGCAACTCCCTTATCCTGTCGCGCAGATAAGCCGCATGCTCGAAATCGAGCAGCTTCGCCGCCTTTTTCATCTCAACGGTGTACTGCGCTATCAGCTTCTCGCGCTCACGGCGCGGGAGTTTCTTCAAATCGGACTTCTTGCCCTTGCGCTTCCTGTCGTCGGACTTTTTGGTGATCTCAAGAACATCGCGGACATCCTTGATAATGGTTTTCGGGATAATTCCGTTTTCGGTGTTGTAGCGCTTCTGTATCTCGCGGCGGCGCTGCGTTTCGGTGATAGCCAGCTCCATTGACCGCGTGACCTCGTCCGCGTACATTATGACCGTGCCCTCTGCGTTACGCGCGGCGCGTCCTATCGTCTGAACGAGCGACGTTTCCGAGCGAAGAAAGCCCTCCTTGTCCGCGTCGAGGATAGCAACGAGCGAGACCTCGGGGATATCCAGACCCTCGCGGAGCAGATTTATTCCGACAAGCACGTCAAACTCGCCCGAACGCAGATCGCGTATTATCTCCATACGCTCGATAGTGTCAATATCATGGTGCATATAGCGGACTTGTATTCCCGCCTTATCAAGGTACTCGGTCAGGTCCTCCGCCATTTTCTTGGTGAGCGTTGTGACAAGAACGCGCTGCTTTTTCTCGACCCGCACGTTTATCTCGGAGATCAGATCCTCGATCTGTCCCTCGGTAGGCTTTACGATAATTTCCGGGTCGAGCAGTCCCGTCGGGCGGATTATCTGCTCGACTATCTGCGTTGAGCGATCGCGTTCAAAGTCGCCCGGAGTTGCCGAAACGAACACCGCCTGCGGTATTTTCTCGTAAAACTCGTCAAAATTGAGCGGTCTGTTGTCGTAAGCGCACGGCAGTCTGAACCCGTAGTCGACGAGATTTTTCTTGCGCGCGACGTCGCCGCCGTACATTCCGCGAACCTGCGGCAAGGTAACGTGGCTCTCGTCCACCATAAGCAGAAAATCCTCGGGAAAGTGATCGATAAGCGTTATCGGAGTGCTTCCGGGAGGTCTGCGCGCAAGCACTCGCGAGTAGTTCTCAACGCCCTTGCAGGTGCCGATCTCGCGAAGCATTTCCATATCGTAGCGAGTGCGCTGCTCTATCCTCTGCGCCTCAACAAGCTTGTTATTGTCCTTGAAGAACTTAATACGCTCCTCCATTTCGGCTTCAAGCTCCGCGAGAGCCTCCTCCATTTTTTCCCTGCCGATAATATAATGCGACGCGGGGAAGATCATGGTGTGCAGAATAGTCGCGCGGGTGTTGCCTGTTACCACCTCGAATTCGCTGAGTCTGTCGATCTCGTCGCCGAAAAACTCCACGCGAACCGCCGTTTCGTTTGTGCTGCCCGCGGGGAATATTTCCAGAGTATCGCCTTTTACGCGGAATTTGTTGCGTATGAAATTAAGCTCGTTGCGCTCATACTGCATTTCAACGAGCTTCTGTATTACCGCCTCGCGCGATATCACCTGACCCTGCCGCAGAGAAAGAGTGTTTGAGCGGTAGTCCTCGGGACTGCCGAGCGAGTAAATACACGACACCGACGACACAATTATAACGTCGCGGCGCTCCGCAAGCGAAGCCGTTGCCGAATGGCGCAGACGGTCTATCTCGTCGTTAATAGCGCTGTCCTTTTCAATATAAGCGTCGGTGGAGGGAATGTAGGCTTCGGGCTGGTAGTAATCGTAATAGCTGACAAAAAATTCCACGGCGTTATTCGGGAAAAACTCGCGAAACTCCGAGCAGAGCTGCGCCGCGAGGGTCTTATTGTGCGCGAGCACGAGCGTGGGCTTGTTGACGTTCGCGATGATATTCGCCATGGTGAACGTCTTGCCCGAGCCGGTAACGCCGAGCAGGGTCTGCTCCTTGTCGCCGCGGAGCACTCCCTCAGACAGCATGGAAATAGCCTCCGGCTGATCGCCGGTAGGCTTGTATTCGGAATGAAGCTCAAACTTTTGTTTATTGTCCATAATTCTCCTTTACGCAAACCATATTCACATATATATTATACTCGTGAACAATATATTTGTCAAGAGGGTTTTAAAAAAATCAGCTCCAGATATCTCTCAAAATTTCGGAGCTGCGCAAGGAATAGCCCTTATCCTCGCTGCCGGGACTGATAATAATATGGTCTACCAAGGTAATGCCCGCCGTCCTGAGTGCGATGTAAATATATCTTGTGGCGTTGATATCGGCTACCGAGGGCAGTGAAGAACCTGTGGTATGGTTATGAACCAATACAACATTGGAACTGTTTGCAACAACCGCGTTTCTGATAATTTCCTTTGTGCACACCTTTGTCGAATCGGGACTGCCGAGACTGAGGCACGTCATACTTATCAGATTCTGACGCGCGTCAAGTATCAGCATATATGTCATTTCCTTGGTGCAGTTCGCAAATATCGGTTCGCAGTATTCGATTATCTTTTGAGGTGTGTTAAGCTGAATTATCTTTGCACCGTGAGCGGGAAGCCATCTGAAAAAATCCCCAAGAAAGGTGAGATATGTCGCCGCAGTTTCTCCTATATTATCGACGTCAATAAGCTCGCTGCGGTCTGCCGAGAAAACGCCGTTTATCGAGCCGAAACGCTCTATCAGCATATGACTGATATTATTGGTATTACACCGCGAAAACACCAGAAACAACAGCATTTCCAATATCTCGTGTTCCTCAAAGCATTCGATACCGTGCTCGCGGTATTTCTTCATCATACGCTGCCTATGTCCGGCGTGAAGATTTTTGTCACTCATACGATCACCTCAAAATTTCGTCAGCACGGAGCTTATCCGCGTTTTTGCACTGCCATTTCCGATATCTGTAAAATCCCCGTAAACCAAAAAACCTTTACAAACCGCGAAAACGCGTTGTAAAGGCAATTGATATGGTACGCCCGATGCGATTCGAACGCACGACACATAGCGTCGGAGGCTATTGCTCTATCCAGCTGAGCTACGGGCGCATATAAAGCAGTTAAATCAAATATTCATCATAAGCAAATGTAAGCAACACCAATCAACTTTATAATTATATCATATTTTTTATTTTTTGTCAAGGGGAATTAACAAAATGAATGGAAATTTGCTGTTATAAAAAGGCTGCGCGGTTTACTCACGCAGCCTAAAAAAAGCTTTTAAAACTTTGACCGGATTACTTGATCATCGAAGCAACCTCGTCAGCAAAGTTGTCCTCTTTCTTTTCAATACCCTCGCCGCGCTCGTAGCGAACGAACTGATCAATAGTAATCGTGCAGCCCTGTGCCTTGGCAACGGATTCGATATACTTGCCGACCTTCATAGAGGTGTCCTTGAAGTACTCCTGATCGAGCAGGCACTTCTCCTCGTAGAACTTTCTGATACGACCCTCAACGATCTTCTCGGCAACGTTTGCGGGCTTGCCCTCCTGCTCAACGAGCTTGGTCTGAACTTCCTTTTCGTTTGCCAGAACGTCAGCGGGAACGTCCTCTCTGCGAACGTACTCGGCGCCCATAGCGGTAGCCTGAAGCGCTACGTTCTTGCCGCAAGCGAGGACTTCCGCGTCTTCGGGCTTGTCGGACGAGATCTTTACAATAGTGCCGAGTCTGCCGCCGTCATGCATATAGGGGATAAGCGTACCCTCGAGCATCTGGAAACGGCGGATCTGGATATTCTCGCCGATAGTTGCAATCTTGTCGGTGAGGTACTCCGAAACAGGCATGGAGGTACCCGCAGCGGTAACGCTCTTGAGAGCCTCAACGTCAGCAACATCATTATTCAGCAGAGTGTCGGCGACAACCTCTACCAGCTCCAGGAATCTGTCGGACTTAGCCGCGAAGTCGGTTTCGCAGTTGATCTCGACGATAACGCCCTTATTTCCGTTTACCTTGGTCTTGACAACGCCCTCGGCAGCTATTCTGCCCGCCTTCTTTACAGCCTTTGCCTGACCCTTTTCACGCAAGATCTTTACAGCCTCGTCGCGGTTTCCGTCAGCCTCAACGAGCGCTCTCTTGCAGTCCATCATGCCGCAGCCTGTCATATCGCGCAGCTCTTTAACGTCCTGTGCAGTTATATTAGCCATTGTAGTTCTCCTTCTAGATTTTCTTGATATATTTAATTATTCAGCGTCCTCCGCGGGATCTGCGTCCGCTGCCGTTTCGGCATTTCCCTGATTAGCGGAAATCACAGCGTCTGCCATTGCGCCGGCGATAAGCTTTACAGCGCGGATAGCGTCGTCGTTTCCGGGGATAACGTAGTCGATCTCGTCGGGATCGCAGTTGGTGTCAACGATAGCCACAACGGGGATACCGAGCTTCTTAGCCTCCGCTACCGCGATCTTCTCCTTGCGCGGGTCAACGACGAACAGCGCTCCGGGGAGCTTCTTCATATTCTTGATACCGCCCAGGAACTTCTCAAGCTTCTCAATCTCAAGATTGAGCTTGATAACTTCCTTTTTGGGAAGCAGATCGAATGTGCCGTCGGTCTCCATGGTGTGGAGCTGCTCCAGACGAGCGATTCTTCTCTGAATGGTCTTGAAGTTGGTCATCATGCCGCCGAGCCATCTCGCGTTTACATAGTGAGCGCCCGCGCGCACAGCTTCTTCCTTGATGGAATCGGCTGCCTGCTTCTTGGTGCCGACAAAGAGGATCTCGCCGCCGTTCGCGGCGGTCTCGTGAACGAAGTTATATGCCTCGTTCAGCTTCTTGACGGTCTTCTGAAGATCGATGATGTAGATGCCGTTTCTCTCGGTGAAAATGTA
>CAYWIP010000007.1:0-61092 GCA_964458395.1 uncultured Ruminococcus sp.
CCAACAAAAACAATCTCTCAGCAAACGCAGCGTTACAACGCTAAACAATAATTTATGCCTTAATACCAATAAATGTATATTTTTCCTTTTATCGGCAAAACTACCAATATAGCCCAAATCCAAGGGCGATCCATAACAACTGATGGAAAGGAATAAAGCTTTATGAAAAACAGGAAAAAAGAAGGACAGAGCGGAAAGGCTCTGGCGATCGCTTCGGTGATCGGCGTGGCGGCAGTCGCGGCAACGGTATTTGCGGCTTATCAATCGACCGTAAACAGACTGATACCTACGGGCACGTCCTCGGGTGAAAATTCGTGGGTGTTCTCAAACAGCAGCTCGGATGTTCCCGTGCAGAACAATGTTTCGGGAGTGCCCATTGAAAGCAGCAGACCGTCGTCGGGCAGCTCTAAAAATTCTTCGTCGAGCGAGCCTGCCGAGGAAGTCAACAAGCCGGTCACGCCCGTGGAAATCGGCAACATTATCCCTGTGACGGGCGAGGTTTCTCATCCGTTTAGCGGCGGCGAGCTGGTGAAGTCCGAAACGCTCGGCGTGTGGAAAACCCATGACGGCTGTGATATCCTTTGCGATCTCGGAACGGATGTAAAGTCGATGTCCGAGGGCACGGTCAAGGAGATCAAGGACGATCCGCTCTGGGGCGTGTACGTTATTGTCGAGCAGAGCAACGGGCTTGAGGTTCACTACTGCGGTCTGGCAAAGGAGCTGAACGTCAAAGCGGGTCAGCAGATAAAACAAGGCGAGATCATCGGAAAAACGGGTGAAACCAACCAATGCGAGATCCTGCAGCCGCCGCACCTCCACCTCGGGGTAAAGCGCGGAAGCGAGTGGATAGACCCTATTTCGGTCGTTGATACGGTAATTTAAAGGAAGCGCGGGCTGTCGGTTTTCGGCAGCCGTTACATATGTTCGGCATTTTATATGATTTCCGTAAATTACCACTTTATTTTTTAAAAAAACATTTGACAAATCGGCGGAAATATGTGATAATATATATGGAACATAATTTATCTTGACATAAACGAATTCTGGCAGAGCGCCTTATCGCCGCGGAACGGATCCTCGGGCGGCGCTTTTGTGTAACAAGGAGAAAAAATGAAGTTGTTGAAAAGAATCGCCGGAACGTTTTTGGCGGCGGTGGTCGCGCTGGGCTGCACTACGGCTTATGCAAGCACGTCCGGCACTTCGGGTACCTCGGGTTCGTCGGGCACGGCAGTCTCGGCGGCGCGTCCGGGAATGTCTCAGGACGGCTATATTCGCTGGACGGGCAGCGCCGAACCGCTGGCAGGCAGAAAGTATTACATAGACAGAACCGTAAAACTGTCGAAAAAGACTAAGGTGGTATTTCCGGCGGGGAGTACGCTGGAGCTTCGCGGCGGCGCGGATCTGCAGATATTCGTCGGAAGCTCGCTGCAGATCCGCGGCGACATGGTGATTCAAGAGGGCGCTAAGCTCACCGTTTCCGGAACGCTCGTGACGGCGGTCGGCAGCTCGCTTGAAAACTACGGGAAATTCTCATCGACGAAAAGCTCATCGGTGAAAATATCCTCCGCTTTTGTGTCAAAGGAGAACGCGGAAACGGTTTTCGGCGGCGAGGTGCTGATCTATCAGTCGGGCGTTTTGCGGAACGAGGGCAGCGTGACGTTTGCGGCAAGCTCGGACGTCAAAGTCACGGGCAGCGTGAATACTCCCGAGGGCGGGCGGCTTTTCGCAAAGGGAAAGCTTGCGGTAACGCTCAGCGGCAGGATAGTTCAGTCGGGCGACCTGTGTTTGTACACAAGGCTGGTGAACAGCGGCACGGTAACGCTGAATTACGGATCGAGGTACTTCAAGTCGGACTCGGCGGTTCTCGCGGTTACCAAAAGCGGGAGGATAACCGACAACCGCGCCTCGCCGCCCGTTGAAACGCCAAGACCCGTTCCCGAACCGCTTCCCGAGGGAAAAACGTTAAGGGGGATTGACGTTTCGAGCTGGCAGGACACTATTGACTGGAGGCGCGTAAAGGGCGCGGGAGTGGATTTCGCGATGCTGCGCTCTTCGTTCTACATAAGAAAGGACAAGACGTTCGATTATAACATAGTCGAGGCGCAGAAAGCGGGCGTTATGGTGGGAGCTTACCATTACTGCTATGCCGAGTCAGTTGCTGAAGCGCGCGAGGAGGCGCGATATTTCATGAGCGTCATCGAGCCGTATGAGCTTGATTTTCCGGTGGTTCTGGACTTTGAGGATCCTGAACTGGAGCATCTTGGAAAAAGCAGGCTCACCTCGATCGCCAAGGCTTTTATGGACGAGCTTAAAAACGCGGGCTATTATGTTATGCTGTACGCAAACAAGCATTGGCTGGAAACGTTTCTCGATATGAACAGGCTGTCGGAGTATGACGTTTGGCTTGCGGAGTGGCATACCAGACCGACGTGGAACGGTGGTTTCGGAATGTGGCAGTATTCAAGCGAGGGCAGAGTGTCGGGGATCCGCGGAGACGTTGACCTGAATATCTGCTACCGCGATTATTATAAAGCAATAAGCGACGGCAATTACAAACGCTGAATATAAGGAGAGCGCTTCGCGGAGATGTCCGCGGGGCGCTTTTTCGACGCAATTCGCGCTTTTACAATAATTTCAACTTTTCATCTCTTTTTCACAAAACGGGTATTGACAAATTATTGAAATTGCTGTATAATGTAGCATATCCAACAAGTTATTTTGTATTGACAACTCTTAGTTAAGGTAATCGGCGAGGTCGCCTGCGGAACTTTTCGGATATACGCCGGGCGGTACCTCTCAAGTGGGCGCGGTGCGCGGAGCCGTATTCAAGCGCGGCTCGCCGGAATTGCGGAGCTTTTGGATCGGGAGGTTTGTTATGGATAAACGCGGTATCGGCGTTCGGCTGAGATTGCTGAACAATGCGGTTCGGCGGTATATCGACCGTTACGCTGAGGGAAAAAAGGCGCTGGACAGCCTGTCCTGTTCAAACGGATGGATAATCGGCTACGTCTGCGAGATGAGGGAATGCGGCAGGGACGTTTATCAGCGCGATCTGGAGAATAATTTCGGGATAACGCGCTCGACGGCTTCAAAGGTTCTGGGACTGATGGAGAAGAAGGGCTTGATAGAGCGCGTGAGCGTAAGCCACGACGCGCGGCTCAAAATGATCGTTCCTACCGAAAAATCGATAAAGATCGGGCGGATAATCAAGGACGACAATGAGAAACTGGAGCTTCAGCTGAAAAAAGGCTTTTCTCCGCAGGAGCTTGAACAGCTCTACGGTTACTTAGAAAGAATACAGAGCAATATAGACGCGGCGGAGAAGGACATAAGGAGGGAGAGAGTATAATGATAAAAACACTTATCAAGTGTGTGCGCGACGCGGCGGTTCCGGCGATACTCACGCCGATCTTCGTGCTTGCGGAGTCGCTTATCGAGGTGTCTATCCCGACGGTAATGGCGAGCCTTATCGACGAGGGAATAACCCCCGGGAATATGGACAACGTTATTAAATACGGGATAATTTTAGCGATACAGACGCTTGCCGCGCTGTTCTTCGGGGCGACGGCGGGCTATACCGCTTCAAGGGCAAGCTCGCGCTTTGCGAGAAATCTTCGCGAGGATATGTACTACAATATCCAGCAGTACAGCTTCTCGAATATCGACAAGTTTTCGCCGGCGAGCCTTGTAACGCGCCTTACAACGGACGTTCAGCGTGTGCAGATGTCGTTCCAGATGATAACGCGTATCGTGTTCAGAGCGCCCGCGATGCTGATATTCGCGTTCGTGTTCGCGTTCAGGACGGATCACAAGCTGGCGATGGTCTTTCTCTGGGCGATACCGTTTCTGGCGGTCGTGCTGGCGATCATAATCAAGGTCGCGTTTCCGATCTTCGGAAAAACGTTTAAGGCGTATGACGACCTGAACGAGGTCGTGGAGGAGAATGTTCACGGTATCCGCGTGGTAAAGAGCTTCGTACAGGAGAAGTTCGAGATAAGCAAGTTCGGCAAGGTGTCCGACAGGATCTACTCGCTGTTCACCAAGGCGGAAAAGACTGTCGCGTTCAACGCTCCTGCAATGCAGATCTCGGTCTACGCGTGTGTGCTGATGATCTCGTGGTTCGGCGCGCAGTCCATTGTAGCCAGCGGCAACATAGAGGGTATGGGTCTTACGACGGGAGGACTTATGTCCATGTTCACCTACACCATGCAGATACTGATGAGCCTTATGATGCTCTCGATGATCTTTGTTATGCTCACGATGTCCAAGGCGAGCGCCGACCGTGTGGTCGAGGTGCTCAACGAAAAGAGTGATATCAACGACGGCGAGCGTAACCTCACCGAGGTAAAGGATGGCTCGATCGAGTTCAAGAACGTTTCGTTCAAGTACTTCAAGACCGCGGAATCAAACGCGCTCGACCATATCGACCTTAAGATAAATTCGGGCGAAACTATAGGAATTATCGGCGGCACGGGCTCGTCAAAGTCGACGCTCGTTTCGATGATACCGCGGCTTTACGATACATCCGAGGGCGAGGTGCTGGTCGGCGGCGAGAATGTGCGCGACTACAATATCGAGGCGCTGCGCAATAACGTCGCGATGGTTCTGCAAAAGAACGTGCTGTTCAGCGGCACGATCTACGAAAATATCCGCTGGGGCGACGAGAACGCTTCCGACGAGGAGGTGCAGCACGTCTGCAAGCTCGCCTGCGCGGACGAATTCGTTCAGTCGTTCCCCGACAAGTACGATACCTACATCGAACAGGGCGGTACGAACGTTTCGGGCGGTCAGAAGCAGAGACTCTGTATCGCGAGGGCGCTGCTGAAAAAGCCGAAGATACTAATTCTCGACGATTCGACGTCGGCGGTCGACACCAAGACGGACGCTATGATACGCAAGGCGTTCCGCGAGGAGATACCGAACACCACTAAGATAATAATCGCGCAGCGAGTTTCGTCGGTGTGCGACGCGGACAAGATAATCATTCTCGACAACGGTAAGATCGTCGATTTCGGAAATCACGACGAGTTGTACGCGAAGAGCGACATTTACCGTGAAATTTACGATTCTCAAACAAAGGGGGCGGAAGAAGATGAGTGACAATATCAAGAAAAGCAATGAACAACAGCCCCGTATACAAGGTACCGCCCGGGCTCCGGGCAGCACCCGGGCTCCGGGAAGACCGCCAAAGGGCGCGCGTGTTCCCATGAAGTTCGACAAGAAAACGATCAAGCGCCTGCTGTCTTATATGAAGCCGTTCATGCCGCAGCTGATTCTGGTTTTTATCTGTATTCTCGTGACCTCGGCGGCTTCGGTAGCGTCCTCGATGTTTCTGAAAACGCTTATCGACGAATACATCATGCCGCTTGTCGGAGTGACCGATCCCGATTACAGCGGGCTTCTCGGGGCGCTTGGCGGAATGGCGGTGCTGTTCGCGGCGGGCGCGCTGAGCGCGCTGTTTTACAGCCGCATTATGGCGACGGTTTCCCAGGGCGTACTGAAAAAGATACGCGACGAGATGTTCTCGCATATGCAGTCGCTGCCGATAAACTACTTCGACACGCACACCCACGGCGACATTATGAGCTTCTACACCAACGACGCGGACGCTATGCAGCAGATGCTCTCGCAGTCTGTTCCGCAGGTGATATCCTCGGCGATAACCATTATCGCGGTGTTCGGCTCAATGCTCTCGCTGTCGGTCTGGCTGACGCTCACGGTAGTCGTATTTCTGGTATTTATGATGATGATAACCGCGAAGATCGCGGGAAAATCGGGCAAGTACTTTATGGCGCAGCAGCACTCGACCGCCGATATGAACGGCTATATCGAGGAGATGATAAACGGTCAGCGCGTTATCAAGGTATTCTGCCGCGAGGAAAAGGCTAAGGAGGCTTTCGACGTAAAGAATGTCGACCTCTGCGAAAACACCTGCAAGGCGAACGCTTACGCGAATATCCTTATGCCTATCAACAACTGTCTGGGTTACCTGCTGTATGTAATTCTGGCGATAATCGGCGGTACGCTCGCGATAAATCAGGTGCCGAACGTCGCATGCTTTGCGGTGAATATTTTGTCGCTCGGCTCTATCGCTTCGTTTTTGCAGCTCTCGAGGAGCTTTATCGGTCCTATCGGTCAGGTATCGCAGCAGTTAAACTCCGTCGCGATGGCTATGGCGGGCGCGGAGCGTATCTTCACGCTGCTTGACGAGCAGCCCGAGACCGACGATGGCTATGTTACGCTCGTAAACGCAAAGCGCGGCGCGGACGGCGAGCTCATCGAGACCGGGGAGCGCACGGGCTTGTGGGCGTGGAAGCACCCGCACACCGCGGACGGCTCCGTCACCTACACCGAGCTTAAGGGCAATGTAGTATTGGACGACGTGGATTTCGGGTACGTTCCGGAGAAGATCGTGCTGCACAATATCGATCTGTACGCCGAGCCGGGGCAGAAGGTCGCGTTCGTCGGCGCAACCGGCGCGGGAAAGACGACTATCACAAATCTGATCAACCGTTTCTATGATATCGCCGACGGAAAGATCCGCTACGACGGCATAAACATTAACAAGATCAAAAAGGACGATCTGCGGCGGTCGCTCGGCGTGGTATTGCAGGACGTTAATCTGTTTACGGGAACGGTAATGGATAATCTGCGATACGGCAAGCACGACGCTACGGACGAGGAATGTATCGCGGCGGCGAAGCTCGCGAACGCGGACGGCTTTATCCGTATGCTCCCCGAGGGCTACAACACCGTGCTCACGGGCGGCGGCAGCGGACTTTCGCAGGGTCAGCGGCAGCTTATCTCGATAGCGCGCGCGGCGGTCGCCGATCCTCCCGTTATGATACTCGACGAGGCTACAAGCTCGATCGATACGCGCACGGAGGCTATCGTTCAGGCGGGCATGGACGCGCTTATGAAAGGGCGCACGGTGTTCGTTATCGCGCACAGGCTCTCCACCGTCAAGAACTCCGATGTTATTATGGTGCTCGAGCAGGGAAGAATTATCGAGCGCGGCTCGCATGAGAAGCTCATCGCCGAAAAGGGGCAGTATTACAGACTGTACACTGGCGCGTTTGAACTGGAATAAGGCATAACAAAAGCTCCGCTTTCGTAAAGAAGCGGAGCTTATTTATTTTCAAGCAGCACAACAGCGTTCGCGCCTATGCCCTCGCCGCCAAGCCCCAAGCCCTCCTCGGTGGTCGCCTTGACGGATATCCGCCCGATATCGCACCCGAAAGCCGCCGCGAGATTTCCGCGCATTTTTTCAATATGCGGCGCGAGCTTCGGTCTTTCGGCAATTATCGTAATGTCCGCGTTGCCGAGCGTGAAGCTGTTTTCGCTCATTATCCCGATAACTTCTTTTAGCAGCTTCATACTGTCCGCGCCCTCGTATTTCGGGTCGCTGTCGGGGAACAGATGCCCTATATCGCCGAGCGCCAGCGCCCCCAGAACCGCGTCCATAAGCGCGTGAACCGCAGCGTCCGCGTCGGAATGTCCGAGCAGACCCAGCTCATACGGAATGACCTCGCCGCAAAGCACCAGCCGCCTTTCGGGAACGAGCCTGTGAACGTCGTAGCCGTGACCTATCCTCATATCATCTTCACCGTTCTTCTGTTGTTGTAGATCGCTTCCGCCGCCGCGAGATCATCCGGGCGGGTTATCTTCATATTGCAGCCGTTTATCTCGGTTATCCGCACGTATTCTCCGCAAAGCTCAAGTATGCTGCTGTCGTCGGTGACATTGTCCGCCTGCGCGCCGAGCTTCTCCAGGCAGGACGTATACAGCGACTTTTTGAAAACCTGCGGAGTCTGCGCGTAATAGAGCTTTCCGCGCTGCGGCGTTTCCTCAATAAAGCCGTTGCTGCCGACCGATTTTACCGTATCCGTCGCAGGAACGGCGGCTATCGCGGCGTTGTATTTTTCCGCGTCCGCGAAAACGCGCTCGATCTCCTCCGTGGAGATAAGCGGACGCGCGCCGTCGTGTATCGCTATGTAATCGGCTTTCGGCGAGACCGCTTCGAGAGCGTTCCGCACCGATTTCGCGCGGGTATCTCCGCCCGCGACCACCGCCGAGAGCTTTGTTACGCCGAAATTCCGCGCCAGCTTTTCATAGCGCGCAACGTCCTCGGCGGGCGCGGCGACGATTATCTCGCCCGCCTGCTCCGACCGCTCGAACTTCAGCGCGCTCATCACGAAAACGGGCGTATCGCCGATCTTCTCGAGCTGTTTGTTTACGCCGTTCATTCGCGAGGAGTTTCCCGCCGCCACAATAATAACCGAAACCGTAATTATTACCCCCAGAAAATCATCTCTTAAAATTGCCGTGGAACTTGAAATAATTCAGCTCGTCCTCAAGATTTCTCAACAGCTTGCGGACTTTCGGGTCGTCGACGCTGCCCGTAAACTCTATGTAGAACATATAGTCCTCGGGGAAATTTTTCCGCACGTTCAGCGGCAGCGGCTTCGACTGAATTTTCGTCATGGAGAAACCGTTTACCGCGAATTTCGTCAGCAGCCTGTACAGCGCGCCCGAAATATTCGGAATTGACAGCGATACCGCGACGGTGTCCGCGCCGTCGTATACCTCGACGTTCCGCGCAATGCAGATAAAGCGTGTGCAGTTGTCGGGGTCGGAGGCGATCTGCTTTCTTATTATATTCAGCCCGTGCATTTCCGCGCACTCCGACGAGCATATGCAGCCAAGCTCCGCGCTTGGGTTTTCGGCGACCATTTTAGCGGCGGCGGCGTTGTTGTGATACGGAATGACCGTAAGAAACGGGTGCGCCTCGATATAGCTTACGCACTGACGGATAGCCTGTTCGTGCCCGAAAAGGATTTTGATATCCTCCTCGGCAACGCCCTTCCGCGCCGCCAGAACGTGCGCACATTCAACGGTGGTCGTGCGGCAGATATACACCCTGTGCCGTTCGAGCAGCTCCATATTCACCGTGACCTCGCCCGCAGTGCTGTTTTCAACGGGAATTACTCCGTAGTCCACATCGCCGTTTTCAACAGCCTCGTACACCTCGTTGAATGCCGCGTAAAAGCTGATGCTGCCGCTGCCGAAAAGCTGCTTTGCCGCTGTGTGACCGTAAGCGCCCTCGATCCCCTGAACAGCGACGGAAGGACGCTCCTTTGCTATCGGCGTGTACGGTATATCGGTATCGGGCGTGATCGCGTTTATCTGCGACACCTTTGATATATCCATGATGTTCATAAACAGAAACGCCGCGCTTTTCCTCAGCTCCTCGGGGGAGTTCTCCTTGACGTTGTCGATTATAAACTTTTCCCGGTCGTGCTGGAACACCACCATATTATTAGCCGCCTTATACTTAGCGACCTCGGTTGCGAGATCCATGCGCTCCAGAAACAGATTCAGCATTTCATCGTCTATCTTATCTATCTTCCTGCGAATTTCACCTAGATCCATTTTAACTCCTATCTTAATGCGCTCCGCGCACCGGGCGGCTTTGCCGCTTCGCCCAGCCTGCCGACGAAAGACTTTTTGCCTGCTCCCCTTGGGGTTGACGATAGCGGGGTTTATTTCAAAGCGCTCCGCGCACCGGCTCACTCCGTTCGCCTAGCCGAGCGGAGTTGCAGACTTTCCGCTCTGTTCGCTGCGCTCACTCCGCTGCAAGTCTGCAATGTCGCTCGCTTGCGCTCCGCTTCGACTGCTTCCCTGTGTGTTGACGAAAACGGTGTTTATGCGAACCCGATCATTCAACATATCCCGGCGTAACGGGCGGCTGCTGGCTGCTCTGAGAACTGCCCGAGCTGCCGTCGCCGGATACCGCCACATACACCGTAACAGTTTCGTTCTCGCTTACGCGGACAAGATCGTTGACCTCCTTGCTGCACCGCACTACCGTTCCCGCGAGCACGTCGTTGGTCGGCTCGCTGACTACGTCATATTTCACGTTAAGACCCGTCAGCGTCGCGATATACTCCGCCTGCGTCTTATTCTTGTAATCGGGTAGCGGAACCACGCTGCGTCCCTTGCTTACCTTTACTTGTATCTGTGTGCCGTTCGCCACCATTTCACCCGGCTTTATCGTCTGGTCAAACATAAATCCCGCCGGATATTCGTCGGAGTAATCGTAAGTAGGCACAAATGTAAATACTCCCTCGTAACGTGCCGCAGTGTCCTCGTAGCGGCGGTTGGTGAAGTCAGGCATTTCGATATTAAGATCGCTGCTGCTTTCGCTCTGCGGCTCGGAGCTTTCGGGCTGGCTTTCCGACGGCGTGCTTGACGAGCTTTCGGGTCGGCTGCTTACGGTGACCGAGCTTCCGCTGTCGCTGTCGCCGTCCGGCGCGCTGCCGCCAAATTCCCACGCGCCCGACAGCGTAAGCGCGAACACGATCGCGAACGTTATCAGCACGATACCCACGATTATCAGCGTAGCAAGAAATTTCGCGCGTTCCTTTTTCTGCTTTTTGAGCTTCTTCTGCTCGCTCTTGGTGAGCGGACGGTCGTCGTTTCTGCGCGCACCGTTATTGCCCGGCTCGTATCTCGGCGGCGCGAACAGCTTATCCACAAATTCCGTAATAGAGCGGATTCGGTTTTCGGTGGACGGCTTCATTCCGTGCATGATCACCTTTGAAACGTTCTGCGGAACGTTGCGGTTGACCAGCATAGGCTCGAGCATGCTTCCGCCCGTCCTCGCTATAGCCTCGGGAGGCGTCGCGCCCGTAAGCACCTTGTACAGCACTGCCGATATCCCGTAAACGTCCGTCCATGTGCCGTTTATTTCGTTGGAGTACTGCTCGGGCGCGGCATAACCGCTGAATATCTCGCAGGCTATTTCGGTATTGGTGGTGCGCGCGGCGGAAATGCAGAACCCCGCGAGCTTCAGCTCCATTTTATCGGTAATGAAAATGGTCTGCGGCGAAATCCCCCTATGGATTATCCCCCCCGAGTGGACAAGGCTGAGCGTCGTGAGAATAGGCGGGAAAAGCTCCTTGACCTGCTCCCACGCCATTCCACCGGAGGAATTCGCGAGGTAGGTCTTGAGGGAGATGCCGTCGATGAACTCGAACACCGCGTAGCAGGTGTTGTTCTCGCTGAACACGTCCAGCACCGCCTGGATATGTGCCATTCCGCGCAGCTTCATCAGCGAGCGGTTGAGATCCTCAAACTCCGAAAGATAGGTCTTGTAGAGCGCGCTGTTGTTGGCGTTCACCGTGATGACCGTTTCGCCCTTTTTGCGGCTGCAGAGCGTGTCGGGCATAAACTCTTTGATGGTGACCTTTGCGTTTGCGGCTGTGTCATAGCCGATGTATACCGCGCCCTCGCCGTTATACGAGAGCAGTCGTCCGACGATGTAACGGTCGTTCAGATATGTTTTCGGGACGAGGTAGGTCGGTATGCAGGGGTCAAGGTCGCTGTACCCGCACAGTTTGCACGGACCGTCGTATGTCTTGTCGTTCATACAGCCCATGCATAATGATGTATCTTTAAGCATTTTATCTCTTTCCCTTTCTTCTGTCTGTATTGGAAGTTAAGTAAAGCATAATTATATACCTTAATACTATACACCAAAATTCCGAAAAAGTCAAGAATTATGACAGCATTGTAACCTTTTGACCTCGAATTGTAGCCGTTTTGTAACCTTTTTCTCCGCTTTTAACAATTCCTTGTTATTCCCCGGCGAGAGCTTTTGGCTATTTTGACGGTGGCATTTTTGTGACAAATTTCTGACGATTACAAAAAATTACCGGAATTCACTTGCAAAATTGTGAAATATGTGGTATAATATATTCAACGTGAAGTTGCGGTAAAGAATCGGCAACAATGTGGCTGCGTTAATTTTACGACCCTTGAAAGGAGTTTTTGAAATGAGTTTTCTGGACGATGTTATCAACACCGGCAAGAACGTGGTTTCCGCTGCCGGCAAAAAGACCGACGAGGCCGTGCGCTTTTCCAAGCTGAAGATCAAAGAATCGCAGCTTAACGGCGACATCAAGAACAAGTTTGAGAAGCTGGGCGCGCTCATCTACGAGATGGCAAAGTCGGGCGAAAAGAACAACGAGCAGTTCGACGCGCTCATCGCGGAGCTTGACGGCTGCTACGAGGAGCTTGCGGGTATCGACAAGCAGTTTGACGAGCTGCGCAACGAGGTGACCTGCCCCGGATGCGGCGCGAAGTGCAAGGACGACAACGCTTTTTGCTCGAAGTGCGGCACAAAGCTTCCCGAGAGACCCGCACCCGAGGAAACCGAGGAGACGTCCGTTATCGATGAGAGCAAGGACGATCAGTAATTAACAGCGGCATTTTCAAGAGGAGGGTCTTCTGCTCTCCTCTTTTTCTTTGTCGAAAAATGCATTTTCAACAAAATTGCGCAGGAAAAATACAACATATTTCACAAAAATGCGGATCCGACAAAAAAATGCCTGAAAATTACATTGTCTTTTTCGGTGAAATATGATATAATTACTTGTATGGTTTGACGCTTTTATGCGTTAAACTTGCAAATAAAACGGACAAAAGACAACATCACAAGGAGAAAAAGATATGAAGATGAAGAGAGTTTTTGCGGCTCTTACTGCCGCGGCTATGCTTTGCGGTCTTACCGCGTGCAATACCAACGACGCTGCGGGCGGTTCCTCGGGCGGAAGCTCCGATAATTCGGGCGGCGCTGCCGGCACCGGCGATAAGAAATACAAGGTCGGTATCTGCCAGCTTATGGAGCACCCCGCGCTTGACCTCGCCACAAAGGGCTTCCAGGACGCGCTCAAGGATAAGCTCGGCGACAGCGTTGAGTTTATTCCCCAGAACGCACAGGGCGAATCCACTAACTGCGCGACCATAATCAACAGCTTTGTTTCCCAGAACGTTGACCTCATTATGGCAAACGCTACTCCCGCTCTTGCGGCGGCTGTTTCGGGGACGGGCACTATCCCGATCATCGGTACGTCGATAACCTCTTACGAGGTCGCTCTCGGCGGCGACGAGTGGAAAGGCAAGAACGTTACCGGCGCTTCCGACCTTGCTCCCCTCGCAGAGCAGGAGGATATGATCGTTGAGATATTCCCCGAAGCAAAGAAGGTCGGTATCCTCTACTGCTCCGCTGAGCCGAATTCCGATTATCAGGCTAAGATAATTAAGCAGGAGCTGGAGAATGACGGCATAGAGTGCAAGGAATACACCGTTGCCGATTCCAACGAGATACAAGCTCAGACGCAGGCGGCTGTCGGCGACAAGTGCGACGTAATTTACATTCCGACCGACAACACCTTTGCTAACGCGGCTGAGACCGTTAAGAACGTGGTAGTTCCCGCAAAGGTTCCCGTTGTTGCGGGCGAGGAGGGTATCTGCGGCGGCTGCGGTACCGTTACGCTTTCCATTTCCTACGAGAGCATGGGCTACAACGCGGGTCTTATGGCGTATGAGATCCTTGCGAACGGCAAGAACCCCGGCGAAATGGAGATAGGCTACTCCGACACTACCAAGAAGTACAACGCGGAGATATGCAAGGAGCTTGGCATAACCGTTCCCGACGGCTACACCGCAATTGAGTAATTAACGGCATAAAGACACAAGCAATGGGGAGCGGAGTTCCGTTCCCCGTTGATTTAAAACGGATACGTTTCGGCGATAGGAGAAAACAAGATGAATCTGCTTAGCATTTTGCAGAGCGAGTTGACGCAATTCGGAAACGCGCTTCCCGGAGTTATCTCTCAGGGACTAATCTGGGGAATAATGGCGATCGGCGTGTATATCACCTATAAAATACTTGACTTCCCCGATCTTACGGTCGACGGCTCTATCGGAACGGGCGGCGCGGTCGCACTTATGCTTATCCTGAACGGCGTTCCCGTATGGATAGCGCTTGCCGCGGCGTTTGCGGCGGGCTGCCTTGCGGGGCTGATAACGGGGCTTCTGAACACTCTGCTTGGTATTCCCGGGATACTCGCGGGAATACTCACCCAGATCGCGCTCTATTCCGTCAACCTTGCCATACTCGGCGGCGCGAATAAATCCATAAGTGTGGACAAGTTTTCGCTGCTGCTGTCATCGAGAAGA
Organism: uncultured Ruminococcus sp.; assembly: GCA_964458395.1. Classification (GTDB taxonomy): domain Bacteria; phylum Bacillota; class Clostridia; order Oscillospirales; family Ruminococcaceae; genus CAG-115. The sequence continues at coordinate 14,026 of CAYWIP010000007.1, forward strand.
GTCGCGGTGAGCGGCGGCTTCGCGGTGTATGGCTGGGAGGTCGGAAAGTGTGTGCTGATTGTTGCAGTGCTTATAGCGGCGCTGTACTGGTTCTTCGGCACGGAATACGGCTTTACTATCCGCGCGACGGGCTGCAACTCCAATATGGCGAGAGCGCAGGGCATCAACACCAAGAAGTCGACGGTTATCGCGCTGGTGCTTTCCAACGGTCTGGTGGGGCTTGCGGGCGGACTGCTCGCGCAGTATCAGGGCTTCGCTGATGTAAATATGGGCAGAGGCGCGATCGTTATCGGTCTGGCTGCCGTTATTATCGGCGAGGTGCTCGGCTCGGCTATTCTGGGAAAGCGCTTCAACTTTGTTGCAAGACTCGCTTTTACGGCGTTCGGCGGTATCATTTACTACCTTGTATTGCAGATCGTAATGCAGATAGGTCTTGATTCCACCTACAATAAGCTGTTTTCGGCGGTCGTAGTCGTTATCTTCCTTGCTGTGCCGTATATCAGGAGCGCCTCGAAAAATTCCTACGGCAGAGCCGCCAAAAACTCCGCGAAGAAAGGAGCGTCAAAGGATGCTTGAGCTTATTGATGTGAGAAAGACCTTCAACTCGGGCACGATCAACGAGAAAAAGGCGCTCGACGGCGTTTCGATAAAGCTCGACGAGGGTGACTTCGTGACGATAATCGGCGGCAACGGCGCGGGAAAATCCACTACGCTGAACGCGATCGCGGGCGTGTGGCCGATAGACAGCGGTTCGATCATAATTAACGGCAAAAACGTTGTCGGACTTCCCGAGCATAAGCGCGCCGCGTTTATCGGGAGAGTATTCCAGGATCCCATGACGGGTACGGCGGCGACTATGGAAATTCAGGAGAACCTTGCTCTTGCCAAGCGCAGAGGAAATCCGCGCGGACTGAAATGGGGAATTACCCGCGCGGAACGCGAGGAGTATCACGAGCTGCTGAAAACGCTCGGTCTCGGGCTTGAGGATAGAATGTCCTCCAAGGTCGGACTGCTCTCGGGAGGTCAGCGGCAGGCGCTTACGTTGCTTATGGCAACGCTGAAAAAGCCCGATATTCTGCTGCTCGACGAGCACACGGCGGCGCTCGACCCGAAAACCGCCGCAAAGGTTCTGGAGCTTTCCGACAAGATAATCGAGGAAAATCATCTTACCGCTATGATGGTAACGCATAATATGGCGGCGGCGATAAAGCACGGAAATCGTCTTGTTATGATGAACGCAGGGCGGATAATCTACGACGTAAAGGGCGAGGAGAAGAAAAATCTCACCGTTGATATGCTGCTCGAGAAGTTTGAGCAGGCAAGCGGAACGGCGCTGAACAACGACCGTATGCTGCTTTCAAAGCATAACGACATCTGACGTTAAAAGTAAATAGCGGTAAGGCGGAGCGAATGTTCCGCCTTACCTTTTGAAAATTCTGCCCCCAAAGGGAAATTTTTGTGTTATTATATACGAGGGGGTGATGAAATGGCGGATTTCGACAAGCTGTACAAAAATTACAGAAAACTCATGTTCGGGATAGCGTGCGATATTCTGAAAAATGAGCAGGATGCCGAGGACGCCGTTCAGGACGCGTTTTTCCGGCTGGCGGAAAATCTTGACAAAATAACCGACGAGGACAGCCCGCAGGCTCGGAACTTTGCTGCCGTAATAACCCGTAATATCTGCTTCAACGTGCTGCGGAAGCGGCATATCGAGGAGGATATCGACGACGCGGAGGTCTCCTCGGGCGTGAGCACCGAGGACGAATTTCTGGCGGCGCAGGGCGTGGAAACGCTGGAGCGCGCTCTTATGTCGCTCCCCGAAAAATATCGCGATATATTGTACCTTACGGTCTGCGAGGAGCTTAAGCTGCGCGACGCGGCGGAGCTTCTCGGGATAACCTATGAAAACGCCAAGTCGCGCGTTAAGCGCGCACGGAAGAAAATATCCGAGTTTCTGCAAAAGGAAAGCTATTTCGGGTAGTACATAAGGGGTGATTTTATGGATAATCTGAAAAAAGCGCTCGAACATGCTATGCAAAAGGATATTGGGCGTTATGAGAACGCGGAGCACGAGTTCTCCGCGGAATTTGAAAGTGAGATGATCAAATTGTCAAAGAATGTTTCCGAAAATCCGGGCAAGATCAAAAAGCGTCCGAGGCTGCGGTTCGTCAAGGTGATCGTCGCCGCGGCTGCCGCGGTGGCGCTGTTCGCGGCGGGAACGCTCGCGGGGGCGGTGTCGAGCGGATTTAATGTTGTGCAGTCAAAGCGTTTGGGGCTTCCTACAAAACTGTTTACCGCCGCCGATACCGAGGACTGTCCGAAGACTGTTGAAACGGCATATATACTCGACGGTTTTCCCATGAACCAGATCAGTATCTCCGACTACAACTACAATTATGGGATAGGGGTGTCATCGCAGTATTTCCCCGCTCCGTTTGAGCCCGATGAAAACGGCGATATGTATGCGCCGAAAAACGACGAGCTGTATATGGCAAAGACGATATCTCTTGATCAGCGTACCAAGGAGACGTTTAAGTTTGAGTCTGCCGATATGGATTATGTTACCTACAAGACGCTTACGGTGAACGGCGGTCAGGCGTATTTTATCACGCGCGAGCGTTTCTACGGTATGCAGTCGTACCTGTTCTGGGAGAGCGAGGATTACATCTTCACGCTCAGCGGCGCTTTATCCGAGGAGAGGGTAATTGAACTTGCAAGCTCGCTTGTGGTTTATGACGGAGAGATCCCGTTCAGCGGACTCAGGGAGGTGTGAATATGAAAAAGGTGATACTGATAATCTTATCCACGTTTTTCGGCGCTGTGCTGGTGCTGGGCGGCGGGGCGTTCGGAGCGTATATGTACGATATAACCATACCGCATTTCGATAATTATCAGATAGGTTCCGCACGCAGCGGAGATGACGAAAGCACAGAGGAGATGCAGGCGGCAAACGGATATGGTGTAAATTACCCCGACTTCTGGTACGCGAACAATTGGACGGAAGACTTGTACGACTGCTATTACGAGGTGCAGGCACCGCTGAACGATTACGCGTTTTTTGTTGCGCGCAAATATAATAACAGGGCAAGACTTGACCCAGAGGTGGAGTATACCAAAACGCGGCTCACGATAAAGTTTACGGGCTACGGCGTGCTGGAGGACGGCACACGGGAGGATCTCGCGCGCACCTACATCTTCGACATCGAGGGCGCAGGCAGCAGCAGACTGCCGAAGCTTATCAACAAGGCGGATATCTACGAGGAATTGCTCGGCTGCTGATTTGGCGGTCGGGCGCAAAGGGAGAGCGTAATGAAGGATTTCCTAAGAGTCGAGCTTATTAAGTCGCTGTTCTTCCCGGGACTGTGCGCGCTTTGGGTAATAGTGCGGTTTTTCTCCGAGCTTTCCGGCGGCGTGAACTTTTTGGCGGAGAATTTCTGCCGCCCGATAAGCTACGGCTCGGCTCTGATATTCGGCTGCGGTTTGCCCGTTCTGCTTACCCTTTCGCGGAACATTCACACCGAAAGGTATCTTAAAAAGCGGCTGATATTTTTTGGCGTCGCTTACGTCGGGCTGAGTTTTCTGAATCTGATAAGCGAGCCTGTTCTCTACGCGTTTTACTATCTGTTTTTCGGAGTGTTTTTTGTGGTGTTTCAGGTGTTCAAGGTTCAGGAGGAGGACACTCCCGCCGCCGAACGCGCCGTGCTTATGCTCTCCGATCCCGTGATATACTGGACGATGTTTCAAGTTATTTCTTACTCGTCCTTTTTGATAGAATAACGGCTGCGGCGCATTTAAATATGCTGCCGCGTTTTTTTGCGGTTTTTTCGGAAAAGGTATTGACAAAAGTACTATATAGTATTATACTATATGGTAGGAGGTGCGAAAATTGTTGGAGAGGACAAACGGAGGGTTTCTTATCAGCAAGGTGAAGCAGATACAGGGGCGCGTGTTCGAGCGAATGCTGGACGAAAACGGGATAAGCGAGTTCAACGGGGCGCAGGGGCGGATACTGTTCGTATTGTGGGAAACGGACAATATACCGATAAGCGCGCTCTCGGAAAAGACGGGGCTTGCGAAAACGACGCTCACGAGTATGCTCGACAGGCTGGAGAAATCGGGGCATATCCGCCGTGAACCCGACGGCGGCGACCGCCGGGCGGTGAGGATTTGCCTTACCGAAAGCGCCGAGGCTCTCCGCGAAAAATACGAGCGCGTTTCGGCGATGATGAGCGAGGTTTTTTACAATGGGTTCAGCGATGACGAAATACTCGCCTTTGAAAAGGGGCTTGGGAAAATTCTTGAAAATCTTATCGAAAAGGAGAATGAAAATGGACGCAAAAATTAAAACGGATATCCGCGGGCTGCGCGACAGGTGCAGCGTCGCATACGTCGGTTCCGTGAACGCGGAGGGCTTTCCGCAGATAAAGGCAATGCTGGTAGCCGAGCACGGCGATATGCGCGTGCAGTACTTTTCCACCAATCTCAGCAGCAAGCGCGCCGCGCAGTTTAAGGAAAATCCGAAAGCGTGCGTGTACTACTGTCACGAGCGCGAGTTTAAGGGCGCTATGTTTACGGGAACTATCGAGGTCTGCACCGATCATGACACTAAAGCGATGCTCTGGCATAACGGCGACGAGATGTACTATCCCGGCGGCGTTGACGATGAAGATTACTGCGTGTACAAGTTTACCGCCGAGACCGTAAATTATTATCACGGTCTTGCAAATGTAACGTTTTCCGTTGACGAGCTTTAGAGCTTGTCAATATATCCCGCATTTAAAAAGGCTATGCAGATGACCGCACAGCCTTTTTACTTTATGACGAAGCAATTGGCGCTTCAATCCTGTTTCCACGAGCCGCCGCCGTTTGCTTCAAGCGACAGCTTTAATGTTTTTACGCCGTTTGCAGTCGGGAATGTTACCGTACATTCGCCGCCGTTTTTCGCTATAACGCGAAGCGCCGTAACAGCGCCGTCTTCCCATTCAGCGTCAACCGCAAATCCGCCGCGCGCGCACAACCCCGAAAACGCTCCGCTTTTCCACTCCGCGGGAATCGACGGCAGAACCCGAATAACTCCCTCGTGACTTTGCAGCAGCATTTCCGCGATCCCCGCCGAGCCGCCGAAGTTTCCGTCTATCTGGAACGGCGGATGGAAGTCCCAGAGGTTTTCAAACGTGCAGTCGCAGAGCAGTCCGCGAAGCAGCTTGTATGCGCGTTCACCGTCGCCCGTCCGCGCCCATAGGTTCAGTCTGTGCGCCCTTGCCCAGCCCGTGGATTCGTCGCCGCGGTCGTTCATTGACGTTACAGCCGCACGCATAAGCTCCGGCGTCCGCGAGTTTATCCGCTTTCCAGGGTATAAGCCCATAAGGTGCGAGAGGTGACGATGATTTTTTTGTATCTGCGAACGGTCAAAATCAGTATCGTCCTCCTCAAACCATTCTTTAAGCAGATCCGTTTTCCCGATATGATACGGCTTCAGCTTCGGCAGCATTTCGCGGACTTCACTTTGCAGCTTGCCTTCCTCGGAAAGTTCCTCCGAAGCCGCGAGAAAATCAATGAAAAGCTGCTCGATAAGGCTCTGCTCATAGGTGTTCCCGACGGTGACGGAACCGTGCTCGGGCGAATACGTAGGCGACGAAACAAGCCGATCCTGCTTTTCGTCGTATATAAGCCATTGCGTATAAAAGCGGACGCTCTCGCGCATTATCGGGAAAATCCTTTCGCGGAGAATTTTCTTATCGCCCGTGAACTCGTAGTATTCCCAAATATTCTGCATAAGCCAAGCCACGGCGGCAGTCGACCAGCCCCAATAAAATTCCCACCCCGGAGCTGTCCACCCGAACGGCGAGCATTGCGTATGCGCCGTCCAGCCGTTTTCGGGATTGTCTTCGTCCGAAACGATATTGTAATACTTCGCCGCCGTGACGCGCCCCGGCTCACGCAGACTGTCCAGAAAATCTATCAGCGGCAGCGCGGTCTCCGCGAGATTGGTGTTGTACGCGCCCCAGTAGTTCATCTGCAAATTGACATTGATGTGATAATCGCAGCACCACGGCGGCGTGTTGCTCTCGTTCCACACTCCCTGCAAATTCGCGGGGAGCGCGCCCTCGCGCGACGAGGATATCAGCAGATACCGCCCGTATTGAAAGTAGAGCGTTTCCAGACGGTTCATCGCCGCGCGTTCACCGCTGCGGTAAGCCGTGAGCAGCTTATCGGCGGGCAGGTCTGCCTGCTCGTTGTTGATTTGCAGTGTTACGCGGTCATAAAGCGCGGAGTAGTCCGAGTAATGCGCGCTGTAAAGGCTGTCCCAACCCTTTTCGGCTGCCGAATCAACAAGCGGCTTAGTCACGGATTCAGGAGCAATTCCGCTTCGGTAGTTCGGGTATTTCATCTTGTAATCGGTCGTGGCGGTGAAATAAATTACCGTTTCGGCAGAGCCGCGCACCGAAATGCCCTCCGGGGAGATTTCAAGCTCCCCGTCGGTAACGACTTTAAACCGCGCGTCAAATCTCATTCCGTTGTCCGCGACAGCGCCGTTATATACGAGCGTGCCGTTCTCCGCGAAAATTTTCGAGGGGTGAGTTTTCTCCGGTTTCAGAGTGAAGCTCATCTTTTCACTGCACGAGAAACGGAACGCGATAACTCTGTCGGGATAGCTCGCGAAAGCCTCCCGCACATACCGAACCTCCCCGACCGTGAATTCGCACGAGTACAGCGACTTATCAAGATCGAGCCGCCGCGCGTAATCCTTAATTTCACCGTTCGGCAATTCAAAGTCAATAACCGCGTCGCACAGCAGCAGATACGTTCCGAAATCGCCGTCGCCCGTAAGCTCGGGGAGAAGCTTTGCGGCGCCCTTGTAATCGCCCTCCGCGAGTAGCTTTTGTACCTCGGCGACGTACTTGTAACGTCCGCGCTTATTGCCGCCGCGGTAATCGGGGCGGTTTTCGCAGGGACCTCCCGCCCACAGGCTCTTTTCGTTGAGCACTATGCGCTCGCGCCGCACTCCGCCGAACATCGACGCGCCGAGGCAGCCGTTGCCTATCGGCAGGCATTGGCTCTCCCAATTTGTCAGATCGCCCTCTTTGTCAAACCAGATGATGTTGCTCATAAGCTCTCCTTATCCGTCCGTTATCATGCAGACCATTTCCGTGCGCTCGTCGGCGAGAAGCCGCGAGATAGTTTCCTTATCAAGCCTTGCGCGGAATACTCCCGTGCTTTCGGAATACTCCGTAATGCTTTCGCGGGGTATTTTGTTATCCTCCGCGTATTTGTCGAAAAATTCCTTGATACGCCTTATCTCCCTGTCCGACCCGTCCTGCTCATTCAGATCATCGCCGAGAGCGTAATTCCACGAACCCTGATATACGCGCACGTCGATTTTGTCAAGCGTGACCGTATCAAGATATTCTTTGTTGAGAAATATCATCGACGGCGCGATTATTACCGTACACGTCGGGGGGCATTTAAGGGAATATATCTGCTTTTTTGTAAGCATAAGCGTTCCGTCACGCAGAAAATCCTCAATTTTGCTCTCGCCGAGATCCAGCGGCTCAAGACACGCTTTGTATAAATGAAATCTGCTCGCGCCGTCCGCGTCTGTTATGTGTACGGGAAAAATGTATCGGCACATATCGTCCGTGCCGAATAAAACGGGCGGCTCGTTACATTCGTCAAACTGCGCTTTAAGCTCGTCCGTTATCGTGACCTTTCCTTTTTCGGCTGTTTCGCGGTAATCGACATACCCGTGTGCGGGTACGGCGGCAAGCTGACCTTTAAGGCAATTGTTGGTATTGATTCTGTCGACAGAACGCGAAAAAATAATCATAACCGCAAAGCACAGACACGCCGCCGAAGCCGCCGCCCATATCCACGAATGATTTTTCTTTTTAGGTCTGTAATTTTCCGCCTCGTCAATTATTGACAGGTCGATATTGCCGACCGCCTCAACCAAAAAATCGCACCTCATATATTATAACCCTCCTCGATAAGAAACTTTTTCAGCCTGTTCCTCGTGCGGCTGAGCAGAGTTTTTACCTTGCTCTCGCCGAATGAATACCGCTTCGCGATATCCGACACCTTGTCGAAGTACCAGTACCGCCGTACGAACACGCACCGCGCGTCCGCGGACTGTGTGTTCAGGAATATGCCGATAAGCTTGCCCAGCTCCTCGGCGGAAACGTCGGGCGGAGGACTTCCGTCCGTCAGCATTTCCTCAAGCTCCGCAAACGGTATCAGCGTTCCCGAAAGGCGCTTTTTCGCGGTGTTGTATTCCAGACGCTTCAGCGACCGATTGCGCACGACCTTGCAGACGAACGCGCGCAGATTGTCGGGCTTCGCGGGCGGGATAGCGTTCCAGACGGCGAGATACGCGTCGTTGACGCTCTCCTCGGCGTCCTCGCGGCAGCCGAGAATATTGTTCGCCACCCGAAAGCACAGCCCGCCGTATTTCGCCGCGGTCTCGCGGATAGCCTGCTCGTCGCGCCCGAAATACAGCTCGATTATAGACGAATCGTCCATTGCCGCACCCCCTCTCGTTAATTAAGTACGGTTTTTAACTCGCGGGGTCGCAGGAGGGAAATAAAATATGCTGCTTATATTATAATATATTTTTCGGTTTTTTGCAAGGGTAATCCTCGGTTGACTTTCGCGCGCCGACGTGGTATAATGGATATAGCTTAATTACTCAAACGCTTTGGCATATACGAAAGGACTGTCTATGAAATTCCGACGAAAGCTATTCTCATCAAAGCGACCCTACGATACCGACACGGACGCGCTTTTCCTGAACGCCGTCCGCGAAAACGCTCTTTTCCACTATACGCATTGCCCCGAATACCGTAAAATACTCGACGGACTGAATTTCGGCGAAACGGAGCTTCTTTCCGAAAAGCCGCTTTCGGAGTATCTCGCGAAGCTGCCGTTTATCCCGACCTTGTTGTTCAAGCGCCGCAGAATGTTCTCCATGCCGAGCCGAAGAATTTTAATAAAAGCCACCTCCTCGGGCACGAGCGGTCGGTTCAGCGAGATCGGCTTCGACGCGGGCGGGCTGTTCTGCGGTCTGAAAATGGTGCTGAAGATCGGCGGGCACCGCAGACTGTTTTCGCCGATACCCTGCCGCTATATCGTTATGGGCTACCAGCCGCACCGCGGCAACCGCACTGCGATAACGAAAACCGCGTTCGGCGCGACGTTTTTCACGCCGTGTATCAGCCGGAAATACATTCTCAAATTCAGGGACGGCAAATATTCGCCCGACTTTGACGGGATAATCAACGCGGTTCAAAAATACGCTAAAAAGCGCGCTCCCGTAAGGTTTATGGGATTTCCCGCGTATACCTTTTTTCTGCTCAGGGAAATGGAGCGGCGCGGCATTTCCGTTAAACTCCCCAAGCGCTCGAAGATATTGCTCGGCGGCGGCTGGAAGCAATTTTACGCCGAGCAGGCGGATAAGGAAACATTTTATCGGCTTGCCGAAAAAGTCCTCGGTATCGCGGACAAGGATATTGTAGAGTTTTTCGGCGCGGTCGAACACCCTTTAATGTACACCGACTGCACTAATCATCACTTCCATATTCCCGTATACAGCCGCGTGATTATCCGCGACTGCGACGACTTTTCTCCGCTCGAAAACGGCGAGGTCGGGCTTGTCAATCTGATAACTCCGATGATATGCGCAACGCCGATATTAAGCGTAATGACGGACGATCTCGGGGTGCTTCACGACGGCGCAGAGTGCGGCTGCGGAATAAAAACGCCGTATCTTGAAATAATCGGCAGAGTAGCCCCCGACAGCATAAAGACCTGCGCGGCGGGCGCTTCGGAAATATTGTCGGAAACGGTCTCGGCGCTGAAAGGGGAGAGGTTATGATCATCGCCCAAGGAAAAATTTACCCGTCCGAGCAGCAGGACAAGATCCTCTCCGAAGCGGAGAAACGCATTAACGAAACATTAGCCGCGAAAACCCTTTCCGCCGAAACGGTGATCTCCGCGATAGACAGGCTGGGGCGCGAGATCGGGCGCGGAGCTTTCGACGATATAATAAACGCGCTGCCTGTTGACGACCCCGCGCACTATAAGACAATGGCGGCGGAAATGCTCAGCCGCAGATTTCTTGAATACAAGCTGAAAACGGAGCTTGGAGCTGCTTCGCCCGATGAATCGGAGCTTTCGAAAAACGGCATAAAAGCGCGTATAATGCCGCTCGGCGTGATATTCCATATAGCTGCCGGGAATATGGACGGACTGCCCGCGTTCAGCCTTGCGGAGGGCTTGCTAACGGGAAACGTGAATATTCTGAAGCTTCCCCAAGCTGATAACGGCTTGTCCGTGGAGATAATCGCCAAGCTGATAGAATACGAGCCGGTGCTCGCCGATTTTATCTACGTTTTCGACACGCCCTCCTCGGATGTTCACGCAATGCGGAAAATGGCGGCACTGTCGGACGGTATAGCGGTATGGGGCGGCGATGAGGCTGTCACGGCGGTAAGAGCGCTTGCTCCCGCGGGCGCAAAGCTTATCGAGTGGGGGCACAAGCTCAGCTTTGCGTATATTTCGGGATATTCCGACAGGGAACGCGAATTGACGGCGCTGGCGGAGCATATCGCGGCAACAAAGGGACTGCTGTGCAGCTCATGCCAGGTAATTTATATTGATACCGAATGTGACGGCGATCTGGAGAATTTCTGCGGGAAATTTCTGCCGATTCTCGAACGCGAGGTCGGGCGCAGAAGTTCCGTTTCAATAGGCGGAAGAGCTCATTCGTCGCTGCTGCGCTATACCGATATGCTGGAGGATATTCTCGGCGGAGCGCCCGTTCCGTGCGTGTACAAGGGCAGGGGCTGTTCGCTGACGATATCTGCGGACAGCGAGCTTGAATTGTCGGATATGCTGTGCAATGTTCTCGTGAAGAAGCTTCCGCGACGCGAAATTCTTCCCGTGCTTCGCCGAAAGAAGAATTACCTCCAGACCGCAGGGCTTATCTGCGCCGATGCCGATCGCGCGGAGCTTTCGGATATCTTAGCCCGAAGCGGCGTCGTGCGTATCACAACGGCGGGCGCGATGTCGGAATATTTCGCGGGAGAGGCTCACGACGGAGAATATCCGCTTCGGCGCTACACGCGTATCGTCAACACGGAATAAAAAAAGCAGCGGCACCGTTAAAATGCCGCCGCTTTGCGTTTATTTGCCCTCAACGGCATACATCGGCTGAACCTGTCTGCCATCCAGCGCTTCAAGGATCGTCTGGGGGATCTTTTTGAAATCCGCTATCATCGAAAACGGCTTGCCGTAACAATCGTCCTGGAACATCGGAACAAAGTAGAAATTCTTGTAGTTCCGAAGCGTTCCTATGTTCTTTGCCGAGGCGGAAAGCGCGTCGTTTGTGGAAACCGCTATCACCACGGGGCGCTGGTTTCGCAGATGACTTTTTACCGCCATGCAGACGGGTGTATCGGTTATCCCCAGCGCCAGTTTTGCCAGCGTATTCCCCGTACAGGGCGCTACCACCAGCACGTCGAACATCTTTTTCGGTCCTACGGGCTCTGTGGCGGTGATCTCGTGAAGCACCGTTCTGCCCGTTATCTCGTACAGCCGCGCGGCGTGCTGCTGCGCCGTGCCGAAGCGCGTATCGAATGTATACGCGTTATGTGACATTATCGGGGTGATCTCGCAGCCGAGGGAAACCAGCTCCTCCAGCTCGTCGAAAACCTTGGCGAACGTACAGAACGAACCGCAGACCGCGAATCCCACGCGCAGCCCCGAAAGCTTCTCTATATCGCTCATGATCTATCCTTTCACAGTCGTGTAATTGTTATTGGGCGCGCAAAAGCGCGGTATTTCCGGTTATTTTGAAAGGATATCCGTTACGGTATCGGCGATAGCTTCCCCCGCCGCTTTCGGAGAATATTTTCCCGGCAGCCCGGGAGCGTAAATATATTGTACCCCTGCGCTCTCGGCAAGCGGCTTAGAGGGCTGACCCGGCAGACTTGCGAGTTCCATGAACACCGCGCCGCGCTTTGCTTTTTCAAAGTCGGCGGCGGTGAAAAGCTCATACGGAACGGTGTTTGCGATAAAATCATACCGTTCGATGACCTCGCCCAATTGCGCCGTATGAACCGCCGAAAAGCCGTCCAGCTCCGCGAGGGTACGCTGCTCGGCGCGTCTTGCAGCAACGGTGACGGCCGAGCCGTTCGCGGCAAGCCTGTGCGTCAGCATTCTGCTTATACGTCCATAACCCGTGATCAGCGTCCGTGAGCTGAGAAGAGCGCCGTCCGTGCTTTGCGAGAGCAGCGCACAGGCAGCTTCGGCAGTGAGCGCCGCGTTCTTTAAGGTAAGCGATTCCTCAGCGAAATAGTTGACGAGCGTAAAGCCGTTTTCGGTGCAGATTTTAGTTAATGCCGAACATTCTCCGCCGGCTAAAATAACGGCGTTTTTATCGGCAAATTCCGAAATAACGTTAAACGTAAGCGGCTTATGCGAAAGCGGAGCGGCAATGTCATTACCGTTTTTCGTGAGCGGCAGCGGCAGAACGACCGCCCCGAATTTCCCGTTGGGCGCGGCAAGTTCTCCAAGCCCCAGCCGTTCAACGGTATGCTTTGCGGACAGCCTATCCGCCGCGTAATTCATTCGCTTGTCACCGCCGATAAACAGTATTCTCATAACTACCCCTCCCGAAGATATTAGTCTTACAGCACATTATATGCGCTTTGGCGGTTTGGGTGAATAGCGTCGGGAAACACAAAAATTCCGCGGCGAATGACCGCCGCGGAACGTTTTTATTTAAGCCGTAATTAAAGCAGCTTCTTGTAAAGCTCGGTGATCTCCTCAACGGAGGTATCTCTGGGATTACCGGGACGGCAAGCGTCGTCAAACGCGGACTGTGCGAGGAACGGGATATCCTCGGGCTTTACGATGTCCTTGAGGTTATCGGGGATCCCGACGTCCTTGGAGAGCTGTTTAACGGCGTCGACAGCCGCCTTTCTGTATTCCTCCTGAGACATATTCTCCGTGCCCTTAACGCCCATAGCCTTTGCTATATCGCGGTACTTTTCGCCAGTTTCGGGAGCGTTGTACTCCATAACGGTCGGCAGGATTATCGCGTTGGCGATGCCGTGCGGCGTATCGTAGAGCGCTCCGAGCGGGTGCGCCATGGAGTGTACGATACCCAGACCGACGTTGGAGAAGCCCATTCCCGCAACATACTGACCGAGAGCCATGCCCTCGCGCCCCTCCGGCTCGTTGTTTACAGCGCCGCGCAGAGAATTCGAGATTATCTCGATAGCCTTGAGGTGGAACATATCCGAAAGCGTCCACGCGCCCTTGGTGATATAGCCCTCGATTGCATGGGTGAGCGCGTCCATACCGGTAGCCGCCGTAAGGCTCTTGGGCATAGTGCTCATCATATCGGGGTCAACTACCGCGATTATCGGGATATCATGCGGATCGACGCAGACCATCTTGCGGTTCTTTTCGGTGTCGGTGATAACGTAGTTTATCGTTACCTCGGCAGCCGTGCCCGCTGTTGTCGGAACGGCGATTATCGGCACGGAGGCCTTTTTCGTGGGAGCAACGCCCTCCAGACTTCTCACGTCAGCAAACTCGGGATTGTTGATAATGATCCCGACAGCCTTTGCCGTGTCAATGGACGAGCCGCCGCCTATCGCGATAATGTAGTCCGCGCCGCTCTCCTTGAAAGCGGCGACCCCAGCCTGAACGTCCTTAATTGTGGGGTTGGGCTTGATCTGTGAGAACATAGCATAGGACAGCCCCTCCTTGTCGAGGATATCCGTCACCTTTGCCGAAACGCCGAACTTGATGAGATCGGGGTCGGAGCAAACCAATGCTTTCTTGAAGCCTCTGCCCTTTACCTCGTCGGGGATAGCGGCGAGAGCGCCCTTTCCGTGATACGAGGTCTCATTGAGAATAAAACGATTCATTGCAAAACATTCCTTTCATTATATAATATAGATATCCGCAAGGATGCGGAAAATGCGCGTTTACTTGATCTTGGAGATCAGCATATTTACGTCCTCAAGCATTGAACGCAGCTTTTCGATTACGGACTTATTCTGCTCTATTGCGGAGTGAACTCCGTTGATCTGCTCGTTTATGTCCTTCATTGCCTTTTTGATGCCGTTGAGGGTCTTCTCTATCTCGCCTGTCTGCTTGGTGTTCTTGTCGGAGAGAGTACGAACCTCCTGCGCGATAACGTTAAAGCCCTGACCCGCCGCGCCTGCTCTTTTAGCCTCGATAGAAGCATTGAAGCCTATGAGAGTCAGCTGCGTAGATGCGTTTTCTATGGTCTTGATTATGTTGTCGGTGCTCTCGACAGCCTTTGCGGAAGCCGCGGCAGCGTCCTTTATCATTTTAAAGCTGTCCGCCAGCGTTTTTATAGCGGCTACGGATTCGTCGGTCTGCGCGTTGATGTCCGTAAAGCGTTCGTTGATCTCCGCGACGATAGACTCGTCGCGCTCTGACTGGCTCTGTGCGAGAGCGCGCTGATATCCTACGTCGGACAGCGCGTTCGCCATTTGATACAGCAGATTTGCCGCCGCGTCTATTTGCTTCTTGGGAACGATAGGGACCTTATGTACCGCGCTTACATAACGGTTCGGGTCAACGCCTATCTCGGCGGCTATTCTGCGGAACTTATTGTCGTCCGGCTCCTCGGTCAGCACCTGTCCGCCGATGAGCGAACCGATATGCTTTCCGTTTACGATTATCGGCGCGGCGAAATCGACCAGACCTCCGTGACAGAAATACACCGACGGTCTGCCCGTGCGCGAAGCCTCCGAGCCGCCCTGAAGATCGCACTTATTGCAGCGCTCGCAGCCTATCGACGATTTGCGCGTAAGGTTCATACAGAACTCGGTCGGGTTGCTCAGATGAGTCACAGCGCCCGTAGCGTCGGTGGCAAGCGCCGCCATTCCCGTAGCGTCGGCAAACGCGTCCTGAAGCGACTGAAGCGTTCCCAGATCTATAACATCAAGCAATGTAAGATTATTGATATCCATAGCACATACTCCTCGCAATTAGGTAAAAACTTTTTTATAACCTTATTATACAATATTTTTCGGAATAAATCAAGTGTATTTTATGTTGAATTTAACATCATAAGTACAAATAATCGCCGGAAAATTAGTAATTTTGCACAAAGCACGGCGCAAGCTTTTCCGAAAACGCCGATGAACGAAAAAAGCCGCCGCCGAATGTGCTTTCGGCGGCGGTCATGTTTACATAAAAGTATGCGAACGCATTTCCAATACCCATATAATTACCAGTCTGACGTTCAGCAGTGCGCAGACCGTATCCCATACGTTACTTATCGTCATTTTTCTTGTCCGCCTCCGCTGCCTTTTCCTTTTTTCTGTAATTTCCTATGCTTACCGCCATAACGATACCGGCTGTCAGCATAAGAACACAGCCGAGCGTCGCCGCGAAATACTCGGACACCATACCGTTGCGGACAAAAAAGTGTTCGAGAAAATCGCTGTTGTCCTTGTCCATCATTATCGCAACAGGCAGAATGACTGCGTCGCCAAAGAGGAAACCCGCTTGCGAGGCTATGGTCGCCGTACCGTTTACGCCGAACAGCGTGCCGCGCCGGGCATTCGCGCAGACCCAATACAGATACGCGACCGCGCCGAAGAGAGCCGTAGAGAGTACCCAGCTTTCGCACCACTGCGGTCCGCACTCCATAACAAGCAGATTTATCCCCGCCATAATAACGAACGTCCACAGCGCCTTTGTCGTTATCTGCGAACGCACGACGGTCTGACGCTCGTCGAAAATATCCTTCTGCGGAACGGTGGGGCAGACCAACAGCATTTAAAAATTCTGATAAAGTTATCGCTTCAAATCATTACACTTTTGATATAAAACTAATGGAAAAAACATCATTTTACATCAGTTGTTGGCAATAATTATCTAAAAATGCATTTTCAAACCCTTTGTAAGTAAAGAAAGTGTTATAGTTCTGGCTTATAACTATATCAACTTTTTTTAAATGCTGTTGGTCTGAACGGTGGGGTCGTTGTTGACTATCTTCGCGCAAAAATCGTCAAATGACTTCAGGCTCATATTATTCGTCTCCTTTCTTCTTCTGATCAACCTTGGCAAGAATTATCGTGAGCACTCCGTATATAACAAACAGTATCCAAGCCGCAATAAAGCAGAAGTCATCCGTCAGTCTGCCTTCAGCGAAAAGACTGCGGTACTCCTCGTTTCCGAACAAATATTTCGTGCCCATCATCACGCCCATAAATATCGCGTAGACAGCCGTGAATGTTATGGCTTTACCGCCGTTTATCCCGATAAGACAGCCCTTTGCAAAGCAGCGGATATTGAAATAAATCATGCAGATCATAAAGAAGATCAGCATAGGCGAGGCATAGCTCTCCGCCCACCTATACCAGAGATCCATTACAAAGTTACTGATAAACGACAAGCCGGAAAAGATTATCAGCGTCTCAGCCAATATATGGGTCCGCGCGATCTTCTGGCGCTCGTCCATGATCTCCTTATTGTTGCTCGGCTGCCCGAGTATCATATTCTCGCAGAATTTGTCAAATGATTTCAGGCTCATCACTCTTCGTCCCCCTTGCTTTTCTCCTCGTGCCGCATAACACACAGCATAAAAATTCCGCAGCCTATCATCAGCAGAAAGCACAGCGCGAACACAAAATCTCCCGAGAGCTTTCCGTCCGTGACGAAATAGCCCTCCTCGCAGATATCGAACACATAACGAAATCCGTTCAGCGCTCCGATAACAACGATCATCACCGCGGAGGTTTTTTGCGCGTATCTGCCGCTTACCGCGAGCATACAGCCCTTGACCGCGCACCGTATCTCCCACCACAGCAGGCATATGACCATGAACAGCAGCGTTACCGTCATCATGCTCTCCGCCCACTGATAGAACAGCTCCGTTACCATACTGTTTACGAGCGTCAGCCCCATATAAATCAAAAGCGCCTCTATCGCCAGCCGCGAGCGCATAACGTTCTGCCGCTCGTCAAATATCTCTTTCTCGCTGCCCGGTTCCGCGAGTATCAATCTCTCGCAGAATTTATCAAATGATTTAAGGCTCATTTTCCATTACCTCCCCCGTCGTTCCAGAACAGCTCGTCAAGCGTTTTGCCGAGCGCTCTGCATATGTCTATGCACAAATTTATAGTAGGATTATAGTCGCCGTTTTCCACGGCGCTTATCGTCTGCCGCGTCACCTTGACTTTTTTAGCAAGTTCGTCCTGCGACAGATCAAGCGCGGCGCGGGCGGCTTTCATTCGTAAGTTTTTCGCCATATCATCACCTCATGATTGGATTATAACATATCTTTTACAAAATGTCAAGTATATTTTACAAAAAATCAAAAATATTTTTCAAAATGTCGGGTAAGCAGCTTTGGGAAAATAAAAACGAAAAGATCCTTGACAAATCGGGAATAACGTGCTATAATATTGAATATAAATTCAATGAATTTATATTCAGCAAAATGAACCATATCATTACGCGGCAAACGAAAGGCGCGGCACATCGTAAGGGGGAAAGCTATGATAAAAGCAAAAAATATCCGCAAGTCATACGGCTCTGCGGATAACAAAACGGAGATCTTAAAGGATGTTTCACTGGATATCGGGGACGGAGATTTCGCGGTGATACTCGGCGCGTCCGGCTCGGGGAAGTCCACGCTGCTGAACGTGGTTTCGGGTCTGGAGCGCCCCGACAGCGGCAGCGTTCTCTATGACGGCGAGGATATCTCAGGGCTTTCCGACGATAAGCTGACCGCCTTCAGAAAGCGGAAAATCGGCTTTATCTTTCAGCAGTATTATCTGCTGCCCAATCTGACCGTCGACAGAAACGTAAAAATGGGCGCGGAGCTTGCGGGGAATAAAAATTACGCCGAGGTGATAGACGCGCTCGGGCTTTCGGAGAAGCGCAATAAATTCCCGCACGAGCTGAGCGGCGGCGAGCAGCAGCGCGTTTCCGCCGCGAGAGCGCTTGCGAAAAAGCCCGAGGTGCTGTTCCTCGACGAGCCTACGGGAGCGCTCGACGAGGAAACGGGGCGCTCTGTTCTAGACTATATCGGGAAACTTCAGAACAAGCTGAAATTCACAATTATAATGGTAACGCATAACGCGAACATAGCCGAAATGGCAAAAACGGTCATACGAATGAACAGCGGAAAAATTATCGGGCAATACCGCAGCGAAACGCAGAAGACCGCGTATGAGATAGGGTGGTAAATATGGTGATAGGGATAAAGGACATTTTTAAACTGATCGGGATAATTATAATTTCCGCGTGCGCGGTGTTTGTATGCGCTCTGTTTTTGAATTACAATATTGATCTGCGCGGAATTGAAGATGAGATAACCGCGCAGGCTCGCCCGCTTTTCGACGCGCTTGTCATGACGGGAAAAGTCGTGAGCGCCGTAAGCGGCGGCTGTCTGCTGCTTACCTCGGCAGTTATGCTGGCGTTTTACATCAAGCATTACATAGACTCGCGCCGCCGGGAGCTTGGAATTTTAAAGGCGCTCGGGTATTCAAACCTGCGGATTGCGGGCGGCTTCTGGGGTTTCGGGCTGAGCGTGTTTTTCGGCACGGCGCTCGGATTTTCGGCGGCACATATTCTTATGCCGATGTTCTATTCCGTCCGGAATGAGGACGGGCTTCTTCCGGACTTCGAGCCGAGCTTCCACTCTGAACTTCTCGCTTTTCTGGTAATTCTCCCGACCGCCGTTTTCGCGCTGCTGTCGGTGCTGTATGGTCTGCTGAAAATGAAAACGCCCGTTCTGGATCTGCTTCGCGGAAGATCGGACGGGAAATTCAAGGGTGTAAAAACAAACGGCGATCTTCCGTTTCTCAAGGAGCTTCGGAAGATCACCGTAAGAAGCCGCAGGCCGCTCGTGTTTTTCATAGCGTTCGCATCGTTCTGCTATTCGGCAATGGTTCAGATGTCTATCGGCATGGGTGAGCTGGCAAGTGAAATGATGTCGCTTATGACGCTGATGATAGGCGTAGTACTGGCGTTCGCGACCTTATTTATCGCGGTCACGACCGTTGTCAGCTCAAACGCGAAATCCGTTTCGATAATGCGCGTTTTCGGATACTCGGGAAAGGAATGTTCCTCGGCGGTGCTCGGCGGCTACCGTCTCCCGGCGCTTGCCGGCTTCGCGGTCGGGACGTTTTATCAGTATTTTCTGCTGAAGATCGCGGTGGACGTGATGTTCAAGGACGTAGAGGATGTTCCCGGGTTCGATTTCAGCTTCGGCGCGCTTGCCGCTGCCGCGGTATCGTTCGCGGCTGTCTATGAGATCGTGATGTATTTCTGCGCGCGCAGGATCGGGAAAATCACGGTAAAGGAAATTATGCTCGGCGGAGAGTGACCCGTTAAGGGTTTCTGTTGTTATCCGTACCCGTCTCGAATTCGTTCGCGGACGGGTCGATTTTTTTGAACGTAAATATCTCGAAGATCGAATCTGCGGGATACTTCGCGAGCATCGCCTCCGCGTCGGCATACGGCTCTAGAACGCGCGGTCTTACGGCGAGGATATTTCCGCCCGGCATCATATAGAGCCTAGCCTCGGGGTCTGTGCCGATAACGTTTCCCATGCCGATAAACTCCAATTCGTCAAGAGAATCCGCCGCGCTCAGCGTATCGCGTGTGAAGTCGTCCCAATCCGCTTTTACGGGGTCGATTATACGGTCGTTTTCATCGTAAACTATCCGTATAACGCAGTGGTCGAATTGGAAAAAATCCCCGTTGTACTCCATTTTTGAGGGGTCGCGGCTCGTCACGCCGCCGGGATTTTTATCGTCCGAATCGTTCGGATTGCCGGAAACGGACGAAACGTCGATTGGAGATCTCAAACCAGATCCGTTTCTCACAATCGGCACGATAAGAACAGCCGGCATAAGGCACGCCGCGAGCGGAGCTATCCAAAGCGGCTTGTTCGCCCTGCGCCCGTATTTCAGCGCCCTTGCTATTTGTTTGTCGTCAACATTGCCGATAGCCTAGGCGAGCGTAAATTTTGTCATAACGTTACTCCTTTCACTTAATAAGTTTTAAAAATTCCCGAAATGTTACGCGGAAATTTGATCTCCGTAATAAACCCGCCTCCTCCGCGCAAAATATATCTTGACAAAAAAATGGCAATGTGCTACAATATAATAGATTATATTGGCGATATATTAAAAGGAGGCAATACTTTGCTTGAAATAAAGGACTTACATTGGAGCTTGCCCGACGGCGAGCCTATTATAAACGGGATAACCTGTAAGACCGACGGCAAACTCACCGTTATCACGGGACCGAACGGCGGCGGAAAGACTACCCTCGCGAAGCTTATCGCGGGCGTGGAGAAGCCGACTTCGGGGCGGATACTGCTCGACGGCGAGGATATTACGGAGCTTGACATCACCGAACGCGCCAAAAGGGGTGTGGCGTACGCGTTTCAGCAGCCCGTGAGGTTCAAGGGGCTGACCGTGCGCGATCTTCTGGAGCTTGCGGCTGGAGGCGGTCTGGATCACGGAGCACTGTGCGGACTGCTCGGAAAGGTCGGCTTGTGCGCGGAGGAATACATCGACCGCGAAATGAGCGGCGCGCTCTCGGGCGGCGAGGCAAAGCGCATCGAAATAGCGACGGTGCTTGCGCGCAGCGCAAAGCTCTCCGTGTTCGACGAGCCGGAGGCGGGCATAGACCTCTGGAGCTTCTCGCGGCTGGTGGAAACGTTCGAGGAGATACGCGGCAACGGAAACGGCGAGCTTGTGGTGATCTCGCACCAGGAGCGTATTTTGCAGATCGCCGACAATATAATCGTAGTCGCGGACGGCAAGATACGCATTGCGGGAAAGCGTGAGGAGATACTTCCCGCGCTGCTTCAGGGCGAGTACACCTGTGCTTGCCCCAAGAGAATGGGGTGACGGTATGAGTGATCTTATGAATTTGAATTTTAATGATATAACGGGCGAAATGCTGAAAGTAATTTCCGATTACGACACGGAAAAGGGCTTTGCGGGCGCGTACAATATCCGCGAGGACACGCAGTGCGCGGGCCGGCAGAACTCGGCGAACATCACGATAACCTCAAAGACCGACAAGCCCGGTATCGACATAACCGTAAAGCCGTTCACAAAGGGTGAAACGGTGTTTATCCCCGCGTGTGTTACGCATACGGCGGTGGACGATCTGGTGTATAACGATTTTTATATCGGCGAGGGCGCGGACGTCGTTATCGTAGCGGGCTGCGGAGTTCACAACGAGGGCGAGGAGGACGCGCGGCACAACGGCATACATCGCTTTTTCCTCGAGCCGAATTCCTCTGTTCTGTACAAGGAGAAGCATATCGGCACGGGAGACGGCGCGGGCTTGAAGAAGATCGACCCCGTTACCGAGTGCTTTTTAAAGGAGAATTCCCGTTTGGAAATGGACACCATACAGCTCGGCGGAGTTGACCGTTCTACGCGCACGACCAGCGCGGAGCTCGGCAAAAACGCGAAAATAATCGTCCGTGAGCGCATTATGACCGACAACGATGAGGACGCGGTGACGAACTTCCACGTTAAGCTCGAGGGCGAGGACAGCGGCGCGGACTTGGTTTCACGCTCCGTCGCGAGGGGAAATTCTCATCAGGCGTTTTACAGCGTAGTCGAGGGAAACAACCGCTGCACGGGACATTCGGCGTGCGACGCGATAATCGCCGAGAACGGCAAGGTCGACGCGCAGCCCGCCCTAAACGCCGCGAACGTTGATGCGGAGTTGATCCACGAAGCCGCTATCGGAAAAATCGCGGGTGAGCAGATAATGAAGCTCTGCTCCCTCGGGCTTACCAAGGAGCAGGCGGAGGAAAAGATAATCGAGGGTTTTTTAAAGTAAATTCACCATTATAAAACTAAAAGCGAGCCTGAATTTCAAGGCTCGCTTTCTTATTTTAACTTACTTGACTACGATATTGACCAGCTTGCCAGGCACGGCGATCTGCTTTACTATCGTCTTGCCGTCGGTGAGCGCCTTTATCTCGGGGAGCGCCAGTGCCATTGCTATCAGCTCGTCCTTGCCGCTGTCAACGGGGGCGTCAAAGCGCGCCTTAACCTTGCCGTTCACCTGAACCGCAAGCTCGACGGTGCTGTCGACGGTGAGCTTCTCATCGTATTCCGCCCACTTCTGCTCGTTGAGAATGCCGAAGCCCAACCGCTCGAACAGTTCCTCGGCGATATGCGGAGCGAACGGGTCAAGCAGAATAAGCAGCGTCCTGAACTCCGCGCGGTTGAAGCCGCCCGCCTCATCAGCCTCATTCAGCAGTCCCATCATAGCCGCGATAGCGGTGTTGAATTTCAGCGTTTCAATGTCCTCGGAAACCTTCTTGACCGTCTTGTGCATTGACGAGCGCAGCTTCTCGGAATACTCGTCGCCGTCCTTAAGGTTCTCCGACATATTCCAGATACGCTCCAAAAAGCGCTTGCAGCCCTTGATACCGTTCTCCTGCCACGGAGCGGCTTTCTCAAAATCACCGACGAACATCTCATACAGACGCATAGTGTCCGCGCCGTATTCCGCGATTACCTCGTCGGGATTAACGACGTTGTGCAGCGACTTCGACATCTTGCAGAATTTGCCGGGATTCTGCGGGTCGATACCGAGAATCATGCCGTGCGAGGTGCGCTTCGAGTACGGCTCCTTGCAGGGTACAACACCCTGATCGTACAAAAACTTGTGCCAGAAGCGGCTGTACAGCAAATGCAGCGTGGTATGCTCCATACCGCCGTTGTACCAGTCGACGGGCAGCCAGTATTTGAGCGCCTCCTTGCTCGCAAGCTCCTTATCGTTGGTCGGGTCGGTGTAGCGCAGGAAGTACCACGACGAACCCGCCCACTGCGGCATGGTATCGGTCTCGCGCTTAGCGGGACCTCCGCAGCACGGACAAGTCGTGTTGATAAAGCTTTCCAGAGTAGACAGCGGACTTTCACCGTTGTCGGTGGGCATATAGCTCTCCACGTTGGGCAAGGTCAGCGGCAGCTCTTCTTCGGGGATAGCCTGCCAGCCACACTTCTCGCAGTACACGACGGGGATAGGCTCTCCCCAGTATCTCTGCCGCGAGAACACCCAGTCGCGCAGCTTGAAGTTTACCTTTTCGTGACCGATCCCCTTTTCCGTGAGGAACGCGATCATTTTCTTCTTAGCGTCCTCGACGGACAGACCGTTCAGGAAGTCGGAGTTTACGAGGATACCCGTAGCGCAGTCGGTGAACGGCTCTTTCTGAACGTCCTCCCCGCCCTTGACTACCTCTATAATAGGCAGATCAAATTTCTTTGCGAATTCCCAGTCGCGCTCGTCGTGCGCGGGAACAGCCATAATAGCGCCCGTTCCGTAGCTCATCAGAACGTAATCCGAAATAAATATCGGTATCTCCTTGCCGTTCACGGGATTTACCGCGCGAACGCCCTCGAGCTTAACGCCCGTCTTGTCTTTGTTCATTTCGGTGCGGTCGAAATCGGACTTTCTCGCGGCAGCCGCCTGATAATCGCGAACCGCGTCCATATTGGAGATCTTATCCGCCCACTTTTCGATAAGCGGGTGCTCGGGCGAGATTACCATATAGGTCGCGCCGAACAGCGTATCGCAGCGCGTTGTGTAGATCAGCAACTCATCGCCGAGCGTGGTCTTGAAAGTGACCTCCGCGCCCGTAGAACGACCTATCCAGTTAGCCTGCGCGGTCTTTATCTTCTCGAAATAGTCAACGGAATCCAGATCGTCCAGCAGCCTCTGCGCGTACTCGGTTATTTTCAGCATCCATTGATTTTTTACCTTGTGAATGACCTCGCTGTGGCAGCGCTCGCAGGTGCCGTTTACGACCTCCTCGTTCGCGAGAACGACCTTGCAGCCCGTACACCAGTTGACGTTCATTTCCTTTTTGTAAGCAAGCCCCGCCTTGAACAGCTTGAGGAATATCCACTGCGTCCACTTGAAATAATTCGGGTCTGTGGTGTTGACCTCGCGTTCCCAATCGAACGACAAGCCGAGCATTTTCAGCTGACCGCGGAAACGGTCGATGTTGTTCTTGGTTACAATAGCGGGGTGAATTTTATTCTTTATCGCGTAATTCTCGGTAGGCAGACCGAACGCGTCCCAGCCCATCGGGAACAGCACGTTATACCCCTGCATACGGCGCTTTCTCGCGACTATATCCATAGCGGTATACGGGCGCGGGTGACCGACATGCAGACCATCGCCCGACGGATACGGAAACTCCACCAGCGCGTAATATTTCGGCTTGGAATAATCGTTATCCGCGTGGAAGGTGCGGTGCTCCTCCCAGTACTTCTGCCATTTGCTTTCAATGGCGGCAAAATCGTATTTCATTTTGTTGATCCTTTCTCTCAAAAAAATAAACTCCACCTCTGTCAAGAGGTGAAGCAAAAGCCCGCCTTGCGGGGTTTAGTCCACTGTACCACTCTCGTTGAAGAGCGTTAAAAACGCCCGCCCACTCGTTTTCTCTGTAACGGGAGAACCCGAAGCCGACTACTGAAACGTTCACCGACTCTGCTCAGGGAGGAGCTATTATCCGCACCGACCTGCCGTTTCGCAGCGACCAACGGCTCTCTGAAAGGTCTCCTCGGTTTTTTCTCCCGTCAAAGCATTTCAAATATTACATATATTCTAACATATTCCGTGTGTTTTGTCAAGGGGTAAAACGGCAATTCATCAAACGCCGTACCCCCAAAAAGCCACCATACATAAAATACATTGAAAAAAAGTTACAGCAGCCAAGAAAAGAAAAAGCAAAAAGCGCGCTGTCAGACACAATATCCTTACACCGACACCGCCCGAAAGCGGTCTGATAAAGATAGCCGGTATCAGCGCCGTAACAAACGCCGCCGAGCCCGCCATCACCACATAGCCGCATATATACAGTATATCCCGGAGTCCGCCGATATTCCATGCTACAAAGTAAAACAGCCAGCAAAGCGCGAGAACCCCAAACGGGATCGCCACTATAAGTATACGCCATAGAGCAATCGGCTTTTTAGCCGCGTTTTCCATTTGTTCCTCCGTTCTCACGACGCGCTTTTGCGGCGCGTTCCC
The DNA here is from genome assembly GCA_964458395.1 of uncultured Ruminococcus sp. Taxonomy (GTDB): domain Bacteria; phylum Bacillota; class Clostridia; order Oscillospirales; family Ruminococcaceae; genus CAG-115. The sequence continues at coordinate 39,112 of CAYWIP010000007.1, forward strand.
CGAGAAAGTTTGCCCACCTCTCGGTATACAGCCGATAATACGAAACCGAATTCCTTTCGCGGTACTTGCGGAACACGGGCAGCCCCGCCCACAGCAGCGACGGCAGTCCGATAACGGGCAGAAACAGCGGTCCGAGAATTATCGACTGTAACGTATGCCCGTATTCGTGCGTTAAAGTGAATCCGCGGCACTCACCGTTCATTGCGCTCTCGCTGACAAATATAAACATTCCCAGACCCATACTGCCGCGCCGGGAGCCCCAGACCGTAACGACCGCGCCGTTATACCGAAAATGCTGCCGACGGATATTCGCCAGAAACACGCAAAACCCAACTACATTCTGTATAATCCCCCATGACCATTGCAGAATGTAATACATTAAATGTTCTTTTCCATTTCGTCGGTAGGCTCGTAGTCTATCTTCCAGTCAAGCGGCGAACCGAGCGCCTTGCACTGAGTACACCGCACTCCGATGTACACCCATTTCACGCTGCCGCTTCTGCGCCGCCGAAAGCCCACGCGCACGTTGTACAAGCGGCTTTTGCACATCGGACACTCCAAGTCCTCCGGCTCGGCGTCGTCCCAATAATCGGCGCTGTCCGCGAGCAGCTTCTCCGCGCCGCAGCTTTCGCACTTTACTCCGACAGCGCTCTCGTCCTCGTCATAGCGCACGGTGAACGTATCGCCGCCGCAGCCGCAGAGCACGGGCTTGACGTCCAGCGCGGAGTTGTCGGAATACGCCTTAAGATACTCGTCGATATCATCGGCGGTAGCGCTTGCCCAGAATTCGTCTGTCTTGTCGATCATGTCGTTTTCTCCTTTTTTAAGTCGTTTCGTTTAAGGAAATGCGTCGGGATATAAGCCGTTATCAGCACGATCACTCCCACCAGCTCCAGCCAGAATATCGCGGGCATTTTGTCGAGGAACGGATAGACCTCGTAAAGCTGCGACGGAAGCTCCCCGATCATTACATAGTTGGTGTTGAAGAAGTGGTTGAACAGCGCCATTAAGCCGATGTACGCGTTGCCGATAAAAAACGTGAGCACCACGCCCTTTACCGAGGTTTCGTATTCGAGAACGAACAGACAATACAGGCTGAACAGCAGCATAATATGGTGGCTTATGATAAATTGGTAAAAAATGTAACCTCCCCATGTGCGGTGCAGATCGGGCCAGATTATCGCGGGGAGCGGACCGATAAGCGTGAAAAAGTAGATAATGCGGTAAAAATTGTGCTTGTTGTCGGTCGCGAGAATGTACATCATAAAGAAATTCGCGATAAAGCACAGGTGGAACGGCAAGTCCTCGTCGAGCCGCCACTCGCCGATAGCGATGCGCCCAGTGTAATGCACGACCATATTCGCGAAAAGCAGCGCCGCCATTCCGCGGCGTATCTCCTTGAAATGCCCGAACTCCCTCAGCCGTTTTCTGTTGAGGAATAGCAGTATATATAATATAAGAAAGAATGCGGAAAGCCCGATATGAAGCCCCCCGAACAGCTTCAGCCCGGGGTCGCCCTCCAGCTCTCTGCTGAAAAAATCAACCATAAATCACATCTCCAAAGCCGCAAAAACAAAACTTTTCGTATATTATATCATATTTTTTACAAAAATGCAATAGCTTAGCAAAAAATAACATAAAAATCGGTAGACAAAACACGGATAATGTGGTATAATAAATATGTGTATGGTTAATGCACATTTAAAAGAAAGGAAGTATTTTTTATGAAAGTAACTGTTGATACCATCATCGGCGATATTCTCGACTTTAACGGCGAGGCTGCCGCTCCTATTTTTCTCGCAATGGGAATGCACTGCCTCGGCTGTCCGTCCGCGCGCGGCGAATCCGTAGGTCAGGCATGCTCCGTTCACGGCGTTGACGCGAATGAGATCGTCAACAAGCTGAACACGGCCCTGGGCGAGTGATTTGTTCGCTCTCGACAACAGGCTGAAAACAGCGGCGGAGCTGTGCAGAAGCGGCAAAATCGCCGCCGACGTCGGCTGCGACCACGCACAGCTCGCCTGCCGCCTGGCTATGGACAAATCGGCGCTGGTGATAGCCTCGGACGTTCGCGACGGTCCGCTTGAAGCCGCCCGCAGAACGGTCTCGGAAACGGGCGTTGACAATGTTCGCATAGTAAAATCGGACGGTCTGGCGGAGATAGACTTCGCCGACGACGTTATCATCTGCGGAATGGGCGGCGAGCTTATTGCGCGGATAATAGGCGGCTGCCGCTTTCTGAACGCGGATACGCGCTTTATATTGCAGCCTATGACACGTGCGGAATACCTGCGCAAGTGGCTGTATCAGAACGGCTTCGAGCTGCTCGGGGAGCGTATAGCATACGACGGAGAACGCGGCTATACGGTAATGCTGGCGGCTTATACGGGCGTTTCGCGCGAAATAGATAACGTGGAAGCGCTTACGGGAAAAATTACCGATTGTAAATTTTTGCGAAAAATTGCCGATAAGTTGATGGAAAACGCGGACGGAATGGAAAAATCGCACGAAAGCGCGGAACGCGCTAAGATTACAAGAGATATGGCAAATGAAATTTTTGCTAAGGCAGATGCTTGGGAAAGCGGTTTGCAATAATGGTTGCCATATCTAATTCACGAATTTGCACTATTTGTGAATTATTGCTGCAAATTGAAATAAACCTCACTTTATTAAAAAAGTGAGATATTTCTCTATGGCTAAAAAAATGTGCAAAAAATTTTGAGCTGAATATTTGTAAATCGATATATTCGTACATTATTCGACAAATAGTAATTCGGGAGAAATATACTTGCCGTAATTTGTCGAAAATATATTACAGAACGTTGGCGGGGTGGAACAATGACGGTCGGTGAAATTTTAAGTTATCTGGACACGCTCGCTCCGTTGAACAGCGCCGAGGGATTTGATAACGTGGGGCTGCTTGTCGGCAGTGCGGGCGCTGAGGTCACAGGAGTGTGCTGTTGTCTGGATATAACGCACGCTGTTATCAAGGAAGCGGCAGAAAAGGACGCGAACCTCATAATTTCGCACCACCCCGTAATTTTCGACGCGCTGAAAAACATTCCCGAGTGGAGCGTTGTTGCGGAGCTTGTCCGCCGCGATATCGCCGCGATAGCCATGCACACCAACTTCGATATTGCCGGGGGCGGCGTGAACGACACGCTGGTGGAGCTTCTGGAATGGACGAGCGAGGGCGTTCTCGAGGTGACGCAGCGCGATGGAAAGGGCTTCGGCGCGGTCTGCGAGATACCGCTGGAGTTTACTCCGCAGGCGCTCGCCGAGTATTGCAAGGAAAAGCTCGATCTCGGCGGCGTTCGTTACAGCCGCATAAGCCGCCCGATAAAGCGGATAGCGGTGTGCTGCGGCGGCGGAGTCGACCGCGGGGTAATGCAGCTCGCCCGTGAGCGCGGCTGCGACGCGATAATTTCCGGCGACATCAAGCATAACTTCTGGATTGAGGCGGAGAACTGCGGTCTGACGCTTATAGACGCGGGGCATTTCGGAACGGAAAAGGCGGCGGCGCACAGGCTCGCGAAGCTCGTGACCGCGGAGTTTTCGTCCGTTCCCGTATTCAGCGCGGAGTGCGAGTGCGATCCGTGCGGATATGTATAGATTATTTTATGCAGCAAAGTCACGTTCAAAAATCGTTAACATAATAATGTAGCAGGAACAAAAGACTTCAAAGCAAAAAGTCACACTTCGGTATCGCAGCGGCAAAAGTCGCAAGCGAGCAGCGTTGCCGAAGTGCAGCGAGCGAAGCAAGTGAAACGTAGGCAATGCTGCTCGGCTAGTGAACGAAGCGAAGCGGAGTGAGCGGTGCGAGCTTTTGCCTTTTAAATAGAGGTGATCGGATGTCTCTTGACGGAGCGCTTTTACATTGCGTAAAGGAAGAATTGACAAATTTAATAGGCGCTCGGGTCGACAAGATATATCAGCCCTCGCGCGAGGAGATAGTGCTGACGCTGCGGCAGCTCAACGCCGCGGACAAAAGCCGCAAGTCGCTGATTTTCTCGGCGAACGGCGGTTCGGCGCGTGTTAATCTGACGAGCGCGGAGTTTGAGAATCCGCAGTCGCCGCCGATGTTCTGTATGCTTCTGCGGAAGCATCTGGGCGGCGGACGGCTTGTCGGCATACGTCAGGACGGTCTGGAGCGTATTCTGTATTTCGATTTTGAGTGTACAAATGAGATCGGCGATATCGTCGTGAACACGGTCGTTGCGGAGATAATGGGGCGGCACAGCAACATTATCGTGGTGCGCGACGGTCGGGTCGTCGACAGTATAAAGCGTGTTACGGACGAGGTTTCGAGCGTTCGGCGGGTGCTGCCGAATATCGTCTATGAAACGCCGCCGAGAGCGGAACGGCTGAATCTTCTCAAAACGAGTTCCGAGGAGATACTGCGTTCGCTTGACGGCAGAACCGACAGGCTTGCAAAGGCGCTGCCCGATATTCTGGAGGGAATTTCCCCGATATTCGCAAGGGAATGTGCGTTCTATGCAACGGGCGATATTGACGCGCCTTGCGATTCACTTACGGAGGAGCAGCTCGGGAACGCGGCGCTGTTCCTCTATAAGGCGAAAAAGGCGCTGAACGGTTCGGCCGAGTTTACGATGCTGACCGATGAAACGGGGAAGAAAAAGGATTTCTGTTTTGTTAATATCGGGCAATACGGCTCGGCTATGAGCGTAACAAAATTCGATTCGGCGAACGAAATGCTCGACGATTTCTTCTCCTCGGCTGGCAGAGCCGAGCGCACGAAGCAGAGGGCGCGCGACCTGTTAAAGACCGTCAACAACGCGTATGAGCGTGTTTCGCGAAAGCTCGAATTACAGAAAAAGGAGCTTGCGGAGTGCGGAGAACGCGAGGTTTTCCGAGTCTGCGGCGACCTTATCAACGCGAATATTTACCGGCTTGAAAAGGGAATGACCTCATGTACGCTCGACGATTTCTACACGGGAGAGCAGCGCGAGATAAAGCTTGACGCGCGGCTGTCCCCGTCGCAGAACGCGCAGAAGTACTACGCGGAGTATCGGAAGCTGGACACCGCCGAGAAAATGCTCACGGAGCTTATCAGAAAGGGCGCGGACGATCTGGTGTATCTGGACAGTGTTCTGGACTGCATTTCCCGAAACGAGAGTGAGCAGGAGCTTGGCGAGATCCGCCGCGAGCTTCGCGAACAGGGCTTTATCAGGGGCGGAAAAGATAAAACCGACGATAAGAGGAAAAAGCCCTCCGAGCCTATGAAATTCCGCTCGACGGAGGGATTTGAGATACTCGTCGGCAAGAATAACAGGCAGAACGATCAGCTTACGCTGAAAACCGCCAAGGCGACGGATATCTGGCTTCACACCAAGGATATCGCGGGCTCGCACGTCATCATAAGGACGGACGGCAGAACGCCCTCCGAGCAGACGATATTCGAGGCGGCTCAGCTTGCCGCGTTTCATTCCAAGGGCAAAAGCGGCTCCGGTGTTCCCGTGGACTATGTCGCGGTGAAATTTGTCAAGAAGCCCGCGGGCGCAAAGCCCGGAATGGTGATCTTTACCAACAACAAAACGCTTTACGTCACACCGAGCGAGGAGCTTGTAAAAAGGCTTTCCGCGGGGCGGTAATGGGAGGACATATAATGGGTGTTTATAAAATTCCGCTGAAATTCAAAGAGGGCGAATACAAATTCGGCGAGTTTCCCGATTATAAGCAGGGCGAATGCTTGGAACTTGACTACGATACCGAATATCAAATGATAAACTACGAAGTACCGATGTACGGCAGCGAGGCGAGAATTTACACCGTTCCGAGAGCGCTTATGCCGAACGCGCTGACCGCCGTGTACGACAAGAACGGCGAGCTTGACAGGGTCGAGTTTTCCGAGGGAGAACGCAAACGGCTGTTCTATGCTTGGTTCAAGCATATAGGAGCTTCCGAGCGCGGCGTTCTGAAATTCGTCAAGGAACAGGCGGATAAGATCGCCAAAGAGATCATCGGCAAAAAGCAGACGCTGGCGCGGCTGTTCGTCGGGAAGTTTTACGACGGAGAAGCGGTCGAGATCGCCGTCAGAACCGCGACTTCCGAGGAAATGCGGGAGGTTATCGAGTATTATAACGGAGATGTCACAGCCGCCGACAACAGCGGAAATTATTCCGTTGAGAAAATGATAACGGTCGACTATGAGCCGATTGCCGTTATGCTGATGTGTACAAACGGCGATTTTCGCAGTATGCTGTTCAATAAGGCGGCGGAGACTTTCGAGGAGCGGTTAAAAAAACGCGTTCTTGACAAGATCGCCAAGACGGACGATTTTAAGTTTATTTCCGAGGAATACGATTAAGAAAGGACATATAGGGATGAGAAAAGAACTGGAGAAAACATACTCCCCGAAGGATTTCGAGGACAGACTTTACAAATACTGGGAGGAGGGCGGCTTCTTTAAGGCGGAGCGCGATCCCGAGAAAAAGCCCTACACGATAGTAATGCCGCCGCCCAACATCACGGGGCAGCTGCATATGGGTCACGCGCTGGACTGCACGCTTCAGGATATACTTATCCGCTTTAAGAGAATGCAGGGCTATTCGGCGCTCTGGCTGCCCGGAACCGACCACGCGGCTCTGGCGACCGAAGCGAAGATCGTCGCGGCTATGAAAGAGGAGGGTATCACAAAATACGACCTCGGGCGCGACGGCTTTATGGAACGTGCCTGGGCGTGGAACGACAAGTACGGCAGCAGAATTAAAGAGCAGCAGCGCAAAATGGGCACGTCCTGCGACTGGAGCCGTTCGCGCTTCACAATGGACGAGGGCTGCTCCAAAGCCGTTCAGAAGGTCTTTATGGATCTGCACAACAAGGGGCTTATCTACCGCGGCGAACGCATAATCAACTGGTGCCCCAACTGCAAGACCTCCATTTCCGATATTGAAACGGAATACGAGGAGCAGGACGGATTTTTCTGGCACATCAATTATCCCATTGCCGACGGAAGCGGATTTGTTGAGATCGCGACCACGCGCCCCGAAACGCTGCTCGGCGACAGCGCCGTTGCGGTAAATCCCAAGGACGAGCGTTATAAAGACCTTGTCGGGAAAATGCTGAAGCTGCCGCTCACCGACCGCGAGATCCCCGTTGTCGCGGACGAGTATGTCGATATGGAATTCGGTACGGGCTGCGTTAAGATAACTCCCGCGCACGACCCCAACGACTTCGAGGTCGGTCAGCGCCACAACCTGCCCGTTATCCATATGATGAACGACGACGCTACTATCATGGAGGGCGTCGGCGGAAAGTACGCGGGAATGGACCGTTACGAAGCGCGCAAGGCTATGGTTGCCGACCTTGAAGCGCAGGGTCTGCTCGTTAAGGTTGAGCCGCACAAGCACAATGTCGGAACGTGCCAGCGCTGCGGAACTACCGTCGAGCCTACCGCGTCGCTGCAATGGTTCGTCAAGATGAAAGAGCTTGCGAAGCCCGCTATCGACGTTGTTAAGAGCGGCGAGCTGCGTTATGTTCCCAAGCGCTTTGAGAACGGCTATCTGTTCTGGATGGAGAATATCCGCGACTGGTGCATTTCCCGTCAGATATGGTGGGGGCACAGGATACCCGCGTTCTACTGTCAGAATCCCGACTGCGGGCGCACCGAGATCACGCTCGACAATATCACCAAATGCCCCAAGTGCGGCGCGGAGGTAAAGCAGGACGAGGACACTCTGGATACATGGTTCAGCTCGGCGCTCTGGCCTTTCTCGACGCTCGGCTGGCCGGAGAAAACTCCCGACTACGAGTACTTTTACCCCACGCAGACGCTGGTTACGGGCTACGATATAATCACTTTCTGGGTATCAAGAATGATCTTCTCGGGACTGGAGCATACGGGCGAGAAGCCGTTCAAGGACGTGCTTATCCACGGACTAGTCCGCGACGAGCTTGGAAGAAAAATGTCCAAATCGCTCGGCAACGGCGTTGATCCGCTCGATATTATTGACAAATACGGCGCGGACGCGCTTCGCCTTACTTTAGTAACGGGCAACGCTCCCGGAAACGATATGCGCTGGACGGAAGCAAAGGTCACCAATTCCCGCAACTTCGCAAACAAGCTCTGGAACGCCTCGCGCTATATTCTGATGAATCTCCCCGAGGACTTTGAGTGCGCGAAGCTCCCCGAGAATATGCCCATTGAGGACAAATGGGTGCTGTCGCTTTACAACGATCTTGTAAAGAACGTAACCGTGAATCTCGAAGCATACGAGCTGGGGATCGCGGTACAGAACCTTTATGACTTTATCTGGGATATCTACTGCGACTGGTATATCGAGCTTACCAAGCCGAGAATTGCTGCGGGCGGAGAAACGGCGCTTGCGGCGCAGAATGTTCTCGTATTTATTATGACGGGGATTTTGAAGCTGCTGCACCCGTTTATGCCGTTTATCACCGAGGAGATATGGCAGTCCATGCCGCAGACCGAGAGCGAGACGATAATGCTCTCGAAGTGGTGTGAATACGACGAAGCGCTTAACTTCGCGAAGGAGAAAGAGGACTTCTCGCGCGTTATTGAAACTATCCGCGCTATCCGCGTACAGCGTAACGAAATGAACGTTCCTCCGTCAAAGAAAGTCACCGAGATAGTTGAGACCAAGTTCGCGGATATTTTCAAAAACGCTCAGCCGTTCTTTGAGAAGCTCGCGGGCGCGGGCGAATTTACGGTCGTTGACAAGGCGGAGAACACCGACGGAATGATAACGGTCGTTACCGATTCGGCGAGGGTGTTCATTCCCATGGGCGAGCTTGTCGACAAGGAAAAAGAGCTTGCCCGTCTCGAAAAGGAAAAGAAAGCCGCGCAAAAGGATATAGACTTCCTCTCGGGCAAGCTGAACAATCAGGGCTTCTTGTCCAAGGCTCCCGCTCAGCAGATCGAAAACGAACGCGCAAAGCTCGCGAAAGCCGAGGAGAAAATGCGCAAGATACTGGAATCTATCGAGGGGCTGAAATGACGGGTCTGTTCAAGAAAAAGGGAAACGATCTTAACAAGCGTTGGAAAAACGCGTACCAACCCAATTCGAGTTTGTATCGGAACGATAAAGGCTCAATAGTCGTGGCGTGCGCACTTGCCGAGGACACGGATTCGATCCTTCCGCTGGTTCCCGAGGAAGAGTGGGCAATGGAGGGCGTGGAGATAAACAAGCGGATAATCTCGGTAGTCAGCATTACAAAGGCGGACGTTATCGGGCAGCTTGAGTATCATGAGGGGATAAAGCGCCTGGAGCCGTATTTCCTCGATGTGCGGGACGGCTGGGCGCTTATCCGCGGACTTAACCTTGACGAAATGGACGCGCTGTTCGAGAGATCGCCGAGGGAAATTTTGTAATGAAGATACGCAGAATGACTATGGACGATCTCCGCGAGGTCGACGCGCTGTATGTCGCCGCATGGAAAGAGGGCTACAAGGGGCTTCTGCCGCAGAGTTTTCTTGACGGACTTACCTCTAAGATAGTCGACCGTTCTCCGAAAAGCTACTTCTTTGACGAGGGCAGCTTTGTAATTCTCGACGGGGAACGCATTGCCGCGCACGTTCACGCGCGGCCTGCCGCCGAGGAGAAGATGAGCGGCTGGGGAGAGATCCACACCATGTACGCTTTACCCCGATTCTGGGGTACGGGCGCTGCCGGAGAGCTTTTTGATTATGCCATAAATTGGCTGAGCGGGCAAGGCTTTGAAAAAATTTATTTGTATGTGCTCACCGGAAACGAGCGCGCGGCGAGGTTTTACAAGAAACACGGGTTTACTCCGACCGGCGATACATTGGAGTGCGAGGTCGGGGGCGAAAAAGTCACGGATATTCGTTATATTAGGATAACTTAAAAATCAGGAGGGCATTTATGTCGAATTTAACTTTAGTAGTACTCGCGGCAGGTATGGGCAGCCGTTTCGGCGACAGAATAAAGCAGCTCGAACCTCTCGGTCCGAACGGTGAGCTGCTTATCGACTATTCGGTACACGACGCGCTGCAAAACGGCTTTGATCGGGTAGTGTTCATTATTCGGCGCGATATTGAGAAGCTTTTCAAAAGCACTATCGGCGCGAGGGTTGAAAAGCTCGTTAAGGTCGATTATGTATTCCAGTCGCCCGATCAGCTCCCCAAGCGCGAAAAGGACTTTCCCTCGCGCACCAAGCCGTGGGGCACGGCGCAGGCGCTGTACTGCTGCAAGGATGTACTGGACGGCAGCTTTGCGGTGATCAACGCGGACGACTTTTACGGCGCGGACGCGTTCAGGCTGCTTGGCGGTTTCCTCAGGAATCCGACAACCGACGGCTGCTCGGTTGATTTTCTGCTGAAGAACACGCTCTCCGAAAACGGCACGGTAAACCGCGGTATCTGCCGCACAGACGAAAATCATCTGCTTACTTTAGTCGAGGAGACCAAGCAGATAAAGCGCGGAGAGGACGGCGTTATCCGCGGAACGTTCGACGGCTACGAGCGCGTGCTGAACGACGACGACACAACGTCTATGAGTATGTGGGGCTTTACTATCGGGTTTATGCCCGTGCTGGCTCATCAGCTCCGCAAGTTCCTCGATAATTTACAGCCCGACGAGCTGAAAGCCGAGCTCACCATTGCCGAAGCGGTAGGTCACGAGATAACCTCGCGCGGCTATAAAATGCTGGATATTCCCACCGACAGCAAGTGGTTCGGGATAACCTACGAAAGCGAGGTCGCCGACGCCCGCGAAACGCTTAAAGATTATGTGCGGAAAGGGATATACACCTCCCCTTTAAAATAATTTGACAGGAGAGAAATAACATGATTATCGTTCCGGTTGACAAGCTCCGCGAGGGTATGCAGCTCGCGGAAAACGTTGATTCCACCACCGCAAGAGAATACCAGACCCTGCTCCAGAAGGGAACGTTTTTATCCTCCGGTATGATTGAAATGCTCGCGGGAAAAGGTATCAAGACCGTGCGTATCGTCGGCGGCGGGATCGAGGGCATTAGCCGCCCCGCCACAAAAGCCGATATCGAGCGCGAACGCAATGTCCGTATCGGCAGGGCGCTTGCGGATCTTGACGAGATCTTTGACTGCAACGAGGAGATAAAGGAGCTGTCGCAGACCGCCGTGAAAAAGGTCGATGTGATCGCCGACGATATCATGAACGATATCGCGAACGACTCCTCATTCCTCGGCAACCAGATGATCGCGCTGCAGAACTACGACGACTACACCTACAAGCATTGCCTGAGAGTTTCCATGCTTTCGGCAAGTGTATGCACGGAGCTTGGAATGACTCCCGCTGAAACCAAGGAGGTCGTTCTTTCGGGTCTGCTGCACGATATCGGAAAGTCCAATATTGACCACGATATTATCATAAAGCCCGGAAAGCTCACCAACGCGGAGTTCGCGGAGATAAAGCGTCATCCGCTGATCGGATATAACATCCTGAAAAACGGCGATAATTTCAGCTCAAACGTGCTTTCGGGCGTGCTGTTCCACCAGGAGAAGTTCGACGGCTCGGGATACCCGACAGGGCTTGCGGGCGAGAAGATACCTCTTGTCGCGCGTATACTCACTGTCTGCGACGTGTTTGACGCGCTCACCTCCAACCGCCCGTACCGCGTTCCGTGGTCGGTCGCGGAAACGGAGGAGTACATACTCGGCGGCAGCGGTACGCACTTCGATCTCGGAGTGGCGCAGGCGTTCCTGAGAGCGTTCAACCCGTATCCTATCGGAACTATGGTTCAGCTTTCGGACGGCAGACACGGCGTGGTTATCGCGCATAACACGAACGTCCTGCGTCCGACGGTACGCATTATGGGCGACCACCCGGGCGAGGAGCTTGATCTGATGAACGACTTCCGCTTCCTGACGATCTCCGTTACGGGCATTTACAACGGCGAGTATCAAAATTCCGATACGGCATAAGAAACCGCCCGATTCCCGTATTAAATGAGCGGTCGGTGCATAAGCTAAACGCTGCGGAAACACAGAATACACATTGCAAAACACGTTCACGGCAATGTCGATCGCATTGCTGCGAGCGTGTTTTGCGTTTCGCGCATACGGTCTTTTGCTTTCGCCGGCGGCAGCGGGCCGAGAAGAACAGAACACATATTAAAAAACGGCTTTATGAGATGATACTTGCAAAGTCATCATTGTTGATGCCGAGGTGTGAAAATAAGGGGTGCAAAATGTCAAAGCTGCTTATTGTGGAAGATAACGCCGATTATCGGGAGCTGCTCATAAGCTTCCTGGAAAACGAGGGATACGAGGTCGCCGCCGTTAAGGACGGGGAAGCCGCCGTTTCGGCGGCGGAGGACAACGCGTTCGATCTGATAATACTCGACCTTATGCTGCCGAAGATCGACGGCTATGAGGTCTGCCGCAGAATAAGGGAAAAGAGCGGGGTTCCCGTAATTATGCTGACCGCGCTGGACAGTGAAGCTCATCAGATGAAGGGATACGGTCTCAACATCGACGACTATATCACCAAGCCCATTTCAATGCCTCTGCTTATGCGCAAAGTGGAGGCGGTTCTGCGCCGTGCAACGCCCGGTCAGCCGCGGGTCGTTGAATACCGCGGAATATCGCTTGACCTGAAGGCGCATACGGTGTGCGTTGAAAATACTCCGGTCGAGTTTACTCTCCGCGAATTTGAGATACTTTACGAGCTGATGAAAGCCCCCGGAGAGGTCGTTACGCGCAAAGCGCTGCTGAACGGTCTGTGGGGGTACGGTTACTATAACGACACGCGCATTGTTGACACTCACATAAAAAACATACGCCGCAAGCTGGCGGATCACGACTGTATCGAGACAGTACGCGGCGTGGGCTATAAGCTGAAGGGCGGTGCGGTATGAAAAAGCTAACCGTAAGAACATTCGCGCTGCTGGCGGCGCTTTCGCTCGCGATATGCTCCGTTGCGTTTATCTGTATCCGTGTGGCGCTGCCATACGCGGGCATAAGCCGCTCGCGGCGTTTGTTGATCTCGGAGACCGAACAGCTCGTATCGGCGCTGCGCGTTACCGAAAAGCAAAACAGCGAGCCGTTGTTTACCGATTTTGTACGGGAAACGGGCGCGTTTCTTTTTCTGCTTGACGGAGAACAAAACCCGATCAGCCCGTATACGTTTGAGAAAACAAACTCCGACGTTAATAGTGACGGCGGTTTCCCGTTCCGCTTTGCCGATTCGGAGGAGGACTATATTCTGATAACGCGGTACAACAGCGCCCGCTCGGACGAATTGAACGGGGCGATCCTCGGAAGTATTCCGTTTGCGGCGGCGACCGCCGTTATTCTGTGCCTTGCCGGTGCGTGGTTCTTTTCAAAGCGTACCACCCAGCCGATCATTCGCATCGGAAAGATCGCCGGAAAAATGGCGGATCTGGATTTCAGCTGGTATTGTCCGGATATACGGAACGATGAGATCGGTATGCTTTCCGCAAGCATCAACGAAATGTCGGACAAGCTCCGCACGGCGCTCGACGAGCTGAATCTGCGCAACCGCACGCTGAAGGACGAGATCGCGCTCGAAAGAGAGCGCGAACAGCGGCGTATGCTGTTTTTCTCGGGAGTATCCCATGAGCTGAAAACGCCCGTCGCGATAGTCATAGGGCAGCTTGAGGGTATGCAGGCGGGCGTCGGGGTATACAAGGACAGAGAAAAATATCTTGCACGGAGCGCCGAGATACTGCGTTCGCTCAGCGGCTTTATCAAGGAGGTGTTGGCGGTGTCGCATCTGGATATCTCCGACGAAGCGGAGCGCGAAGCAGTAAACGTTTCCGAAGAGATACAGTCGCTCACCGAGGAATACGCCGATTATGCGGCTGAAGCTTCAATAACCATAACGTCGGATATACCGGAGGATATCACGATTTACGGCGACAAAAAGCTGATTGCAAAGGCGCTGGGGAACATTATCGGAAACGCGGCCGCACATACTCCCGACAACGGCTGCGTAAGGATCGCGCTTACAAAAGAAAACGGTACCTCGCTCGTTGTTGAAAATTCTCCCGCGCATATTCCCGAAGAACATCTGCCTCGGCTTTTTGAAGCGTTTTACCGCGTTGATTCGTCTTCCGGGCACGGCAGCGGTCTGGGTCTGTACATCACAAGAATGATCTTTGAGAAATACGGTATCGGCTATAAAATAGAAAATACAGCCGGCGGGGTGAGATTTACGGTAAGCTTTGAATAATTTCGCGGCTACACACAAAAAACACATTAACTCCAGACAAACTACACAAAAAATATGTTATAATCATTACAGCGCGCAACAGAAAGGAATCAAACCTATGAAAATAGACATAAACGATATAACGATGATATACCCGTCGGGGAAAAAAGCGCTGCGGAATATAACGGTAAGCCTTGAAAGCCCGGGATTTATCGGCATACTCGGACCGAACGGCGCGGGAAAAACAACGCTTATGAAGCTGCTGATAGCGGGGCTTATCCCGACTAAGGGCGAGATACTTCTTGACGGCAAGCCGCTGCTTTCGCAGGAAACGCGGCTGAAGGCGCAGCTCGGTTATCTGCCTCAGAGCTTCGGACTGTACGACGAGCTTACAGTATGGCAGTTCTTAGATTATATGGCGGCGCTCAAGGGCGTTAAGGACAAAAAAGCCGTTGATGAAGTTATAGCCCGCACAAGTCTTACGGAGCAAAGAAAAACGCGCATACGCAGCCTTTCGGGCGGTCAGCGCCAACGCGTGGGTATCGCGCAGGCGCTGCTCGGCGACCCGCAGCTTATTATTCTCGACGAGCCTACCGTCGGGCTTGACCCGGAGGAGCGCGTGAAATTCCGCAACATATTCTCGGAAATGGCGCAGAATAAGATAGTGCTGCTCTCCACGCATATCGTCGAGGATGTTCAGGCGGTATGCAGCCGCGTTCTTGTAGTTTACGACGGGCTTATCCTTTACGACGGTTCGCCCTCCGCGCTTATTTCGGAGGCGGCGGGGCACGTCGGAACGTATATCGCGGACGGCTCCGTTCCCGAGGGCTGCCGCATCGTTTCAAAGGTTAATGTTTCGGAGGGTATACGCTGCCGCGTAGTTGCCGAAAAGCTGCCCGAATGCGCGGAGAGCGTCGAGCCTACTCTGGAGGACGCTTATCTGTACTGTATACACAAGGAGGGAAGACAATGAGATTTTTTTCGTTGTACCGCGTTGAGCTGCGGCGGCTTCTGCTGACAAGGTTTATATGGCTTGTCTCCGCACTCTGTCTGCTGACCCTGCTTCTCGGATATACGGTTTATACTCCGTCGCTTTCGCATACTATGTCGGGATTGTATATTGGCAATCCCGTAAGCGCAGGCACGACTTTCGGGGCTGTGCTGTGGGCGGTTGCCGCGGTTTTTGAGACGAGCCGTCAGCACCGCAGCGGAACGGATGTCCTCGCGGAGGCGACCGCCCCTCCCTCGGCACACTCCGCGGCAAAAACTGCGGCGCTCTTTACCGTGTCGGCGATAGTCACTGCGCTTTGCTCGCTGATATATCTCCCGTATACTGCACTGAAGCTGGACTATCTGTTTTCGACGGGATTTTATTTCGCGCATTTTATTGTTTATATGCTGTCCACATGGTGGATATCGATCCTTTTAGCGGACAGCTTTTACCGTATCACGCGGCGTGTGGATTTGTCAGCGCTGCTATACGCGGCAATGTCGTATATTGGATTCAGCAAGTTTGCCGAGCGAAAATATTTTTTATGGCTGCTTAATCCGTTTGTCGGCTCATATTCCGACGGATTTCCCGATATGTGGTTTATGAGAATGGGCGCGTATTCGCGGCTTATGTGGCTGTGCGGGGCGGCGGGGCTGTGGACGCTTTCGCTTATGTGTCAGCGGCGGTATCAGAAAGGGCTTTTCGGTTCGTTTGCGAAAAGCCTGAAAAAATTTTATCTGCCGATAAGCGCGGCGGCGCTTGTTGCGTCGGGCGTAGCATTGTGGAGCGTTCAGCCTTTTATTGGACACGGCGGCGAGGAGTTCGACCTTGAAAACGAATATAAATTTTCTGATATGACAAATGCCGGAAAAGGCGTAACCGATCTTGTTTACTATATTGAATTAGACCCGTTTTGGGGAACGCTGTCGGGAAGATTAGAGTGCATTATGATTGAACCTGTAAAAGGCGAGGACGTTTTACGTCTTAACGCGGGATATAAAATAAAAAGCTTTACTTACGGCGGCGAGCCCGTAGATTTCCACACAGTCAAGAAAGATATCAACGGACAGTATGACACTTATTTCGAGCTGCCCGAAAAAGGCGGGGAAAAGTTGGTTATTGAATACGGTGGATATCCGACTGTCGGTCAATACGCAATGCCTGCTATACACGAATCTGTGGGTGAAAACTATATCTGGCTGGACAACACGGACTTGGTTCCGAGTCTCAAGAATTACGGTTTAGCGGATTGGGCGACAGAACTTGAGGTAACTATTCCCGACGATCTGACAGTTTTTATTGCGCATGAACCCCTGACTGATTTTAACGAAAACGGTGATGGAACAAGAACATATAAAACCACTCTCACATCAACATACATTTATAATTTCATAGCGGGAAAATATGTGACGGATACCTTCACGTCAGCGGAGGGCATAAAATTCAGATTTGTTTACGGAGATATTTACCGACCCATTGTTGAAGAGTATGACATACATCAATCTATATGCGACGTTTACGACTACTGCACAAGACATTATGGGAAAACGCCCTTTGTCCTTTATTCTAAGCCGTTCATGCTGTTACAGACAAGTTCCGTATCGAACCGCGGCTATGCCGTTCCGGGGGTATCGATATGGGCGGAGGAATCAATATCCCCGAATACCTTAAACGACCCGATGAAAGGCGCAAACTCCATTGAAATATTTATCCACGAAATGATACATCAGTGGTGGGGAGGAGTAGGTATGTGGTGCGACGATTCCGACGGAGTGTGGTCTGCCGAGGGGCTCACGGTCTATTCAACGTATAGGATCATCAAGGAGAAATACGGAGAATTGTACGCAAAGCAATACTACGTCGACGAGTGGACAAGAGCTGTCGAGGAACAGAACCGCAATTTCTACAACCGACACCCGGAATATCTTGAAAAGCTGCCGGAGCGGTACAGGGAGCAGCTCAGAGCGACAAACAAGACAGTAAATCAATACCGCCGTATGCCGCTGATGATACTCAAGGCGGAGGAGCTTGTCGGCGGCGAGGAGAAAATGGACGAGGTACTGCGCAATATGTTCACCGATTACAACAAAAAGGGAGAACAGTATGCGGTCACCTATAAGGAGTTTCTCGACTACTGCGGACTTACGGAGGAGGATCTGAGACTTGATTAAAGTATTTGGATATGAGCTTAAGCGTCTGCTGACAAGCGGGCTGTTTATCACCATGCTCATTGTAAACGCGGTTTTCGCGTGGTATATACTCACCACCGACATAATTGCCGGAATCGCGTTCACCGCGCCGTTTTCGGTGTGGAGCAGCTGCGCGTATATCGGAAAGACCCTCCCGATCGCGATAGTTACCGTGCTGCTGCTTCAGGCGGGATATTACGGAAATCGGCAGAAGCGCGTTGAGATACTGACCTCGGCAGCGCCGATGACTTACACGCGGACATTGCTGATAAGAACGGCAGTGCTCGGTATTTGCTTCCTTGTTATTTGTATCGCAGACAGCTTACTCGGAGCGGTATTTTTCGCGGCGTTTTTCGGTTATTACGGGTTTGGCGCTTTCATTCTCCCCGCGCTGCTCGAGATAATTCCGTGCTTTGTTTTCGCTGCCGGTATCGGTCATCTCGCGGGCAGACTGCATTGCGGTCTGATCTACGCGCTGCTGCCCGCGGTTTTCATTGCGGGATTTTTCGGAACGGCGGGAGCGTTCGATCTGTTCGGCGGAGCATTCTTTTCCGCGTACCCGATGACGCTGCCCGCCGGCGCGGACGGCGAGCCGGAATTTGTGACGGATACCGTATGGCTGCTCGCGAGGCTTATGTATCTGGTAATAGGCGCGGCGGCATTATTCGTCAACACAGCGCTCCGACCGAAAATAAAGAGAGCCTGACCAAAATTCAATAAACCGCGTCAAATACCCCCCGGCCATATCGCCGGGGGTGTATTCGGTATTATTCCATATTCCGCAAATCGTCCGTATCGAGGTAGTCCTCTATATATTGCTTGGTGAGCAGCCGCTGCGGGATATAGTCGTTGAATTTGCCCGTGATCTCGCAGTTTTCGGGGATACGGAACGAGTACTTGTCCGCGCCTTTTTCGCGGATATCGTTCAGCGCGGCTATAAGCGTTTCCCTGCCTCGGTCGGTCGTAACCTCAATGCATACGGGAATGTACCGCTGAAGCCACAGATTAGCCTGAAATCCGCGCTCGCGCAGAGCGTACAGCAGCGCCATAACGCCGCGCGTTCCCAGAAACGGGAATACGGCGAAAACCGTTTCGGAAAGCGGCACGACTATACGTTCTCCGTGCCCGTCGAGAACCGTACCTCCGGTAAGCTCGCGGCCGCTCTCGATCTCGCCGCTCATTGTCGCGTTACGGCACAGGCGGCGGATATCGTCAAGCCGCTTCCGCGCGCTTTCGTCGAGGAACGCGTACTGCTCGTCGCTCCGCAGGACTTCGAGCATCATCTTCATTACCTTTGTGTGAACGTACTCGTTGCCGACGTCCGTCCACATATTTGCGGAAATGCCCTCAATCTTTTTGACATAGACAGTCGTCTGTTTCTTGTCAAGCTCTGTGACCTCCCACGCCTGACCCGCAAGCGCGAACTGCGACCTCGGCGGGAACGGGTTCTGCACCGTGCCGATTATCTCCGCGGACGCACCGTTACCCGCGCTGCTGCGCACCGTATACTCAACGGGAACGGAGAATACCGCCAGAAACTCGTAGTTATTCACGGCTGCCTCGCCCTTTTCGCCGATCATAATGCCGCCGTCCTCGCCGCGCTCAAGCTGACCGTTCTCCAGCATATGACGGAGCAGCAGAAGATAGTCCTCCTTGGAAACATGCGAGAACACCGACAGCGTAAGCACCTGCCGCGCAAGCTCCTTCGGCTGCACCGAGCCGCTTACCGCCAGTATCGACATTGTCTGATGATAGAGCAGGCTGTACGGCAGCTTCGGCAGATACATAGGCTCGACCCACTTTTCGCGGGTATACAGAAGTATCATCGCCGAGCACATAACGAAATCCCAGTTTATTTCCTTGTAGAACGTGTTCGGCGGCAGGCTCATATCCCAGCGGAACGCGAAGCGCATTTCGCCGACAGCGCCGCCGCGCCGACCTGTTCGTCCGAGCCGCTGCACCAAGCCCGAAACGGTCAGCGGACAGCCCGTCTGTACTATGCGCTCCAGATGTCCGAGATCTATTCCCAACTCCAGCGTTACGGTAGCGCCGGTGCAGACGGGCAGCTCGCCCGATTTCATCCGCTTCTCGGCGAACTCGCGCAGCGCGGGAGAAATATTCGCGTGGTGGACGAGATAGCAGTCGTTCCCGTGATTTTTCCCGGACAGCCGCTTCATATGCGCGATGTTCTCCTCGACCTCGCCCTTGCTGTTTGAGAACATTATGCAGCGCTTGCCGTGAGTGCTTTCGTAGAGATATTCGTAATAATGCTCCAGCAGGGTCTTGCTGTCGGAGCGCGGGATTTTTTCGGCTATCGGGAAGAACTTTACCGACAGGCGAACCCTGCGGTTTTTCTCACGGACCTTCGGGGTAACGCACGGCGCGTTTGTTCCCATACAGAGCCATTTTTCCGCGTTTGCGGGGTCGCCGAGAGTAGCCGAAAGACCGATACGGCGCGGCACGAATCCGATTATCCGCTGAAGCCGTTCAAGCACCGACAGCAGCTGCAAGCCGCGGTCGTTATCCATAAAATAATGCACCTCGTCGATTATGACGAAACGCAGATCCGAGAACAGCCTGAACGCGTTGGCGCTGTTGCGCATAAGCAGGCTTTCAAGGCTCTCGGGAGTGGTCTGCATAATGCCGCGCGGATTTTTGACGAGCTTCTTTTTTGCGGAGGGCGAAGCGTCGCCGTGCCATTTCGTGACGGGGATATCCGCCTCCTCGAGAAGCTCCTCGAGCCTCTCGAACTGATCGTTTATCAGCGCCTTGAGCGGCGAAACATACAACGCGCCCACGCTGCCCGATGGGTTCTCCCAGAGCTGCGTTATTACGGGGAGAAACGCGGCTTCGGTTTTGCCGCTCGCCGTGCCGGAGGTCAGCAACAGGTTGTCTTCGCTGTCGAAGATGATCTCCGCCGCCGCGACCTGAATATCGCGCAGTTCCTCCCATTTGTTGCGGTAGATGTAATCCTGAATAAACGGCGCCAGCCTATAAAAAATGTTATTCTGTCCCATATTTCAATCCGTTATTTTCTTTACGTAAATTCTGCTGTCGCCGCCGTAGATGTCTGCGCGGCTTTCGAGATACGAATAGCCGTACTTTTCGTAAAGACCGATGTGATCGGTGCAGATGTAAATGTTCTTGACGGAATGTTCCCGCGCCATATCCTCGCAGTGCGCGATAAGCCGCCCCGCGTATCTGTGACCGCGGTACTCCGGAAACGTGAACACAAAGCCTATCCACGGGTACAGCGACTTATCGTCGATACAATCATTCCGCGCAAACGTTACAAACGAAACAAGCTTGGCTCCGTCGGTAAGCAGCAGCAAAATGCCGTCGCCAAGATTTTCAAAGAACGTTCCGCTCTCCAGAAATCCCGCAAGTGTGGGCACCGCGCGCCAATCGCTTTTCTTGATCTCGGCGAGCCAATGTTCACGGTTATCGCATTCAAAATAGTTGATTATTTCCATAATTCCTCACAAATCAAAATCCTCAAAGCCGTCCGTGCTGTCGGAGGTGTCGCCCTCGCCCTCCGCAAACTTGAACTCCTCCTCCCCCATAAGCTGCGGGAGCGTTTTTTCGGGGTGCTGATACGCGATATTAAGCAGCTCTATGAAGTCGCGTATCATCTCGCGCGGGGTAACGTTGGTCTGCGCGCCTACGCGCTCGAACTCCGCCTTGACAAAGTAAATCCTGTCCTCGAGCGTTATCTTCGGCTCGTAATCGTACAACAGCGCGTGTATCTCCGAGAGCTTTTCCGTCAGCACGGTAAGCTCCTCATATGTCAGCGTGTTCAGACGGATAATCGGCGCCAGCATATCGTGGGTCTCGTCGGTCGCGAACCGTCCGCGCTCCAGCCGTGAGCGCAGCGCCTCGTAGCTGAACACGCCGCGCCGCGTATCCTCGACGCACTGCGGAGTGCCGCCCATTATTATCCCGAGGTGCGAAGCCTTGCCCTGCATTACGTCGTTGTACATCATGAGTATCTTTTCGTAGTTGTTCTGGCGCGTCACCGAATTGGAGATCTTCATTATGTTGACAAGCTCGTCTATCATAATGACCAAGCCCTTGTAGCCCGCGTTCACGAGAAAAGCGGTCATCAGCTTGATGTAGTCGTACCAGTTTTCGTCCGAGATAATGACGTTCACGCCCAGATCCTGTTTTGCCTCAGTCTTGGTCGAGTACTCGCCGCGCAGCCAGCGTACAGCTTTGCTCTGTCGTTCGTCGTCGCCGTCGCGGAACGCCTTGTAATAGGCGACTATCACCGCCGCGAAGTCGAACCCGTGAACCATATCCTCCAAGCCGTTTATCTTCGCGTAGACGCGCTTTTCAACTTCTGTGTCGAAGAACGTGTTGTCGGGCGACATTCCGTCCGCGACTACCTCCGCGCGCACTCCGTTTATCCATTTCTCAAGGATAAGCGAGAGAGCGCCGCCGTCGGGCTTTGCCTTGACGGAGAGCGAACGCATAAGCTCTCGGTAGGTCGCCAGACCCTGCCCCTTTGTTCCCATAAGCCGCCGTTCGGGGGATAAGTCCGCGTCCGCCGAAGCGAATCCTCTGTCCATAACGTGCTGACGCATTGTCTGGATAAGGAAGCTCTTGCCGCTGCCGAATTTCCCGACGATAAAGCGGAAGAACGCGCCGC
>CAYWIP010000008.1:0-46920 GCA_964458395.1 uncultured Ruminococcus sp.
CAGATTACAAAAAATCTTTTACTCCCAGCGCTGCTGCGCTAAATTCATATTTACAATATCCCCCATACCAAAAACAAGATTCAACAAGATAATTCATATAAACGATTGACAATTGACAAAAAAAGTGTTATAATAAAAATATATGATTATATAAAGTTGGAGGTACTTATGTCCGATATACCTGTAAATCCGTTTGACGACGCGGAAGAAATTGCCAAAAAGTCAATGGTGCTGTTCTTTTTGATCGACTGCTCGGGGAGCATGGGCGGCAGCAAGATCGGTACCGTAAACTCCGTAATGGAGGAGCTTATCCCGGAAATACGCGGAATAGGCGGCGCGGACGCCGATATCAAGATCGCCGTGCTGAAGTTCTCGGGCGGCAGCGAGTGGATGTACTCCGAGCCGATATCCGTCGACGAGTTTGAATGGAAGCCGCTGGACGCGGAAAACGTTACCGACCTCGGAAGCGCGTTTACCGAGCTTTCGAGCAAGCTGTCGAGGAACTCGTTTATGAGCTCGCCGTCGCTTTCGTTCGCACCCGTAATGATACTTATGTCTGACGGCTATCCCACCGACAACTTTGAAAAGGGTCTTGAGGAGCTTCGCAAAAACCGTTGGTACTCCGCGGGAATAAAAGCTGCGGTCGCTATCGGCGAGGACGCGGACTTCGATATCCTTTCGCGCTTCACCGGCAACCCCGACAGCGTTGTCACCGCGCATAACGGCGAGGCGCTGGCAAAGCTCGTAAAGTTCGTAGCCGTTACCTCGTCGCAGATAGGCAGCCGCAGTATGCGCCTTGCCGAGACCGAGGAGGATTTCCGCACCAAGCAGGAAACCGCCGCCGAGCAGATCCGCGAGTTCGCCGAGAGCGATGAAATAAACGCGGATATTGAGGAAGGCTGGTAATGCGGTTTAAGGGCTATGCGCTTTCCGTAAAAGGCGCTTCTCACGAAGAAACGGGCATAGTCTGCCAGGACAGTGCTCGAGTATACATAGCGGAGCATTTCGCGGTCGCGGCGGTTTCGGACGGTCACGGGAGCGAAAAGCATTTCCGTTCCGCGTCGGGGAGTGAAATGGCTACGCGTGTGGCAATACGCTCGATCTGCGATTTCTGCGAACGCAACAACGGTCTGGACGGTATTTTTCTTGATAACCCGTCAAACGCCGCCCGCAGAATAGCCGCGAACATAATCTGCGGCTGGAACAGCGAGATCGCCGCGCATATCGGTCTGCTGCCGCTTAACGTGCGTGAGCGGGAGATATACGACAAGTACGGCGGTATCGCGAACGAAGTAATGTACGGCGCGACGCTGATAGTCGCGGGCGTTACCGAAAACGGCTGCTTCGGCTTGCAGATTGGCGACGGGAGCTTCTGTGCGCAGGACGGCGGAGAAATGCTCTTCCCCGTCCCGGAGGACGCGAAGCTGGTTGGAAATCTTACGACGTCGCTGTGCGACAACGACGCTATCGAGAACTTCCGTTACTTTTACCGCAAGGGCGGATTTTCCGGTGTAATGCTTTCGAGCGACGGGCTGATAAACTCGTTCGTCAACGAGGAGGATTATCTGAAATTCGGACGAAGAGTGCTCTCGGCGGTGAACAGCGGAACGACCTCGGCGCTCGGCGAGCACCTGAAAACGCGCTCACGTTGCGGAAGCCGCGACGACATTTCCGTATCGGCGGTAACTAAGGATATGAACGGGTAAACTCCCGTAAATAGAAGGAGAAAAAATATGGCTAAAAATTTGTATATCGACCAGAAGCTGGAAAGTCCCACAATGCGCGACCTGCTTGCCAAGCGCAAAAGCACCGACCCCTCGGACAAGCAGGCGATAAACGAGGTCATGGGAAATCTTATCTACGAGATAGTTATGCAGGCAAGATTTCTGGCGTCGGTAACCTTTTCCAAGGAATTGGCTTACGACATCGACGGAACGCGTATTCTCGCGCCCGAAAGCGATATAACGTTCACAATGCTTAACAATACCAACGGCGAGCATTACTTCCCGGTGTTCAGCGAAAGCGCCGAGATGGATAAATGGGAGAATGCCAATATAGAGCACACCATTCATGTAAACTTTGACAACCTCGCTGTTATGATCGAGAATAACAAGAACTGCGGCGGCTTTGTCATCAATCCGTTTTCGGACAATATGACCGTCAGCAGAGATATCGTTTCAAAGTGGTTTGAGAAGAAGCAAATGCTTCAGAACGGTCACGCTCAGCATGTTATCACGCCCGACTCGCAATACGAATTCCACACGCTGAACCCCTATCCCATGCTGCTCTCCAACAAGCTCTGCGAGGAGGCTAAGGCGCTTACCGTCAACGCGATGTGGCTGCGCGGCGTTACGCTCAACGGCGACAACGGGTATCTGTTGGTCGTTGATTTCGACGGCGAGAGAGCTTCTGTTTTCGAGCAGCTCGGCAACTCCGCAAAGCAGTTCCTTGCGGGAAAGTCGCTTCATATCGTTGACGCGAAGGAAAATTTCGGAAAGCTCGCGGTGGAGAATGTTATTCCAATCTACTCCAAGGAATAATTATCCGCACATTAAGTTTAACTCTGCTTAACAAGCAACATAAATTAGCTTAAAACGCTTTAATTTGGGCATAATCCACAAATCCCCGCTCGTTAATTCATCACTTTATTGACGTAATTAGTGTGGACTTTTTTCGTGTAATGTGCTATAATGTGAGTAGAGAAAAATTTTTGGATCGGAGGAAAATATTATGGCTAAAAAGAAATTGTTTGGAAACAATATCAAGCCGTCCTGCAAATACTGCGCTCTCGGTTCTCCCGGAAAAGGTGACGTTATTCAATGCTCCAAATTCGGTGATATGAAATCGTACGATTCCTGCAAGAAGTATGTCTATAACCCGTTGAAGCGTATCCCGAAAAAGGATCTTTCGCTCGCGAATTCCGCGGTCAACGACATTGATTTTTGATCAACAAAAGGCTCGCTTTGGCGGGCTTTTTTGTTTATGGGAGGAAGCCGATGATAAATTTCAGCCAATTGTTTGAAATAGAACAGGATTGCTTCGGCGGCTCGTGGACTGCCGAAATGCTCAAGGCGGAATTGGATAACCCGCTGACCGTTTTGGTAACGCATACCGAGAGCGGCAGACTCGTTGCGTTTGCGCTGGGTCGTGTTGCCGCCGACGAGGGCGAGTTGTATCAGATCGGTACGCTCACCGGGTTCCGAGGGCGCGGTATCGCCGAGAAGCTGCTCGGGGAGCTTCTGGAAAAAATGCGCGAAAAGGGGGCTTCAGTCTGCTTCCTCGAAGTTCGCAGCAGAAACTCGGCGGCGATTTCGCTTTATGAGAAAATGGGATACGAACGGGTTTCCGTGCGGAAAAATTACTACCCCGACGACGACGCTATAATAATGAGGAAAGACCTATGATGACGCTTTATCACGGAAGCAATACAAGAGGCATTGATGTGCTGAAGCCGAATTTAGCCGACCACGACCGTCCATACGTTTACATGACGACTATCGATGTTGTAGCGGCGTTTTATCTCTGCAACGCGGTAAACAGACCGTATTACTGGTTTCCGTATGGATTTGACAACGGAATCCCCATTTATAACGAGTTATACCCGAACGCGCTCCGCGAGGTGTCGGAGGGCGTAAGCGGCTGCGTTTATACCGTTCACATTCTGGAGGACGACGTTATCCCGTTCGCGAATATCCCGTGTGCAAGGCTTGCGACGTCGCCCGTCGCCGTTTCGGAGAGCCTGCTCGTCGACGACGCTTACGCGCTGTTCAGCGAATATGTGCGTATGGGAAAAATGAAGATCGGGCGTTTTGAGGACAAATCTCCCGAGGAATTGGAAATGTTTTATAAAATGGTAGTCGGGTATATGCGCGATAAGGGAATGGCGAAAACTCCCGGCTGCTCCTACGCGCGGTTCGTGCGGGAAAAGCTCCCGGAGGTGTGGGAGAGGTTTATTGAAGAGGTGAACATATGACGTATGAGGAATTTATTACCGAAATTGAAAAGTATTGGGAGCTTTTTGAAAAGGGCTTGAAGAAGCAAGCCAACAAGTTTTTGTTTGGGTTTGCGGAGGAATTCAAACGGAATGTTCCCCGGGACGAGGGCGACGCGCTGCTGTTTCAATTCTGCCGCGATTATATTGACGGCGACAGGTTTGACGGGCATAAGCGGTTCGGGTTATCGCTGCCGTTTCAGCTTACCGGACTGCTGAACGATTATTTTATCCGCGAATGTAAAGCGGAGAAAATGCCGCAGATGCGCTGGGCTTTTCAGATTTTCGGAAAATACTACAATCCCCACGACCCGAAACGGACAGATCTTGACCCGTACAATATTCTCGAAAAGGCTTACGAACACCCCGACTGCGACCAAAAGACCGTCGATCTGTATCTGGGTCAGCAGGTGGATTGGCTGGCGTTCGGCGCTCACCACTTCCCCGAGGGCTGCTGCATTGCCCGCGAGGAATACGAGGACACTATCCGAACCGCCGAGAAGATCATTGCCGAAAAGCAGGTTCCCGTCCAATTAGCCGAGGAAACGCGCTACTACAAGGCGCTCTACGAGCTGTACTATAAGTGGAGCGACGGCGGCAGGATCGGCGATTTCGAGGAGCTTTGCGTGAAGGAGCGCTTGGGATTCCGCGCGGTCAAGGCGTTTTATTACAAATAAAAACATCATAAAATAACGAGGTGATTATATGTTAAAAAAGCTTTTACCGTTTCTTCTGTTCGGAGTAATGCCGCTCACGGGCTGTGACGAGGAAACGGGTGCGCCCGAGATCTCCATACCCGACATCACGCCGATAAACGGATATCATTACGCGCTCGCCGAGGACTGCGGCGACGGGTGCATTTACAAGCGCTACTCCGATATGTGGTATTATGATTACAAGTCCAAAACCGCCGTGCCGTTCTGCGCTGACCCCGCCTGCAAGCACGAGGACAAAACCTGCGCAGCTTATATGCCCGGCAGGGTGTTCGGGTACAAGGATAAGTTCATTATCGCGGGCAACGATATGAAATGGGAAGCGGAAAATTGTGTTGACGACGATATGTTCGTGCTTGAGGAATTTAATATTGCTTCTCAGACAAAGCGCGAGCTGATGCGCCTTGACAACCGCCGCTGGTGCGAAACCTACGCATACGGCAACAAACTATATATAGGTATTCTGGAGGAATATCATCTTGAGGGTGACAACGTACATCAGTCATCTTCGCGCAACCGCATATATTTTATGACCGTTTCACTTGATACGGGCGAAGCGGAATATATGTCCGAATGTTTGCTGGACGCGTTCAATATGGATTTTTCATTTTACGGCATAAACGACGGGAAACTGTTTTTTGATCTGATATATTATACCGAAAATTATTGGGACAGCGAAGCGGAGGATTTTAAAGACGCCGCTCCCGAACAGCACACAAAGCATATGGCATACGACATAAAAATAAAAGAAATATCGGAATTGAACGATTACGTCCGGACGTCCTATCTGAACGGCTGCAAGGTCTATGCCGACGGCAAAAGCGTTGTTTTTGACTGCGGCGACAAGGTATGCAGACTTACAAGCGATTATGAGCTAACGCCGTATTTACCGTTTTATGCCGCAGCAGCAGGCGCTTTACGACACGTTCACGGCGGTGCGCTTTCTGTCATATATCGCGGCGCTTAAAGGGCTTTCAAAGACTGAGGCGACGGACGAAATTCCGCGCGTGCTTGAAATGGTCGAGCTTTCGGGTTGCGCGAAAAAGCGTATCGGCGGCTTTTCGGGCGGAATGAAGCAGCGGCTTCTTATAGCGCAGGCGCTTCTTGGCGACCCGAAGCTGATACTCCTCGACGAGCCGACCGCCGGACTTGACCCGAAGCAGCGCGTTATAGTCAGACGGCTTATCGACAGTCTTCGCCGCGACCGCGTTATAATCGTGTCGACGCATATCGTGTCGGATATCGAGAGTGTAGCGGACAGCGTTATAATAATGAAAAACGGCGAAATAGCCGCGAGCGGCACGGTCACGGAGCTTGTTTCCGCGCTCCCCGACGGCGAACAAAACCTTGAAAATCTGTATATGCTGCATTTCGGAGAAACAAATGAAGACGATCGGACATGAGCTTTACAAGCTGTTTTCCTGCAAAACGCCGCTGATTTTATTCGCGGTTTTGCTGACGTTAAACGTTTCCGCGCTCCTGCTTTCAGAGGGCGAATTCGGCGTGCCCGATTCCGCTTATCGCCAATTGCAGAGCGATTTGTCGGAGATGCCCGCCGCGGAAAAATTAGCGTTTCTGGATGAAAAAATTTACGAACAGAACGTTTACGACGCAATGCGAAGCTCGTCGGGAGCGTTCGATTTTTCCGACCTCGGAATAGAGATCGAGATACCCGCCGACCCGATATTAAGCGAAGAACGCGCGCAGAAATATATCGAACGTTACAACGAAAACGGCGCGTATTGTCCGTACACGGGCAGCATTCCAAACGAGCAGCGATTTCTCGAAGCAATGCGCGGCGAAGCGGAAAGCGTTTACAATTACGCGGAATACCTAGACGATATTCAAGAACAGGCGCGGCAGATGAGCACGGGTTTTTTCACGCAAAAGAACACGTTCGCGAGCCGAAATATCCGCAAGACAGCCAATGTTTACGCGACATTAGATGTTCCCGAAACGCTCGATTTTTCCGTAACCGAGAGCGCGAGCCGCGCGCTGAATTCCGCGCTGACGGATGTGTGCGCACTGTTAGCGACAGCGTTCGCGGCAATGCGGCTTATCTGCGGCGAAAAGGAAACGGGCACGGTCGGGCTGCTGCGCACACTGAAAAAAGGACGCGCAAGCCTTGTAATATCCAAGTTTGCGGCGCTGTTTTTGTTCTGCGCCGCGACCTCGGCGGCGTTCACCGCGAGCAGCTGCATAGCCTGCGGAGCCCGCTTCGGTTTCTGCGAATTAAGCACGGATATCCGCTTTGTTAAGGGATTTCTCGGCTGCACGCTTGAAATAAATTTACCGCAATATCTGCTGTTGTTTTTCGCGGCTAAGACCTGCGCGTATTTCGTTATCGTTCTTTTTATATTTTTCGTAAGCGTGACTGCGCGCAACAATATCGCAATTTACACGGTATCTGGTGGGATTATCGCTGCCGAAGCGATTCTGTATTTTGCTGTTGACCTTTTTTCCGTCATCTCGCCGATAAAGTATCTGAATATTATTGCGTTGCTGCAAATCAATGAAATTTTCGGCAGCTACGTCACGATAAATTTTTTCGGCTATCCTCTCGGCTTAGCAGGTTCGTCAATATTTTTCGCGGCGATTACGGCGGCATTGGCGATAATGGCGGCGCTGTGCTTTGTATTATACGGGGAATTCCGCATTTACATTGAGGGCAGCGATATGCAGTTCAGACGGTACGTCGAGCTGCACGGCGGCACGGTAACGGAACAAACGGACTTGTTCGTCGCTAACGAAAGAGCGCGTATCGACAGGCTCCCGGGAGAGCTTGCTCAGCAGTCGCGCGACGGCTTCAACATCTTTGTCGATCATTACAATTACGCAAAAGAAAACCATGCCGAGATTGTCTACGACACGGGCTACGCGCTGCTTTTTGACCGGCGAACGACCGCACTTGAATTACTGTTCCAATTCGTTTTTATGGCTGTGGTTTTTGCACCTGTGTTCTCCTCGGACAGCAAGATAGCCGCGCTGATATCGTCCTCAAAGCACGGACGAAAACGCGATATTGCCGTGCGCGGAACGATCTGCGCAGTCACGGCTGCGGTAATGTTCGCGGCGGCACATTTGCCGATAATACTGAAGATTGCGAAACGCTGCGGCTTTGAACGGCTTGGCGCTCCCATCCAAAGCATTATGGCATTGCATGGCTTTCCGCTGAATTGCACAATATTGCAGTATATGATTTTGAGATACGTTGTTTTGCTCTTGATAAGCCTTGCGGCGACGGCGGTCATGCTTGCGGTTTCCCGAAAGATGAAGTCCGTCAGCGCCTATACCGTACTGCTCGCCGCGGTGTTCGCCGTGCCGTGTGCGGTTGTAATGCTGATATAATCGGAGCCTGTGAAAAAAATTATCGCCGCGCGTCAACGCCGCTTTCCGATATGGTGAATTTAAGCTTATCCGCGTCAAGCTCCGCCTGCGCCCCGTAGGGCAGTACACATATCGGCGATGCGTGACCGAAATTCAGACCGTACACTATCGGCAGCTCCGTCAGACCGTACTTCCCCGAAACAATTTTTCTCAACTCCTCGGCATACGGCTCAAAGCTCTCCTTGCTCCGCATTTTCCCGATAATAACGCCGTTTATCCGCTGCAAAAAACCGCGCTCCCCCAGCCAATCGAAAAAGTCCGCAGCGTAGCCGGGCGACATAACCTCGGGAATGTCCTCGAAAAAGAAGATACTGTCCTCAAAGTCCTCGTTCCGCGGAAATATATCCAGCTCCTCGTCGTATTCGCGGAGAGCTCCGTGACCGCCGAATAATCTTCCGCGAACAGTTCCTTTGCCCTGAACAAGCATATATCCGTCGTTCGGGATATACCGCCGCACATAATTCGGATCCGTGTGGTTGTTTGGCTCATAGCTCCAATCCTCGGACGGCGGAATTTCTCCGATAGCCCTTTCGGAAAAGAACGTCCGCACAAAGCTTTCGCGGCTGTATTCGTGCCAGCCCTGCGCCTCGGCGACTGTCGTCAGCAGATTATCGCCGTAAAACGTGGACAATCCCGCTCGGCGGCAGAAAAGGTGGAGGGTCATAACGTCGGAATAGCCGCAGAAAATTTTCGGGTTATCCCGCACGACCTCCGCCGAAAGAAACGGCAGCAGTCTTACCGAATCGTTCCCTCCGATGTTCGCGATTACCGCCTTGACCTCTTTGTTTTCAAACGCCCAGATAAAGTCCTCGGCGCGCGCCCGCGGATTTTCGTGAAGAAATTTCGTGCCGCGGAGAGCATTCGGCGCGGCGGCAACATTCAGCCCAAGCTCTTCCAGCCGCTCCGTGCCGAGCCTGTATTGCCACCGCACACGCGGCGCGCCCGCGCAG
Source organism: uncultured Ruminococcus sp. (assembly GCA_964458395.1). Taxonomy (GTDB): domain Bacteria; phylum Bacillota; class Clostridia; order Oscillospirales; family Ruminococcaceae; genus CAG-115. Next base: position 9,042 of record CAYWIP010000008.1, read on the forward strand.
CCCCACGACGGGCTTATCACCGCTATGGTATCGCCGCGTTTCAGCTTTTCCGGCTTGACAAGTCCGCCTGCGTTAACCGCCATTTACGTCACTCCTCCTCGAAAAGCTTTGCCAATGCCATGCCGTATTCGGGATAACTCCCGGCGAGCTTTCCGCAGACTATCCCGGCGTAGCGGCGGTGAGTGCGCAGATAGTCAGAGTACGGCGAAACGTCGTTACTGTACAGCTCCGGGCTGCTTCCGAGAACGTCGAGCGCGAGCAGTATTTTCTGCCGCTGATTAAGCTCCCTCTTTTCCCTGCCGCCGAACATATCATAGCCGTGCCGAAAAATTTTGTCAACGATCTCACGGTCAAAGAAAACCTTTCTGCTTTTTCGCCTGAACGCTTTCAGCAGCTCACGGTGAATACGCTCCCCTACAAGCTCCGACGGTGGGACATACTGTACGAAGCTCACGTCCTTATCGTCGGTCCAACGGACCTCGCGCAGAGCGGCGCACTTAGGTGAAAAGAGTTCGCCGTCCGCGTAAAAAACTCCGATAAGCTCCAGCCGTTGAAGCTGCGGCTTATCGAACGCGTGCTCCCGTATCTCGGCACAGTGTTTGATCTCGATAACGAGTTCCTTTGCCGCAAGCTCCACCGTGCGCCCGTTAATTATATATCCGTTAAATCTCACCCGAACATGATCGCCGCGCGAAGAGATTACATCGACAAGATTAGCGTACCGCTTCCCGTCGGGATATACCGCGTTGATCCGCTCGGGTATGTCGAGATCCTTGGCGTTAGGAGGAATTATAACCTCCACCCGCTGGCGGTTATATGAGCCGGGACAGAACGCGTTTTCCATACGGACATAAGCGCAGCGCGAGAAATCAAGCTTGCAGGCGGCGCAGACCGAATTTTTAAGCAGCGTCACCTTATCCGTAAATTCTATTTCCGCGCCCATTCCGACAAGCAAAATCTTTTTCGTGACAATGTATGGTACAAGTATGACCTTGTAATTTCGGTGCATCGGCGTGTATGCAAACGCTATCCCGTCCGCGTTCTGGAGCGAGTAAGCGCTTGCCGCGAAGCCATTCAGTCCGCTGCTGTTAAAAGCCGCCGAACCGATTTTCCCCACCGAACGCGGAATGACGATATACCCAAGGCTCCCGCAGGAGCAGAACGCGCTGTCGCCGATAACGGAGAGCGTCGTCGGCAACAGGACGGTCTCCAGATTTCGGCAGGAATAAAACGCCATTTCGGGAAGCACACGCACGCCCTCCCCGAAAACCGCACGCTTAACGCTGCTGTACATAAACGCCTCCGCGCCGATTTCCTTTATACTGTCGGGTATCTCAACGCTTGAAATACACGAGTCGTAAAACGCGCGTCTTCCGATCTCGTTTACGGGCAAGCCGCCTATTCTGCCGGGCAGCGTGATCTCGGTCGCCTTGCCGCGGTATCCCGTTATCCGCACGCTTTTCGACTTTCTGTGAAACGAATATCCCAGCTCCCGCGCCTGTTTTTCGGAAAGCTCAATAACGCGAATCTCGTTTCTTTGCGGTTCGGGCTTGTCGGGAATGTACATATCCTTTATGTTGAGCGTTTTGCACGAGCGCGGTTTCTCTTGCGGCGCGGCGTTATTCGCGGGCGGAGAAGCCGCGTTATTCACGGGCGCACTTTGCCGCGGCTGTTCGGGCGAAGCGCTTTGCGGTCTGACCGCGGGCTTAGGCGGAGCTTTGCCTGCGTCGAGCGCCATAGAGAGCTTTGCGGCAGTAACAACAACCTTTTCTATAAGCTTGAAAATATAATCCATTGCTCCTCCTTAAAAATCTATGACCCTATAATCCTTGTAAAACGAGCCGCTGTCCGTAACCTTTGGCTCGTTCAGATTTTTAACGACGGGATAAAGAATTCTCGCCGCGCCGTCGTCAAAGGTGAGATACGGCTTGAACTCCCTGCTTATCCTGTACCCGGGCGGGAACTGATTGGACACCCACCCCGGGTCACAGGAGTAAACGAAAATTTTATCGCGCGCGTAATCGGCGGCAAGACTGTGCGTCATCATATTAAGTGAAGCCTTTGCCATATTCGTGTGAACGTGCCGCGCAAGCTTCTGCCCCGTGTTGAACCGCCCCTCGACCGAGCTTACGTTTATGACGAATTTGTTGACTCCCTTGTCGTAAGCCAGACACTGCCGCAGCCCGTTCGTCAGCAGAAACGGCGCGGTCACGTTGATAAGCTGCACCTCCAGAAGCTCCTGCGGCGATATCTCCTCGGGCTTGCGCACCCACGAGTTGTTGTCGGAAGTTTCGCCGCCCTCCGATATCCGATAGTTCGGCACAAGCGAAAGCATATTGCCGTCGGAGAGCGAAACGGGCAGCAGCTCCTCCGCGCCCTCCAGCTTCAGCGACTTTTCGTGAACCTCCAACTCGGCGTAATATTCCACAGACTTTTTGACGGTCTGCGCGGCGTTGTTGACGAGAATATCCAGCCGTCCGCCGCATATCTCCCCGATACGCGAAATAAGCTCCGAAATGCGGTCGATCCGCATAAGGTCGAATCCGATAACGTACAGCCTGTCCTTAAAACTATCGTAGTCCGGCTCGCTCATATAATTTTCCAGCGCCGATTTCGGATATCGCGTCACGGCGATAACGGAAGCTCCCTGCCGAAGCAGCCGCAGACAGACCGCATAGCCGATCTTGATGCGTCCGCCCGTCACCGCCGCGAATTTTCCGCCGAGATCGCAATACGTTCCGCGCATACGTTCGTTCAGCCGCGAACATTCGGGGCATATGCCGTAGTCCTCGATATTCCGCCGTCGGCAGATAAGACAGTACCTCATTATTTCTCCTTGACTTTTTCATTATTTTATGATATAATCAGATTGTCGGTAGTTTATACAAAACACTCTTTCCGCACGAAGAAAAAAGCAGCCCCGGCGCTGCCCGACAGCCCGTATAGCTCAGCGTGAGAGCTCTTACTCCCCAAGTAAAGGTGACTGCGGTTAAACTCCGCATACGGGCTTTTCCGAAAAAACGCACACGGTGCTTAAATAACATAACGCCGCCCGAGGTCAACGCCAACGGGCGGCTTGTTGTTTTTTCAGGCGGCGGAGCTTGCTTCGTCCTTTTCAAAGCCCGCGGGAGGCGCGATGTCATACGGCTCCTCGGCGTTGATCGCGCGCATCATAGCCGCGATAAGCTCGGGCTGGGTAACGCTTATGCTCCGTCTGTCAAAGAGGGCAAAGCCTTTGTCGTACATATAGCCGTTGTCCCAGTAAACGGGAACACAGCCGTTCTGCTTCGCCGCGCTTACAACGTATTCCGTCCAATAGCGCCTGAATTCGGGGAAGCTCTCGCTGTACTTGGATTTATCCTGAACTCCCAGCTCGCCGATAACTACGGGATATCCGTTACTTACAAAGGCTTGAACGAGCTTTGTCATTGCCACGTCAACAGCGCGCTCCGAGCCGCTGTTCTCCGCGCCCGAGGTCGCGTATTTGCCCCACTGGAACTTAGCCTGATTCATATCCTCATTGATCGTAAAGTTATAAGGATCATAGTAGTGTACGGATATCATTATACGCTTTCCGTCTGCCTCGCAGAGCGTATCCTCCGGTATCTTGAAACGCTCGTCCATAGCGGTCTGGTCGATATTTGTGTTCCAGCCCGGCATAAGCACCCAGCGTTTTGCGTTGTTGGAGCCGGTCTTTCTTACGGTATCGACGAATATCCGGTTGTAGTCGTTGATGTTCGCGTAAGCCTCGTCGTTCGGTCCGCTGTATTTGCCGTCAAATTCCTCGTTCATTGACTCGAAAATAAGATGCTCGTCATAGTTCTTGAAGCGCTCGGCGATCTGTCTCCACACCGCCTCGTACTTCGCCTTGATCTCGGTCTGCTTGTCGGCAGGCTCGTTGCACAGCAGCCAGCCGCCGTCAATGGTGTAATAGCCGTCGCCGTGTACATTTATAATGGTATACAATCCGTTGTTTATCGAGTAATCAACGACCTCCTGAACTCTGTCCAGCCATTCCTTTTCGATAGTGTAGTCCGGACCCTCGCCGATGTGCGTAAGATAGGAAACGGGAATTCTCACGGTGCTGAAGCCCTGCTCCTTAACAAGCGGGAACAGCGCCTCATTTATAACGGGATTTCCCCAGCCTGTTTCTTTGGGAGTACCGTTGCTTAACGCCTCAAGCTGATTGCCGAGGTTCCAGCCCATACCCATAGCCGCCGTGATCTCCGTCTGAGAAAGCTCGTGCCATTCCTTAGGCTCGTCGGGAACCTCGGGGGTATCGGACGAGCTTCCGGAGCTTTCTCCGCCGCTGACCGTACCGCTGTCACCGGAGCTTGCCGAGCCGCCGTCATTTTTAGCGCAGCCGGCGCTCAGCATTATCATCAGCGCTGCGGCAAAAGCGCCAAACCTTTTGGATATAGTTTTCATAGCGTTACCTCTTTTCTGAAAATAAGCAAGTTTTATAAAACGGTTTTATATATATCGGAATCGACTTAAAATCCCCTGCAAAAGCAAAGGCGGTACTTTCACCTGAACGGCACAAGCGCCTTAAATACAAAAAGCCGATATATAAAGTGCTTTTATATATTATATCATAATATATTCCAATTGTCAATCGGGAAATCGGAGCCGCGGATATTTTTTCGCAAAGCCTTGCCATACCCAAAAAGTATATGCGCTTATCCAATATTGGCATTTGCAATTTCGGAAAATATGTGCTATAATAAAATGTGCAGATCAAACCGTAAGGAGGGCTTTATAATGACAACGATAGAAAACCGCAGCTTTGATGAAGAACGCGCGTTATACGGCGCCGAAAACACCCTTGTAAAAAATTGCAGCTTCGACGGTCCTGCCGACGGTGAGAGCGCTTTCAAGGAGTGCGGGAACATCGCGGCGGAGAATTGCTTTTTTAATCTGCGCTACCCGTTCTGGCACAACGATAAGCTGAAGATAACCGGTTCGGAGATGACCGGGCTTTGCAGGGCGGCTATTTGGTATTCGCATAACATTGAGATCGCCGATACGAAGCTTCACGGCATTAAAGCGCTTCGCGAGTGTTCCAATGTTGTAATGCGAGGCTGCGATATAATCTCTCCGGAGTTTGGCTGGTCGGTAAGCGGACTTGAAATGACCGACTGCACCGCCGAGAGCGAATACTTTATGATGCGATCAACGGATCTTCGTTTTACAAATGTTAAATTTAAAGGGAAATATTCCTTTCAGTATATTGAGAACTCTATATTTGACAACTGCGTTTTTGACACAAAGGACGCGTTCTGGCACGCGAAAAACGTCACGGTAAAGAACAGCACGGTCATAGGGGAATATCTCGCATGGTACTGCGAAAACGTCACCTTTGAAAACTGCAGGATCATCGGCACACAGCCGCTGTGCTACTGTAAGGGGCTTCGGCTGATAAACTGCGAAATGCACGATACGGATCTCTGCTTTGAACGCTCCGAGGTCAACGCGACCGTTACCACTCACATAGTGAGCGTCAAAAATCCGTTAAGCGGCTGTGTCTGCGCGCCGTCCGTAGGCGAGGTCATCAGGGATATCGAGGGCGCGCACGGAAAGGTCTGCTGCTGCGGCAAAAACAACAAAAGCTGCGCTTGATAAAAACATATTATAAACAAAAGCGAAGGAGAATATCTGCTCCTTCGCTTTTAACGTATCCGAACGAAGCTCTCCTTTGCCGTTACGGAGTTAATTACGTTAAGTCATAGAGCTTCATGATTTCCCTGTCGCGGTACTCATGCTTCTCATAGTAGCCGATAAGTCCGCCGTCTGCTCCGCGCAGCGCGACCATATACACGTCCTTGTTCTCCTTGTCGTTGCGGAACGTGTAGACGATGTTGTGCGACTTATCCTCCGCAAACCATTTGATAACGCGCTCTATCATCTCGTTCGATTTCGGCGAGTGACAGCCGAGCAAACTCCTGCCGACCAGATCACCGTGCTTTTTGTAACGCTCGACCGCCGCCGCGTTCATGTAAATTATTTCATGCTGCAAATTGCAGATAACGACCGCCGAGCGATCCTGATCGATAACGCTCTTGAAAAATTGTGAAAGCTCCATATTATCCTCCTAAATTCCCAGTATCCAAAATTCCTCAAATTCGGCGAAATTTTCCTCCGCCCAGGGAACAAGCTCGTCGAACAGCTCCGTGACCGCGCCGCCGCATTCCTTAGCCAGCGCGTAAATTCTATCCCAATCGCCGCGCGTGACGCGATTCGGACCCCAGCGGTTATACGCTTCAAACACCTTGCTGAAAATATCCCGATACAACCCGAGATAGTCGATCCAATCATCGTAAAGATAGAGATGATCGGCGCTCCAATGCGTTTTGCCGTTCCATTTCCCCTTGACAAATTCGTCGTAGCAGCCGCCCTTGACGCCCGTTTCAAAGAACTTTATACGTTTCCCGTCGGCGCTCAGTTCGCTGCCAAGCGGCTTGCGGGCGTGCTTCGCCATTTTCTCGGTACACGCTCCGAAGCGCAGGTAATTATCTCGGCAGTCCCACAAAGGCAGCCCGTGATTCGCGCCGCTCGCCGTATCCTCGTCATGAACGGTCGGGTCTATCTCCCAACAGCACACGGGGCAGATATCCCCGACCGAGTTGTCGGGCGGCTCGTCAAGCGTAAAAAATCCGCAGCATGAACATTTGTACTTCATAAGCTCACCTTTATATACAATTCGTCATTTTTTGATAATTCTCGCCTCGCAGTAAAACCGTTTGTCATTCGCGTGCCCCATGCTGAACGTCTTGCGCGGCAATGCGCCGTCCTTGATAACGGTCGGGAACAGCTCCGACTTTTTCATCGACGGCAGCAGAAAGCCTATAGCAGAGTTGTCCGCGCACAGTCTCCGGACAACGTCCTCGCCATGTATGTAATCGATCTTTCCGCCGTTTTCGCGCAGATAATCGTCAAGGAACATCTGCAGCGACCCGACGGTAAGGTTAGAGGTCGGCTTCGTTATGCCGAATTCCTTAGTTTTGCCGTCGCTCCCAACCACGCTGAACCGCTGTTCACATTCCAAGGTATCAGAAAGTCCCAGAACCTCCGTCATCGTTCGCATAAAGTCATACGCGTTTACATCGGTTATTACTCTGTGTATAGCTTCAAATTCCAGCGCGGGCGAGTGCAGATTGACCACCTCGACCAACGCGTAACGCGCAAGCTCCGCGTCGGGGCTGCCCGCACGTTTTTTCTGCTCGTAGCACTCCTTCGCGGTCGCGAGCGAGTGATTGCCGTCGCCCATTGCGTACAGCAAAACCTCCTCGTTTTGCAGCCCGTACCGCGCATTGAACGCGTCCTTGTCGGCAAGCCTGTCCAGCACCGCCATAACCTCGCGGGCGTTCTCTCCGTCAACGATCCCGCCGCTGAGATGTCCGCCGTTCTGCATGAGATCAAAATCGTATACAGTCTGTAATTTTTTCTCCAACAACGGTTCGATAACGGTATTTTGTGCGTCGTCAATCAGGATCATGATATGCGGCAGCTCCAACGGCGCGTTCATGCGGATCCTGACGCGGGGAGGGATCCTCGCCGCGACGGTCGCTTCGGTCGCGCGAACCTGCGACTTGCTGCCCTTGTTGTAGTCGTACATCTCCAGATCGATCGCGCCGACCAGCCCGACCCTCAGCCGACCGTCCGCCTGAGTGCGCTTTGTCAGAATAAAGCAGTCCTTGTGCAAATTAAACAAATCATTCCTTATGCAATTTGCCATATTTTCGTGAATTTTCGCGATACGCTCGCCGCAATCCGGCTCCTCCAGATACACCTCGGGCAGTATTAAATCAAGCGTTGAGGGGGCATTGCCAACGATCTCACGCGTTTTAGCCCAATACTCCGGTTCACCCGTATACTGATCGCACGCGACGACAGCCCACTTGCTCATGCCCTCCGCCGTGAGCTTCGGCAGCAGAATGTCCGCTGTTGTAAACGCAGTCATAAAATCTCTCCTTTTGTGCAATTTAACTAATTGTCAATTATCCCTACAGCCTCATAGCAGACCAGCGGGTACTCACGAACGGGAACGTTCTTTTCGGTCGCAAGCTGCTCCAGATGCTTTGTCAACGGACTTCCGAGCGACTTGACGAGTATGACCTGCGGCACTCTCCTAAGCAGTACGCGGGTTGCCTCTCCTATACTCGGTTTAACGAGATTCAGGTCGCTGACTCCGAATTCTTGTGCAATTTGACGAGTTTCTTTAAGTCCCGCGCCAGTAAACGGCTCACATTTACGCTCCTTGAACGATGGCAGCAAGGCCATTTCGCGCTCTATCGCGTCAATGAACTCATAGGTCTTGTCAAATTCCTCCAGCTCACCGAAGTACGCCGCTCCGTGAAAATCGCCCTCGGAAATAAGATCGGAGCGCAGTACGGTTCGTGAAAACAGCCCCGATACCACGCTATTCAGGCATGAGCACGGAATGAAAATATCATCGCGTGTTCCGTAAATTTCACACAGCCCCGCGGGGTCGGCAAGCACCGCAAGCCGCCCGTCCACTCCGGGGAGCTCGCCAAGCGCCTCGGCAAGCTGCCGCGTGATCGCACCTTTTCCCGTCCAGCCGTCCACAAATTGGATATTCTCGGGAGAATGCCGCGCGAGAATGTACCTCATCGCGTTACGATCAATGCCGCGTCCGCGTATTATCGACACGGAATAGTGTGCCGCGTCGACGTCGTGAACACGCTTCAGATAACGCTTTATCAATGCCCCGACGGGCGTTCCCGCGCGCGCCAGCGAAACTATGACGACGTTTTCACCCTTTTCCGCCAAAATCTTCTCGGCGACCGTGCGGACAGCCTCGGCAGTCTGCCGTCCCCAAGTCCGCAGACCCGCTTCATATTGCTTCAGATACGCGCCGGACGGCTCATGTTCGGCAGGCAGTAATTCACAATAATGCACTCCCTTGCGAATTAAAAGCTCCCGCTCACTCGGCGGCAGCGGTCGGATCTTCCCGGTAATATCCTTTAACAGAAGCCGACAATCGTAGCTGTTAAGCGAAGTACGCATTGCTTTCCCGCGCCACCGCACCAAAGCGACCCTTTTGCCGCCGCATGCTCCGCACAGCCGCGAAACCGTGTCGTCATCGGGGTTTTGCGCGTCGGTCATTACAATGCTCAAATCGCATTTCACACAATTATATATATAAACTTTCCGTTTGTTATCATAAAGGCTCGTCAGTACAGCGCGGTCGCGAATAGGATAATCACCCTCGGCAGAGGGTAGCATGGGGCTTCGCGTGACCCCGTGAACCCGCACCGTTATCCCCTTTTCGGCAAGCAGCCGTCCAAGCAGTATCGGCGGCAGACAAAACTCCTCCGTTCCCACTACCTCGACCGAACGCGCTCCCTCAATAAGCTCGTCAAGCTGCTCCAAAACCGTATTGCAAAGCCGTTTGCACTCATTAAAGTACTCGGCGCAGTTCACTCCCAGACGAAGATCAAGTAACGCGTTCAACGAAATATCACAATCGGGATTTTTGCCAATAATCTCTGTATTATCGTCAAAAAATTGTGGGAAATTATCAAATCCGCCCCGATTGAAATCCATCTCCGTGATCAAGTCAATTCCATTTTCGGCGAGGTTCTTCCGGCTCTCGGCGCTTGCCGCGAAAGCAACCGCCGTAAACGGACAGCGACATTTCCCCGAAAGCGCCTTATAAAGCGAAACTGCAGTGCTCCCGGTTGTGAATTCGTCATCAATAATAAATACGTGGGAAAATCTTCCAAAATCTATCCCCGAACGAACGCACAATGTGTGTAAAGGCGCATGGCTATGCGATTCCTCAAAGATAATGCTTTCAAAATGCTCCGGGAGCTTCTCGCGCGTCGTGCTCAACAAAAAGCATCGTTCGCCGAGCGCAGAAGCGGCGAGAGCGCCGATCCCGACCGCCGTTTCCGAAAACACGACCGCCAGACACTCCCCGTCCGGGCAGCGCTTCAACATTTCCGCACCCAGAAAACCGCAGTGTAATACGGTTTCACGAGGATCGGACGGATAGTGCTTCGACTGAAATTTGTTGATTATTATAAAGTCACGCCGAGGATTATTTTCACGCTTTGCCAAACTAAAGTTGTCGTCCATTTTTTCTCCGTTCACTTCGGCTCAATTGGTATAACAGAGCCGTTTCTAATCTGCCTCAGATAGTCGTCCGGACTTTCGAGCTTCTCCGGAACGAGTATCCCGCCGCCGTACATTCTGTCGGCGGAGTGAGTGTCGGAGCCTCCCGTAAGCGGCAGCCCGTACATCTCGGCATATTGCTTCGCGCGGCTGTCGAACACGCTGTCTTTGCCGTGACTTGCGTTTATCCACTCGACCGCGTCAACGTCGTGCGGATACAGACTGATATGTGGTATGTACGGATAGTCACGAAACGGGTGCGCATGAACGATAAATCCTCCCTCCTCGTGAACCAGCCGGAATAACGCGCGCTCTTCGGCGCCAGTGAGGTAAAATTCATGCTCCAGCAGCCAATTTTTGTCAATTCCATACAGCAAAAAGTCCGCGCCCTGCACCGTGAACTCGACCCCGAAAAACACGTCCAGCCCGACCCGCGAACCCGCCTCCAGTGCGTGCTCGTAGCCCTTACAGTAAAGATCTATTCTGTCCTCCCACGTCAGCTCGCGCGGCACCGCCGTGTTTCCGTTGAAAAAATGGTCGGTGATGAATATCCCGTCGTAACCTGCGTTCTTATGCGCAATTACCATCTCGGCAGCGGAAGTATGAGCGCAGGCGCTTCCCTCGGCAGTGTGTAAATGAGTTTCATATTTATACAATTAGGCAAAAACCTCCGCAAAATTACAAATTAAAAATTTCATTTCATAATATTCTATACAAATATCACAATTTGTCGAAATTTGGTTTAGTGAACATCATACCAAGTTTTCCCAATTTTTGCATCGACAGGAAGCGGAACCGCCAGCTTAACCGCGTTCTGCATTTCATCGCGGAGTATCTCCAAAGCCCTTTGCGATACGGCTTCGGGGGCTTCAACGATCAGCTCGTCGTGAACCTGAAGTATCAGCTTCGCCTCGGGCAGCTCACGCTTAAGACGGTTATACACACGAACCATCGCGATTTTAATAATATCGGCAGCCGTTCCCTGAATGGGGGTGTTCATGGCGATCCGCTTTCCAAGCGCCTTCACGGTCTTATTCGTTGACAGGATTTCCGGAATGAACCGCCTGCGCCCGAACATCGTCACAGCATATCCGTCGGTCTCGGCTGAATGCGTATTAGTGTCCATATATTGTTTAACTCCGCTGAAATGTGCGAGATAATCATCTATATATAGTTTAGCTTCGCTAACCGATACGCCGATATCCTTGGCAAGCGAAAACGCTCCGATACCGTAAACGATACCGAAATTGACCGCCTTTGCCTTGCGCCGCAGATCGCCGTCGACCTCCCCTGCGCCTCGCTTGAACACGCTTGCGGCGGTCTCGGCATGAATATCACGACCCTCCTTGAACGTTTCAATCATCACCTTGTCATTAGCAAGCGACGCCAGAACACGCAGCTCGATCTGGCTGTAATCCGCGTCGCACAGCACTTTCCCGGGTGCGGCGGTAAAGAATTTACGGAAATTCCGCCCGATCTCGGTGCGCACGGGAATATTCTGGATATTAGGCTCTGCGGAGCTTATGCGGCCCGTCCGCGTTTCGGTCTGCTTGAACGTCGTGTACATTCGCCCATCCTCGGAAACCGCATTTTCAAGACCTTTGACATAGGTGTTGTACAGTTTCGTCAGCTTTCGGTATTCAAGGATCGGCTCAATGATCGGGCTTCTGTCGATCAGCGCCTCCAACGTTTCGCTGTCCGTTGAATATCCTGTCTTGCGCTTCTTTCCCGCCGGAAGTCCAAGCTCCTCAAACAGCACGACCGAAAGCTGTTTAGGACTTCCGACGTTAAACTTATGACCTGCAATCTCATGAATAGCCTGTTCAATTTCAACAATTTTCGGCTGAATTTCTTTGCCGAATTCATGCAATGCAACAACATCCAGCGCAATACCCTCGTGTTCCATTGAGGAAAGAACTTCTGCAAGCGGGATCTCAATATCCCGCAAAATCGTAAGCATACCCTGTGCGCAGATCTCCTTGAAAAGAGCGCGGTTAAGCAATTCAAGCGACTTCTGCGGCTCGTTCGGGAATATCTGAGTCTTATATTCCCCGCAAAGCCTTTCAATATCGTAGCTTGAAGCGTTTACATTCAGCAGATATGCCGCCAGCGTTGCGTCAAAGGTGACATTTTTTAAATCGATTCCCACATTTATGCACTTCGCAAAAACCGCTTTGGCGTTGTCGGTGTGCTTTGGAAGGTCACTTTCAAGAACCTCTTTAATATCACCGTTAAGCGGCTTTACGTCACGGAAAACGGCAAGTTCGTCGTTGACGATAAGAACGTTGACCGCGCCTTCGTCGTATTCCGTGGTATCCGGTGTAACAGCCGGCTTAACCGCCGTACCCGGCTGCTCTTTTTCGGAAACGGACAGCTTTACCTCCTTAGCCGCAACGCCGGACAAATTCAGCTTCTTAATTGCAGTATTCATCTCCAATTCCTGCAAAATTCCGACTGCAGCCGACTTATCCCCCTCCCCGAAAACGTACTCACGCATATCCTCGGAAATCGGTGCCGTTAAGCAGATTTCACCGAGCGTCCGCGAAAGCACCGCGCTCTCTTTCCCGGTCTCAAGCTTGGAACGAACTCCCTTTGTAACATCAATTTCCGCAAGATTATCATAAATGAATTGCACCGAATGATACTTTTGAATAAGCGAAAGCGCGGTCTTTTCACCAATCCCGGGAACTCCGGGGATATTGTCGGAGCTGTCGCCCATCAGCGCCTTGACCTCCAGCATTTCGCGCGGTGTGACCCCGTAAACCTCATTTATCTTCTCGGGTGTGTAATAAATATCCTCTTTATTAGAGGCGAGCCGCACCGTCACACGGTCGTTGACGAGCTGAAAGCTGTCGCGGTCGCCCGTGCTTATAACGCAATCCGCGCCCTGCTCAACCGCCGCACGGGACAGCGTACCGATAATGTCGTCCGCCTCGTACCCCTCGACCTCCAGCACCGAAATACCAAGATTCCGCAGTATGTCCTTAATGAGCGGCATCTGCGCGGCAAGCTCGTCGGGCATACCGTGCCGTGTGCCCTTGTAGTCGGCGTAAAGCTTGTGGCGGAACGTAGGCGCTTTCAGGTCGAACGCAGCCGCGATCCTGTCGGGCTTTTCCTCTTTCATCAACTTAAAATATATGTTCATAAATCCCGTCAGCGCGTTCGTTGGCACACCTTTTTTATTAGTCAGCAGGCGGATACCGTAGAACGCACGGTTCATTATACTGTTTCCGTCGATCAGCAGTAATTTCATCTGTTCCTCCTTTGCGTTTCTGTGTAATTTTCCGATTTTCTCTGTGTAACGTTTACATTCTGATTCCCCGCAGCAATTTCTCGGGAAGCTTCTTCAGCAGCAGCATAGTACACATTCCCGTGAACGCGCCGCCGATGATCGCGCTCGCCAGCAGTATCGGCGTGTAAGCGAGCACAAATTTCGAGCCGTAGATCAGCACCGCCGTAAGCATTTGTCCCGCAATGTGAAATACCGCGCCGCACACACCGGTAAACGGCAGGAAACGCGTGTCAAAGCGCATTTCCCCGTCCGTTTTCGGGAATATTTGACGTGCCGCCAGCATTGCCCCGCACGCGAGAATTCCTCCCGACAGCCCGTACAGAGCGTTCGTCAGCGAACCCGTGATCAGCGCCGCCAGAAAGCACCTCAGCACCGCCACCGTGAGCGCGTCCGCGCCCCGCCATTTTCCGCCTATGTACAGAATAAAAAGGGTCACAATGTTGCCCAAGCCCACTCGCACTCCCGTAACGGGCACGATAGGCGGGAGCATACTCTCCAACGCGGAAAGCGCTCCCGCAAAGCATATAAAAAGCGCCGAAAGCGCCATTTTTTTTGTTGTCATTTTTCACTCCGTTTCGGGTGATTTTCAAGCAATTTCCAAACTGTTTTTGCTAAATTTTCTGATGAAAAAATTCGCATAACATTCCCTTTTCTGAACGAAAAAAGCAATGGCTAAAACGTCCGCAAACAGCAGTACAGTAATGTTTCGGAAGTTTTTACCGCGGTTAATTCCGGCTGTTTTTTCATTGCGTAAATACGAACGAAAAAAGACTGCCGAACCTTGCTTTTCAAGTGGAAATTTTTTCGCTTTCACTGACATGCGCCGAGCTTGTGATTTCGTCGATTATCTCCTCTTTCGGCTTCCTTTCGGGAGGAGCGTTCAATATGCCGTTCAACTGTCTGGCAAGCTCGCGCATCTCACTTGTGAGCGGAGGCAGCGGCGGGATTTCCTCGCCGTCAAGTGTTGGAAGGATATCCTCGCTTTCGGGCGCGAAATTCGGAAGAAGTGTGTAATCATCGCGCCTGATAAGAAGCGGCGAATATCCCTCCAGATAGTCCTTGCAGCGCGCCGCGAAATACGAACACGCCGCTGTGAGCGTCACAAGAACCATAACGGCGCCGCACCCGAAAAACACTCCGCGCACCGTCACCGCGCCCGCAACAAATCCCGCCGCCGCAAGCGCGAGGTCAACAGCAACAAGCAGCAGCTTGACCGTCCTGACGTCGCCGACCGCAAACAGCGCGACCCACGCTGCCGCCACGACGCAGACCGTTATCGCGACCACCTCGAAGCCCGATCCGAACAGGATCGAAAGCCCGATACAAAGCAATGCCGCAGCGCAGTGCAGATAAAAGCAGGCGCGTATTATTTTCCGCAGCGCGGATACCTTTTTACGGCGAGATGCAACAAAATCCTCTGCGATGTTGCCGCTTGTGTAAAAATGTATCAGTTTTTTCTTAATTTTGTACTTCATCTCGGCTCCCGTTAACTTCACAGCTCGTTGATTTCTTTCAGCCAAAGCGCTGACGACGCGTCGCTCGGCATTCTCCAATCGCCGCGCGGCGAAAGCGATACCGAGCCTACCTTTACCCCGTCGGGCAGGCAGCTGCGCTTGAACTGCTGCGCGAAGAAGCGACGGTAGAACGTTTTAAGCCACTTCAGGATCGTACCCGAATCGTAGCTCTCCCCAAACGCGTACTGCGCCAGCCGATACACCTTTTTCGGCGGAAAACCCCAGCGTATGCCGTTGTACAGAAAGAAGTCGTGCAGCTCGTACGGTCCGACCAGATCCTCGGTGATCTGTGAGATCTCACCGTCTTTCGCCGGCAAAAGCTCCGGGCTTACGGGCGTGTTGAAAATATCCGTCAGCACCTCGCGAAGCGCGGTATTATCGGCGTTCTGCGCGTAGTAATAAACGATATGACGAACCAGAGTTTTAGGCACAGATGCGTTCACGCCGTACATACTCATATGATCACCGTTGTAAGTCGCCCAGCCGAGCGCAAGTTCCGAAAGGTCGCCCGTACCGATAACCAGACCGTTTTCCTCGTTGGCGATATCCATGAGCACCTGAGTGCGTTCGCGCGCCTGACCGTTTTCATAGGTGACGTTATGGTAGTTTTCATCATGAGAAATATCCGCGAAATGCTGCCGAACGCTGTCGGAAATATTTATTACCCGGAGAGTCGTTCCGAGTATCGTGCAGAGCGTTTCGGCGTTGGATTTAGTACGGTTTGTAGTGCCGAAGCAAGGCATCGTTATTGTAATGATATCGCTCATCGGACGGTTCAGGAGCTTCATAGCCTCGACCGAAACCAGCAGCGCCAGACAGGAATCCAGACCGCCGGAAATTCCCACAACAAGAGTTTTGCAATTTGTGTGCCGAATTCTCGCCGACAGCCCGTGCGCCTGCATTTGCAGAATGTCAAAGCAGCGCTTCTCCTTTTCAGAAGCGACCTGCGGCACAAACGGCATGGACTCGACATTCCGCGTGAGCACGGTTCGCTCCGTACGCATTGTAAACGCGATCCTGCGCACCTTAGGTTCCGCGCCGCACTTGAAGCTTGTGTTGCGGCGGCGCTCGGTCGAGAGCTTCTGTACGTCGATCTCGCTTATCGTCAATCCCGTGGTGTACAGTCCGCTGTCAGCAAGCGTTGTCCCGTTCTCGGCGATCATTCGGTGTCCTCCGAAAACAAGATCCTGCGTGGACTCGCCCTCGCCCGCGCTCGCGAAGATATACCCGCAGATCAGCCGCGCCGACTGTCCCGTAACGAGCGCTTTGCGGTAAGCCTCCTTACCGATCGTTTCATTGCTTGCGGAGAGGTTTGCAATTACCGTCGCGCCACCCAGCGCGAGCATAGTGGACGGCGGGTCGGGCGACCATAAATCCTCGCAGATCTCGGCGGCGAACGTCAGTTCGGGAAGCTCAGCGCACTCAAAAAGCAAATTCAGCCCGAACGGCACAGACTTTCCGAACAGCTTTATATCGTATTCGCCGTCGGGTGCGCTTGTATACTGACGAGCTTCGTAGAATTCATTATAATTAGGCAAAAATTTCTTGGGGATAACGCCTAATATTCCGCCGTTTTGTATAATCACCGCACAATTATACAATTCGCCCTGAAAGACAAGCGGACAGCCGACTGCCGTGAGCATATCCGAAGTCTCCGTTGCCTTGACGATACGGGCAAGCTGCTCCAGCGCGCCGTTCAACAGGGCAGGCTGATAGAACAGGTCGTGACAGCAATATCCCGTTACGCACAGCTCGGGAAACACCAGCAGCTTGACAGCCCTCAGCTTCGCTTCGTCAATGAGGGCGATTATTTTATCCGTATTATATTCGCAGTCGGCGACGCGTATTTCGGGGGTCGCCGCCGCGGTTTTTATAAATCCATCGTTCATATTTTTTCTCCCATACACAATAGTCCATTCTTATTATATACTTTTCCCATAAAAAATTCAAGGGGAAAAACAAAAGTTTTTATAAATATAAATTATTTTTGCGGATAGACCTCCGCTCCGAATTCACATTTGCTTCATTAAATTTTCCTTGATTTTTTGAGAAAATTTTCCTTTCCCTCTTGACAATACTAACCCAGTGGTGTATAATATAGATATAGTTTGCAGACTTGGTGAATTACAAAAAGCTTCGGCTGCGCTTCTTTCTGCTTCGGCTTATGGTGCGGAAGCGGAAAGCAATGTTGTTCAAGGCGATTTTTCAGCTGCAGGCGGAACATACTGCAAGAACGCTGTAACGAGAGAAACATACTATATTCCGGAGCCTGATATTGAAGCGCATTCAGATGAAACATTCGGTTTTTCGCCCGGATATAATCCTTTTGCTGACGAGGATAATGACGTTGACAGCTCCTAGCAGCAGTAATACGGTGACAGCGGCGGTTCGTGCTACATTTATTCAGGCAGTACGGGATATACGGCAATTGCGATAGCTTCTCATATATCTTTAATAAATGGTAACAAATATAATATTAATTTTGTCAGATTCCGTACGATCGACAAATCGCTTTATACGAAGCTTGTTGAATTTCGTACCTCCACGTTGTAAAGGAAAAATGCCATGCTGAAAATAAAATTCTTCGCCGTTATGTGCGCGGCGCTTCTGCTGCTTACGGGCTGCGCTCCCAAGGATGATTTCGCCGATTATGAAAGGGTTGAATACCCTCCGGTTGAAAATGTGTCGGCTGCAACCGAATTTGAAGAATATGACGGAAACGCCGAGTCGATCGCGGTATTGCTGTCAAACAACAGTGACAATCAGTTTGAGTTGAGCGATTCAATTGCACTTGAAAAAAACGTTGACGGCGAGTGGAGGGCGATCAGAATCATAAAAAAGGAATATACGCTTATCTACCATGCCGTTTCGGCTCACACCGAAGAATGGAAAAGATTTGAACTGAAAGATTACGTTGAACTTCCGCTGCTGCCGGGACAGTATCGAATATGGGTCGGAGGAGGCAACAAGGTTCCCGCCGAATTCACAATTAAATAACCTTACGGGAGCGGCGCAAAACCGCTCCCGACTTTTATGTTAAAAAAACTGCAAAAATTAACAATATCGTTCTTCGTCAAAATCACCATAAAACCAAGTGAAAATTTGTTACATATATAATGTTTGTGTAACCGTTTTCAGCACTTGTAATTTTTGCTCATTTGTTGTATACTTTAAATTAGGTAAAAACAATTATTACCGAAAGGACGGTTCAGCTTATGAAATTTGGTCATTTTGACGACAGCGCAAAGGAGTACGTCATCACGTCTCCGCGCACACCCTATCCGTGGATAAACTACCTCGGAACACAGGGCTTCTTCTCGCTTATCTCGAATACGGCGGGCGGATACAGCTTTTACAAGGACGCGCGCCTGCGCAGAATTACCCGTTACCGCTACAACAACGTTCCCGTTGATATGGGCGGAAGATATTTCTACCTCAAAGACGGCGATACCGTGTGGAATCCCGGCTGGTCTCCCGTAAAGACCGAGCTTGACGAGTACGAGTGCCGCCACGGTCTCGGCTACACGATCATCACCGGCAAGAAGAACGGCGTCAAGGCGACCGTTAAGTTCTTCGTTCCGCAGGACTTCAACGGCGAAGTCCAGAAGGTCACCATTACCAACGAGAGCAATGACAAGAAGTCGCTCAAGCTCACGAGCTTTCTGGAGTGGTGTCTGTGGGACGCTAACGACGATACCACGAATTTCCAGAGAAACTACAATACAGGCGAGGTCGAGATAGTAGGCTCTACGATCTATCACAAGACCGAGTATAAAGAGCGCCGCGATCACTTCGCGTTCTACACCGTAAATGTTCCCGTTCAGGGCTTTGATACTGACCGCGATAGCTTCCTCGGACTGTACAACGGCTTTGAGCGCCCCGACGCGGTATTCGAGGGCAAGCCCCATAATTCCGTTGCGGAGGGCTGGTCGCCTATCGCTTCTCATTATATCGAGCTGGAGCTTGCGCCCGGCGAGAGTAAGGAGCTTGTATTCTGCCTCGGATACGTTGAAATGCCCGTTGACGAAAAGTTCGACAAGAGCGGCAATTACGACGGCATTATCGCGTCGTATACCGTTGACGGCATGGGCGGAAAGAAAGAGCTTAAAAACGTCATCAACAAGAAAAAGGCGCTTGAGATGATCGACCTCTGCAACACACCCGAAAAAGCGGATAAGCTGTTTGAAAGCCTGAAGAACTACTGGGATAAGCTGCTCACGCAGTATACGGTAAATTCTCCGGACGAGAAGGTCAACCGTATGGTCAACATCTGGAATCAGTATCAGTGTATGGTCACGTTCAATATGTCGCGCTCCGCTTCTTACTTTGAGAGCGGTATCGGCAGAGGAATGGGTTTCCGCGATTCCAATCAGGACTTGCTGGGCTTCGTTCATCAGATTCCCGAGCGCGCGCGCGAGCGTCTTATCGACCTTGCGGCGACTATGCTCGAGGACGGCGGCGCGTATCATCAGTATCAGCCGCTTACCAAAATGGGAAACCACGAGCTTGGTTCCAACTTCAACGACGACCCGCTGTGGATGATCCTCGCCGTTGCGCAGTACGTCAAGGAGACGGGCGACGTTTCCATTCTCGACGAGAAAGTTCCTTACGAGAACAAAGCTGAACTTGCGGATACAATGCTCGACCACTGCAAGCGCGCGTTCAATCACGTCTGCACGAAGATCGGACCACACGGTCTGCCGCTTTCGGGGCGCGCCGACTGGAACGACTGCCTGAACCTCTCCTGCTTCTCCGATAAGCCCGGCGAGAGCTTCCAGACCTACAACAACAAGGAAATTTTCCCGAATCCTCCGTTCTATTCGCAGAACGCGGAATCGGTAATGATCGCGGGTATGTTCTGCTTTATCGGTCCGGAGTACGCGGCTATGTGCCGTCTTAAGGGCGACGAGTCTGAAGCGAAGCGCGCAGAGGCGGAAATTGAAAAAATGCGCACCGCTACCATCGAAAAGGGCTATGATGGCGAGTGGTTCCTCCGCGCTTACGACCACAACGGCAACAAGGTCGGCTCTCATGAGTGCGAGGAGGGCAAGATATTTATCGAGCCGCAGGGCTGGTGCGTTCTCGCGGGTCTCGGCAAGGACAAGGGCTGCGACATCAAGACCCTCGAAAGCGTTGACAAGTACCTCAACAGCAAGCACGGTCTGGTGCTGAACAATCCCGCGTTCACGACCTATAAGATCGAGTACGGCGAGATCTCCACCTATCCGGGCGGCTACAAGGAGAACGCTGGCGTATTCTGCCACAACAACGCGTGGATAATCTGCGCGGAGGCTGCCGTAGGTCACGGCGACAAGGCGTTCGAGTATTACAGCAAGATCGCTCCCGCGTTCCGCGAGGAGATGAGCGACCTGCACCGCACCGAGCCGTACGTATACGCGCAGATGATCGCGGGTAAGGACGGCAAGCGTCACGGCGAGGCCAAGAATTCGTGGCTCACCGGTACGGCGGCATGGAATTTCGTTGCGATCTCGCAGTATATCCTCGGCGTTAAGCCGCAGTACAACGGCTTGCAGATCGACCCGTCCATTCCTCACGAGTGGGACGGCTTCAAGATCTCGCGTCAGTTCCGCGGTGCGACCTACAACATCAGCGTGTCCAACCCGAACCACGTTTGCTCGGGCGTCAAGTCCATGACGGTGGACGGCAAGCCCACAGACGGAAACGTTATCCCCGCGTTTGACGGCGGAGAGCACACCGTTGAGGTAGTTCTGGGCTGATTGAAAATTAAGGGGCGGCAAAAAATGCCGCCCCTTTTTCCATAAAAACGCAGCGTTGAATTCCGTTCAGCGCCGCGTTTTTTATTATTTATTTGTCACCTTTTTCGATTTGGTCTTTTTCTTTTTGACCGCTTTAACGATAACAAGAATTATCACGATAACGACAACCGCCGCTGCCGCGATAATGATTATCGGCATAATGTCCGTCTGCTGCGGCTGAATACAGAATGTGTTCTCCGTGCCTGTCATTTCGAGCAGCAGATACTGTCCGCTTTTCTCGAACGAAACGCTCTGCCAGCTGCCGTTGTCAAGCCGCCATACGGAAGCGCTGCCGCCGCCGATGTTCAGGAGCCTGATCGGAATCGTATCCGTATCTCCGAGCGGTGTTCCCGTAAGGGAGATCTTCAGCACCTTGGCATCCGCGCTGCTTGTAATGGGCGGGGTTGCCGTGCTGTCCTCCGCGCGGAGCAGAACGTCGTCGGTAAACCGCCCCTCGGCAAGCGCCAACGCAAGCTTGTTGTGCTGTTCCTCGCTCGCCGCGATAGTTATCCACGGCGCATAGACCGCCTCTACGGTAACGTCGGACATCAGCCCCGTTGTGTCAAACTCAGCCCATTTGCCGAAGCTGCCGTTTTGCTCTGGAACATCGGGAAGCGTTATCTTCGACAGATCGTCGCCGTAATTGAACGGTATCGTTTCAACGATCTTATCATCGGCTTTGAGGATAATGCTGAATGTCGTGAATTCCTTGGGAACGCCCTCCGTTTTCAGAAGCTCTTCAAACCCGATCGGATCTGCGCGGTCGGCATAGCTTATCCCGTCAACGCCCGCCGTGCCCGTATCGACAAAGCGGTTTCCCGTAAGAACGCCATCCTCCTTTACGCTGCCCGAAAGCGCTCCGACATATTCGTCGCCCTCTTTAACGGTTGCGATAGCGTAACAGTCACGCAGGTTCTTAGCCCAGCCCGTAACTCCGCCAATATAGCTGCCGCCCGAAAGCACGCACTTTGCAAAGCAGCCGCGCACTACCGCGTCGGAATATCCCGCGATACCGCCGGCGTAATTGCTGCCGCCGACTACCTCGCCGTAGTTCTGGCAGCCGAGAGCCGTTCCAAGCTCCATACGCCCGACAACGCCGCCCGTGCAATCCTTTTTCGCGGTGATAAGCCCGTAGTTTTTGCTGTTCTGAAGCACCGATTTGGTTTCGTAGGTCGCGCCGAAGCGCATATCCTCCGACAGATCGCCCTCGGGGTCAAGGTCGAACTCGATCGCCATTGCGCCGACAATACCGCCGACGTTGCGGTCGCCCGTAACCTCGCCGCTGTTTTCGCAGTCGGTGACCTTGCCCTGACGCGTCGCCGCGATATCCTCATCGGAGGTATCCTGATAGCTGTCGCCGACGGAGGGGTTTGAAGCGGTATCTTCGATATCGGCTGCCGCGTCGATCACCATATCGGAGATAACGCGAAGCTGATCGTTTATCGCGCGGAGATCGTCCGCGACAACTCCGCTGTTCTCGTTAAGTTGTCTGTTGAGCGATTCAAGGTCGTCCGTTATCGAACTTACCGAGCCTTGAAGCGTATTGCCCGCGTTTCTGAAATCGTCGCCAAGCCGCAGAAATTCCTTAGGTCCGTCCTCGGTCAGTACGCGAACCGCGTCGCCGAACGCTGTAAACGCGCTCTCCAGAGATTTGCCGATAGACGAAGCCGCGTCCGCCGCGTTCTCGAATTTATCCAGCGCGTTGTTTACGTCATCTGATACGGGATCGAGCGTTTCCGCCGCGCTCTGCAGCTTCTCGAATGCTGCGTTCAGGCTTTCCGCCGCCTTTTCCATCGAATCCGCGGAATCCTTCAGCGGGTCTTTTGCCTTTTCCCAGTTATCCCTTACTGTGTCGATTATCTCGTCAAGATCGTTGTCGAAGTCGTCGGGGTCGATCGGCAGAGACGGGCGGGCGGGTTCTTCCGGCTCGGTCGGAGCTTCGGGATTTTCGGGCGTTTCCGGGTTCTCCGAAACATTTGGAGCATCAGGAGCTTCCGAAACGGCGGGGTTTTCGGGTGCGGCGGGACTTCCCGCGTTATTGCCGCCCGCGGAGGGCGTGCTTTCCGCGAGACCCGCGTCCGCGAGAGCGCGGTCAAGCTCCTCAGCCGCGCCGTCCATATTCTCCAGCGCGTCCCCTAGCTTATCGGCAGCATTCCCCAGATTATCCGAAGCCGCCGCCATATCCTCGTCATCACCGGAAACTACCCCGTCGGTCAGCGCCTCGACAGCCTCCTTAAAGCTTTTGGCTGCCTTGTTCAGATCGTCCGAAGCGGTCTTCATTTTGTCAAGCGCGGCTTTAAGCTCGGTCATTGCCGAATCGCCGACATCCGCAACGTCCTTGAGATAGTCCATGGCTCCGCTCAGATCGTCGGACATTTCGCTGATGCTGCCGCCGACCTCCGCCAGCTCGTCCATGGCGGGCGCTATCTTGTCGAGCGCGTTGGTGACGTCGGCAGTTACTGAGTTGATTATGTCAACGTTTCCGTCAACAAAATCCGTTACTTCGTTCAGCATAGTGTCGCAGCTGTCCGTGGCGGCGTCGGCGTACTTTTTCATATTGGAGAGCCGCTCGGAAACGTCGTCGCCCGTGCCCTGAACGTCGTTCAGGGTCTTGTCGATAAGGTCGCCAAGCGTATGAAGCTCGGTGCGGAGATTTTCAAGCGTTTCCTTTCCCGGCTCAAGCGTAAGGTACGGCTCGGACTGACCGACTATACCGCCGACCTCCTTGCGACCGTTTATCGTTCCGCTGTTTTTGCAGCCCGCGAGATAGCCGCTCTGCCGCCCCGCAACTCCGCCGATATTGTATCCGACGTGCGGATAACCGACGTTGCCCGTATTGACGCAGCTCTGCACTATGCCGCTAGAGCAGCCGACTATTCCGCCCGAATCCGAATAGCTGTTGAGCAGATTTGCTTCCTCGTCGGCAGGGCTTTCATACCAATCAATTGCCGCTCCGGGGTCGAGGTCGGTCATACCGTCCGAGGCGTCGGGATTTGTGATGTTGACGCCCGCGGAGTTTTCGCATTTCAGCAGAGTTCCCTCGCTACGCCCTGCGATTCCGCCCACGGAGCTTTTGCCGTAAATTATTCCCGAAACGGAACAGCCGATAACGCTGCCCGTTTCCTCGTTGCTGCCGACGATACCGCCGATATCGCTTTCGCCGCTGACAGTGCCGCCGAACGTGCAGTTCCTGATCGTTCCCAGATTTACACCCGCGATACCGCCTATCTCCGAACGGCTTCCCGTGGGGGAGACCGTTCCGATAACGTTGAGATCGCTAACGACAGCGCTCTTCTCGAGATAGCGGAACAGCCCCTTGTGCGAACCCATGCTGTCAATGCGCAGACCGTTGATCGTATGTCCCGCACCGTTGAACGTTCCGCCGAAGATCGGGACAGGCTCAAAGCCCGTGCCGGAGAGATTTATGTCGGCGGCGAGCGTTACCGTTTTGCCCTGCGACCATTTGTCGAGCGAGCAGTTTTTCGCAAAGTCGATAAACTCCTCGGCAGTGGATATCGTTATCACGTTCGCCGAGGACGGAACGGCAGCGCAAACGGGCATTATCAGCAAGAACGACACAGCGCCCGCCGCAAGCAGGGAAACTATCTTATTCCGTAATTTTTTCATCGGAACTGCCCTCCTCTCCCATAAATTCGGCAGGCAGCGCCGCCGTTTCATCATGCGTCAGCGCGCCCGATTCGAGCTGCGCGTTTACCGTACCGCGGATAAGCCCGCTGAAATCGCCGTCAACAACGCCCGCCACATATCCGCGGACGTGACCGTCAAGCCGCATAATACCCGTATGGCTCTGCACGGGCAGACGGCGCTTGAGGGTTATCGCGGTCTTGTCGATGATCACGTCGCCGAGCAGCAGTATCTGCGGCAGAATTCCCATTACAAGGAATATCGAAATAAGCGTACCGCGTCCGAGGCATACGCCGATAGACGATATCGCGGGGTTGGTCGAAAGGAAACCTATCAGAACACCAGCCGAAGCCAGTATAGTACCAGATGTAACGATCGTCGGGAACGCTTGATTAAGCGATTCAACGACCGCCTTTTTCGGCGGCATTATCTGCTTCAGCTCGACGTAGCGGTTCGCGATAACGATAGCGTAGTCGATATTCGCGCCCATCTGGATAGAGCTTACGACAAGGTAGCTCAAAAAGAACAGCGGCTCCTGCTGCAAATACGGGAACGAGAAGTTTATCCAGACCGAGCCCTGAATTACCAGAATAAGCAGCACGGGCAGTCCCGAGGACTTGAATGTGAATATCAGAACCAGCACCACGAACACGATCGTCAGCACGCCTATCAGCAGATTGTCGTCGCCGAAGGACGTGGAGAGGTCAAAGTCGCTTGTCGAGTTGCCTACGAGATAGCTGTTTTCGGGGTAGTATTTCGCTGCGGTCTTATGCAGCGTGTCGAGGAACGCGAACGTTTCGTCGCTCTCCTCGGGGAGGTTCAGCGTAAGCACAAGGCGGCTGTAATTCTCGCCGAGAAGCTGCAATTTCGCATCGGAGAGCTGCGTGTGCAGATCCTCGATAGTGTCCGCCATTTCGCCGTCAAGCGTGACATAGCCCTCCTCCATCTGATCGTAGAGGAACATAAACATATCTATAAGCGGCACGCTGTATTCGTCAACTCCCGAAACGAGCTGCCCGTAAGTTTCCTGATTGACCGCGTAGGCGGAGTAGAGCAGCCGCGCGACCTCAACGTCAAGGTCGGTCATTTCCGCAAACTGCCGCGGGGTGAGCTTGTCGGTCAGCACATAGTCGTCCATTGCTTCAACATTCGCCAGACCGAGAACGGTGTCGGTTTCGGACATTCTTTCCAGCTCGCGCAGGAGCTGCCCCTCCTTTTCGTAATCGCCGTTAGGCACGAGCACCGCGAGCGTGTTCACGCTGCCGAAATTGCTGTTGACCGTTTCGGTCGCTATCTGAGATTCGTTCTTGCGCGTCGTGGTAAGACCCGTCTGTCCGTAGGCGTAGGGGCATTTGTTTGAGAAGATGAAGCCCGCGATTATCAGCAGAACAAACAGCGGCGGCATTACAAAGCGGGTTTTTACCGCAAGCTTTCCCCAGCCCGTTATCTGCGGAACGAAATTTTTGTGGTGAGTTTTGTCGATCAGTCCGCTGAAGCTCATCAGCAGCCCCGGCATTAGCGTAAATACCGCCAACAGACTGAGAATTATCGCCTTTATCAGCACCAGACCCAGATCCTTGCCTATGCCGAAGCGCATAAAGCACATCGCGCCCAGACCGGAAAGCGTCGTCATAGAGCTTCCCGCGATCTCGGGGATAGCCTTTGACAGTGCGATAACGACTGCCTCGCGAGCCTCCAGATGTGTGCGCTCCTCGGTGTAGCGGTGGCAGAGGATTATCGCGTAGTCGATAGCCAGCGCCAATTGCAGCACTACCGCGACGGAATCCGATACGAACGATATCTCCCCGAAGATGAAATTCGTGCCCTTGTTCATAAGCGCCGCCATACCGAACGTTGCCAGAAGCACGGGTATTTCCATATATGTATGAGAGGTGAACAGCAGTACCAGAAGAATAATGACCACGGCGATTATCATAACGACCTGCATTTCCGCTGCAAGCCCCGCCGACGCGGAATCGCCCGTATCGCCCGTGACATACACGTCGTAGCCCGCGAGAAGCTCCTCGACCTTTGCGAGCGCCTCAATGCTCACCTCGTCGGTCGCCGTGCCGTCGTAGGTTATCGAGAACAGCGCCGCGCCGTTCTTGAAATGCTCCTCCGTGCCGTCAAACTCGACGGACTTTACGCCCTCGGTATTCTCTATCTGCTCCGAAAGCTCCTCTGCCGCGGCATAGGTGATGTTGTCCACCATAATGCGGCTCGATCCGAACGTCACGAACTCGTCCTCCATAATGGTAAGCCCCTGACGGGTTTCGGTGGTGTCGGGCAGATAGCTTGTAAGGTCGTCGTTTACCTGCGTCCAGCCGCTCGAAAAAACACAGAAAATGGCAGCGCCGATATACAACAGATAAAACGCCTTGCGCTTATCCACTATAAACGCCGCCAGCCGTTCGAGCGGGCTTTGCTTTTCCGAATTGTCCGTTCTGTTGCTCAAAACAAAGACTCCTTTCTTAGTGTACGGTTTATCGGCTCAAGGCAACAATATTCTATGCTTTGTTGCTTTTACGCCTAAAAAAACAATTGTCCGCGACGAACGTTCAGATAATAAACGCCCGTCGAGGACTTTCTAATTAATGTATAATTATATCACAAGTGAGTTTTTTTGTCAATAACTATCGCGACGAAAAGTCGGATAAACAACAAAACCCCCAAAAAATGTTGCGCAAAATCACTCTGCGGCACGCCGTTTGAGCACCGAGCTGATCACCTCCATAAGTCTTGCCATATCTATGGGCTTGGGAGCGTGCTCGTCCATTCCCGCGTCTATGGCTTTCTTTCTGTCCTCGGCATAAGTATTGGCGGAAAGCGCAATGATCGGTATCCGCGCAAGCGTCGGTTCGGGCAGCGCGCGGATGGCTCTTGTCGCTTCGTAGCCGTTCATGCGCGGCATTTGTATGTCCATAAGCACCAGATCGAAATCCCCCGGCTCAGAGTTTTTCACTGTTTCCACGGCGATATCCCCGTCCGAAGCGGTCTCCACGATAAAGCCGTTTTCAGTCAGCAGCGCTTCGGCAATCTCGCTGTTGATCTCGTTATCCTCCACCAACAGCACGCGCTTTCCTTTAAGCAATATATGCGGCGGTGTAAGGGCGGGAAAAGCCGCCGTTCCGCCGTCGAGCTGACGCAGCACGACCGTTACGGTAAAGCGGCTGCCCTCTCCGACACGGCTCACCACCTTGATATCGCCCTCCATAAGATCGACGAGGTTCTTGACGACCGCAAGCCCCAGACCGCTGCCCGCTACTCCGCTCTCGGTGGTGTTGCTTGCGCGGGCAAACGGCTCGAACAGCCGCTCCATAAACTCTTCGGAAATGCCGCAGCCCGTGTCCTCCACAGTGAAAACGTATCTTCCGAAGCCGCCCGCGTTTGCCTCCTCGGAAACGCGCAGGGAAACAAAGCCGCCAGGCTCGGTGTATTTCGCGGCATTGTCGAGAAGCTTTCCGAGTATCTCCTTAATTCGGATAAGGTCGGCGAAAACCGCGTTTCGCAAAACGCCCGAAGCGTCTATTTTGAAATGCAGACCCCTGGCGTCCATTTCGGGCAAAAACGTTTTCCCAACCTCCGCGAGCATTTCCGAAAGGCTGCCCTCGGTTTCCGCGAGCGACGCCTTGCCCGATTCCATTCGCGTTACCTCCAGCGCCTCGCTCGCGATATTAAGGAGCTGATTTCCCGAAACGCGTATTTTTTCGAGGTATTCCCCGATCTTTTCCTTATCTTCGATATGGAGCTTGATAAGATCGATAAAGCCCAGAATGGCGTTGAGCGGCGTTTTGATATCATGCGACATATTCGCAAGGAACGTACTCTTGGCGATCTCCGCAGCGCGCGCCTGCTGTAGAGATTCGCGCAGAAGCCTGCGGTGTTCGTTCTGCTCGGTAATGTCCTTTACGGTTATCAGGGCGACGATACCGCCGTCCGTAACGCTTTCGCCCAGCAGTACGACATAGCGGATCAAACGCGACCTTCCGAGATTGTCTTCGGCCCGCCTGTCGTAAATCTGTTCCAGTTCGCCGTTTTCACAGCAGCGGATAAGCCTTGCCGTGTCAAAAAAAGTCAGATAGCTTTCCGTGTCGGCAGGGTCGATAAGTTCCGCCGCTTGGCGGATAAATCCCGAATAACACGCGCCCTCAAGATTACCCGACGAATAGAACAGATCCGAAACCGGCAGCGCGTCCGCTTCGCGGGTGCGCGTTACGGCGGTTATTAGCTTGTCGTCGGTAAGACCTACCTCATAGAAAAACAGAGCGTCGTAAAGGATAGCCTTACGGTAGCGGCTTTCCCTCGCGGAAACCCGCACAAGCGCGTCGTTCATTCGCTCAAGCCTGTCCATTCTCTCCTTCATACGCTCGGTATCGTCCGAGATAAAAACGCAGAATATATCTCCGAGTTCCTCCGTATGCGCAAGATGTCCGTAATCGGTCACCCAACGTGTTGAGCCGTCTTTTTGCTTTATGCGGTACTCTACATAATCAGTATCGTCGGTATTCTCAGCTATCTGCGCGGCTATGCTTTTTTCGATCTCTTCCAGATCCTTGGGGTGAACCATTCCGCGAAATGTGCCGCCGGTAAGCTCGTCAAATTCGCCGCGATTCTCGCAGCCGAATATACGCAGCGTAGCCATATTCACATACAGAAGCTCCTCACTGTCGTCCGCTCGGTATACGAAAAAGCCTCCCGGCATGCGCTCGACCATGTCGCGGAAAAACTCCTTTGAGCCTTCCCCCAAAGCTTCGGAATATTGTTCAAAGCCTTTCTCCATAAACACCCCTCCCAAAGAATGGTCTGCTATTTATATTGTACAACAAATTCCCATTTTTTTCAAGTGCTTTTTTGAGATAGGTTTTATAAAGCTGACTTCTTACCGCATTTTAACTTAAACAAGTTTATCGACTATATTCACTTCGCAGCCGTCGTACAGTGCGCTGCTGCTTTCGGCGGCTATTCTGTCGGAGAAGCCTATCCCCGAAACCACCTCAACATAATCCCCGTTTTCCGCGCCCGTCTGTATCGCGGCGAGCCTCACGAAGCTCCGCTTTGTGCCGTTCTTTTCGGCGGAGTAAATTATGAAAACGCCGTTACCGAGCATTGATTTCGGTACGGCGATCTTTTCCGTTGAACCCGTGCGCGCTTCGCCGTTTTCGTCTGTGAATTCATAGGGGAACAATTGCCGTTCGGGGCGCGCTGCGGTCACTTGGGGAAGCGAGCTTTCGTGAATTTTTCCGGCGAATAATGTCAGAAAAAGCATTGCCGCGAAAAATATTATGGTTATTATAAACAGTATTTTTTTCATGACAGATCACCTAAAGTAAGTCCCTTTTCCAGATTTTCGTTAAAGAAAAGATACAAAATCAACACGGGGATTATGAATATCACCGCCGCAGGGAACAGCACCTCGCCCGTGTATTCCCGAGCGTTCGCAATGAATACGGAAAGCGTTTTCAGACTATCGTCCTTGAGGAACAGCATGAGCTGCTCCACCATATTCCAGCAATCGGCGAACACGAACAGCGTCACCGCAAAAATGCACACCCGTATCTGCGGGATAACTCCAGTGAAGATAACGCGGAAAATCGAATTGGTCTCCAGACGCGTGGCTTCAATTACCGAATTGTAGATATTTTTCATATACTGGTGCATTACCACCACTCCGAACGGGCTGAATATCATCGGCAGAATTATCCCGAGCGGGTGATTTATCAAGCCCATATCGCGCAAGCCGATATAGTTCGGCAGGATCGTTACTTGCAGCGGCATCATCATCAGCACGATGTAGAACACGAACAGCGCGCCTTTTCCGCGGAATTTCGCCTGCGAGAATCCGAAAGCACATGGAATTATCACAGCTAATTGCGCAATAGTTATTGACGCGGCGTAAAATATGCTGTTCCAGAACATTGGATAAAAAATGAAGCAGTCGAACAGCAGATCCGCATAGCCTCGCAGCGAAAAACCGTCCCCCGATTTAAACGAAAAAATCACGGTCGCCGCAACGGGCAGCACAAAAACCAATGCGAGAACGGTAAAAACAAACGCGTTTATCTTCCTCATCTGTTGTACCTCCGCTGAATTGCCATTCCCGCCATAACGATACCGAAAACGAGTATCGAGGTCAGCACCGCCGAGGTCGCAAGGCTCTGATAGTCGAGCTTCAGAAAGTTGTTGTTCATGTAGTATTGGAGCGTATACGAATGATCGGGAGGGTAATTTGTCCCGTAGTAAAGGTAGCTCTCCTTAAAAATTTTGAAGCTGTTTACTATCGACAGCAGCACCGTGAAAAATACCGTCGGCGCTATCATCGGAATGGTGATCTTCGTGTGCAGAATGAAGCTGTTCGCGTCGTCCAATTTCGCCGCTTCAAATACCGAGCGCTCTATCGAGGTGAACGCGGCGGTCAGCAGAACAATACAGATACCTATATTTTTCCATATAAACAATAAATAAATCGGCAGCGCGGTTGTACTGTCGGCGAATACTCCGCGCCATATAAGCACAATGCTCGCGGTCGGGATAACCATTGGCAGCACAAAAGCAAAACGAGTTTTCCGCACCCACTTTATCCCATAAGACAGCGCAAGGGAAATTATCAGAGCCAAAACTATTAAGATCGGCACGGCGATAATAATTATCAACAAAGAATTTTTCAACGCCAATTGAAAATACTTGTTTTGCAGCGTTTCAAGGTAATTATCGAACCACACGAAATTGCGCTTGAACTGACTGTCGATCAGCGAATAATACAGCACCCGCAGATATGGAACTACGAAAAACACAGCCGTTCCGATAAGGCTCGGCAGCAGGCAGAGCTTGCATTTCGTGTTCCATTTAAGATGTTTTTTCATTTGTCCTCCCCCTTTACGAAACGACAAATTTACCCTTTATAAATATAAGCGAATTATAGGTCCGGAACGTAACATTTATTTTACAAAAAAATATAACAAAACTATATTTTTGTAGCATATTCCAAATTCGCCGCACCTTTTTTGTTTATAATGCCCTTTGACCGCAAGTACACTTTTCGACAAGAAAATGTGAAAAAAATGTGATAACACCATTACCACTTGACAATCTACGGAAAAATTGGTATAATAAAAGTGGTTTGCTGCGTGCTTTTGTATGCCGGAGCGAATATTGTCGATCGTTATATTCCGAAAGGAGATTACATAATGTATAAAAAAATATGCGCTGCCGCAGCTGCTTTTTTATTGACCGCGGGAACGTTCTCGGGGTGTCAGACCACCAATGAAATGCCCGCCGTAATAAACGACAACCCCGCCTCCGTTGTAAGCTCTTTTTCATCACAACATCCCAACACAAGCTCCTCAAAACCCAAGCCCGAATCATCTTCGGCAAGTACGGTAACTCCGGAATTCCAGGAGAAACTTGACGGTTATGAGGAGTTTTTTAATGAGTATATAAAGTTCCTCACCGAGTACAACAAGGCTTCCGACCGCACGGATATGGTATCCCGACTCGCCGATTACGACGCCCGCCGCGAGGAGACCGCAAGCGCGCTGAAGGCTATCGACAAAAGCGCGTTATCGGAGGCGGACGCTTTATATTACGAGGACGTGACCTACCGCATTTCCAAGAAGCTGGACAGCATTGATAAAATGTACCCCTCAAGCACCTTGCCGATCGTAACCGGCACAAAATCAATTCCCGTACCAAATCCCCCGAAGCCCCCGGAAGAGCCTTATCCCCCTTTCTTCCCGTCCGACGCGACAAGACCGTCAAGCAGCACGGACAATGTTCCCGAAAGCACTTCATCGGAGCAGCCGAGCATTGCCCCGCCGATAGATGTTTCCGAACCCGACACAAGCTCGCTTCTGACGGATTACACGCGCAAATGGGGCTACAATCAGCTCAATTCCCAACAGAAGATCGCTTATGCAAGGCTGTTTGAAAGCGCGTCGAATAATATAGGCGAATTCGGCGTGGAGGATCTTGACCTGAACGCAAACGACGCCGATCTTGTATATTGGGCGTTTGACTATGACAACGCGCAGTTTTTGACGCTCGGCAGCGGCTATAACTACAAATACAAGGACAGCGGAAAGGTCGTGGAGATCGGAATACAATACGGCAGAAGCGCGGGCGACGTTCCGTCCGATCAGTTCATTTCAAGCACGCAGTCGGTGATCGCAGAGGCGGAGCAGCTTGGCAGTGATTATGACAGGCTGAAATATATTCACGACTGGATCGTCAACAACACGTCATATACCAAAAACGGACCGCTCTCCAAGAGCGAGGCGGACGGACCCGTCGTGTACGGCAGCGCACTGTGCGAGGGATATTCCAAGGCGTTTATGTATATGGCGCAGTCTATGGGCTATGAGTGCGTCTGCGTTGCGGGAGTAAGCGGCGGCGGACCTCATATGTGGAATATGGTGCGGATCGGCAGCTTGTGGTATCACGTCGACGTAACGTGGGACGATCCCGTTTCAAACAGCGGACCTATGCTGCGGTATGACTATTTTATGGTAAGCGACGGCACTATCCGCGCCGATCACACAATCGACAACCCGTTCGCGGTTCCCTCTGCGCCCAACAATTATCTGTAACACAACGTTTGCGATAACATACAGTATAAATATCGGGAGGTATCATTATGGCAAAGCGTTTTGACAAGGGAAAAAAGAATGACCGCTTAGAGCGCACTATAAGGCGCAACTGGATAATTCTCGGAGTATCCGCGGCGCTGATTATCATTCTGTATTTCGTCAGCATGGGTTGATATTAAACAATAACAAAAACAACGGCGTCATCGGACACCGTTGTTTTTGTTTATGCGCAGTTGATCGTTGTGCGGAACGGATCACGGAATATTCAAATAAACGGATACGGTTTATAAGCCGATCCCGTATAACAGGAGTTGCTCCGTTATTTATATCCGGGTACCATTTTTCTGTAATACGGATAAAGTCCGATCTTATCGGGAGTGTGCTCCGGGAGCTGCCAGAAATCGTAGCCCGGATAAACGTTGCCCTCTATGATAGCGGGACCGTCCGGCATAACGCAGACGTCCCACCCGACATACTTTACCTGCGGCACTTCAAGAGCCGCCTGCTTAGCCATTTCCACCGCTTCCTTAACGAAAGGAAGCTGAAATCCCATGAGCGGTACTTTCGTGTACGGCTGAACATCGGAGGTCACGAGCGCCGAGGTATGCGCGCAGCCGCAAATCTTTCCGGTTTCTTGGTCAATCGGGCAGCAAATACCGCCGTTATCCAGATTGTCCACGAACTTCCCCGAGTTTCCGCTCTTAGATACCGCGTACACACAATGTGCCACTCCGTCCTGAACCAGCGTTACTATGCGGTAAGAATTGATCGAACACGGGTACAAAGTATTCAAGTCCGGGTGCTGAACTATCGGTTCTTCAATTACTCCGAAATTGTGCGCCGGATCCATAATGTAATTATACATCTCCTCGGCGGAGGAAAAATCCGCGGTTTTCAGCCGCTCAATGCCCTTGCCGCTTTCACCGACGTTCGGCTTTGCGAAAATAACGTCCTTGCCGTTAATGAATTCTCTGAACTCCTCAAGATCAATCTCCGCAATATCTCTTACATCGCGGCGCAGATACTTTTTGAACCGCTTGTCGAATTCGTTCTTATGGGTGAAGATGTGAGAATATTGCGGATCGTTGAGCATTTCGATCAGCCGCTTGTTCCTCATTCTCGTCATATAGGTGTCGCGCTGCTCGGCGTTCATATCATAGAACCCGAAGATGATGTAGTCGTGATATCCCGCGCCGTATTTCCTCGCGCACTTCAGAATATCAAAAAACGTATAAATGCGGTTTTGTCCGCTCTTTTCGTGAACGCGGTTTATAACGTTAAAAAACTTCTTTAACCGTACTCCCGACAAAACTCTGAAAAAATAGCCAACTTGTTTCACGTCAGATCTCCCGTTTACTTCCTCTCCAGAACCTCGGATATCGACTGCTTCAATATCCGCAAACCTTCGAGCAGCGTTTCGTCGCCGATGACTAAGGTAGGCATCAGCTTCACTACGCTGTTGTCGCGTCCCGCGCGTTCAATCACCAGACGGTGAGCGAAGCAGGTATCGACCACAGCTTCGCTGAACGCGTTTCCGCCAAGCTTTTCGCACTCGATTCCCCACATCAGCCCGATACCGCGATAGGACAGCCGCTGATCAAGCGGAAGTATTTCGTTCGCGATAAAGTCCTCAACGATCTTAGATTTACGCTTGACCTCATCTTCGATATGGTGCTCCAGCATAAACTCCAGGGACGCCTTTCCCGCAACGAACGAGAGCTGATTCCCGCGGAACGTACCGTTGTGTTCGGCAGGCTTCCAGATGTCCTTATCGGGGCTGATCAGCAGAAGAGCCATAGGCATACCCACGCCGCCGATCGACTTGGAAATCGTTACCATATCCGGCTTTATGCCCGCGCGTTCAAACGAAAAGAACGTTCCCGTGCGCGCGCAGCCCGCCTGAATATCGTCGACGATAAGCAGAATGTCGTTTTTGTCGCAGAATTCGCGGCAGCTTTTAATAAACTCCGTCTCGAACGGGAATATTCCGCCCTCCGCCTGAACGGTTTCCATAAAAAGCGCCGCGGGCTTTTCCACTCCTGAATGGTCGTCGTCCAGAAGCCGCTGCATATACTTTATAACGTCAAGCTCCGGGAACATATACGGCGCGGGAATATGCGTACAGCTTCCAAGCGCGGCTCCGGCAGCGTCGCGGGCAAATTTCTCGGTGGTTAGCGACAGCGCCCCCAGCGTCATTCCATGGAAACAGCCCATAAACGCCCAGACATTTGAGCGTCCCGTATATTTCCTCGCCAGCTTTAAAGCTGCCTCGTTGGCGTTGGTGCCGGTAGGACCGCAGCACATTATACGGTAGTCAAGACCGCGCGGCTTAAGAACCTTGTTTTCCAGCGTATCTAGAAACTCGCGCTTTGCGGGGGTGTACATATCCATTCCGTGAAGTATGCTTCCGGATTGAAGATACTTTATCATCTTGTCAATAATGTACGGATTGTTGTGTCCGTAATTCAGCGCTCCCGCTCCGCAGAAAAAATCTATATATTCAGTTCCGTCCTCATCATACATAAAAGCGCCCTCCGCCCTCGAAAAAACGGCGGAAAAATGACGGCAATAAGAACGAACAGAGGATTCATAATCCTCAAATACCGATGTGTCCATAATCTTAAATCTCCTTTGGCTGCACGATCGTAAACAGAAAGTTGTCCGTTATATATCCTGGACATATGTGTAAAATTGCGATAAACAGCCTGTTCAGTACAATTCGCACACGTCTTTATTATAGCAGAATATAGATGGTTTGTCAAGTAGTAATTGGCAGATTTGCAACTTTGTTGAAATTATCTTTTAAAATGATAACACATAACTTTAACGCGCGGATATAAAAACTGCCGCGGAATTTCTTTGCGGCAGTTTTGCTTATATTTTTTATCGAATCAAGTCGGCGATTTCGGCAATTTCCTCATCAGTGAAGTCAAGCTTCTTTATGCAAGCCGCGTTTTCGGCGATCTGCCCGGGACGGCTCGCGCCAATCAATACCGTAGTAACGGCGGGGTTGTGCAGAACCCACGACAGCGCCATTTGCGAGAGAGTCTGTTCGCGCCGCCCGGCAATTCTGTTCAAAGAGTTAAGCCGTCCGATCATCTGCTTGTCAAGCTGTTCGCCTATCCACGTATCGCCTTTTCCTACACGCGAATCACCGGGAATACCATTCAGATACCGGTCGGTCAGGAATCCCTGATACAGCGGCGAAAACACCGCCAATCCGATACCGTTTTCACACGCGTATTCGTCAAGACCGTCGTCCTCGATCCACCTGTTGAGCATTGAGTAGGACGGCTGGTTTACGACAAACGGCGTGTGCAGCTCGCAGAATATCGCCGATATCTCCGCAGTCTGCGCGCTGTTATAGTTTGAAACGCCGACGTACAGCGCCTTGCCTTGACGAACGGCATTATCCAGTGCAAGCGCCGTTTCCTCGAGCGGAGTGTTCGGATCGAATATGTGGTGGTAGAAAATGTCGACATACTCCAGACCCATACGTTTCAGGCTCTGATCCAGCGACGCGGTGAGATATTTCCGCGAGCCGCTGCGGTCGCCGTAGGGACCCGCCCACATTTCATAGCCCGCTTTTGTGGAAATGCACAGCTCGTCGCGGTATTGCCGCATATCGGCGAGTATCCTGCCGAAGTTCTCCTCCGCACTCCCATTGTAGGGATTGCCGTAATTATTTGCGAGGTCGAAATGCGTTATTCCGAGATCAAACGCCGTATGAATCATTTCCTCCATATTCTCGAAGCATCCCTTATGCCCGAAGTTCTTCCACAGTCCAAGCGAAACCGCAGGGAGCTTTAAGCCGCTTTTTCCGCAGCGTCTGTAGATCATCTTATCATATCTTTTTTCGTCTGCAATATACATTTTTAGTTCCTTTCTCAAAGCGGCGGCAGCTCATCAAGCGTTATTACATAATCATCGTTGTATATTTCGTTGAGGTCGGAAACGCGGTTTCCGTCAACAATATGCTCGGTATGCCATGTCATAAACCACACCCAGCCCGCTTTGCCGTCCTGTAATTGCTTTACGGTCGGTATGCGCCCGCACTCGTGGAAGCAGATGGGCTTTTCATCTCCTACCACCCGATTCACCAAGACGTACAGCTTTTGATTTGCGCCGTCGTTGTAGGAGTCCGCTCCGGCAATGTCAACGTATTCATCGCCCGGATACCAATCGGCGTAACCGCGCCCGTTGCCTGAATAGCCGAGTACCCAGATAAGGTTGTCAAGCTCCCAATATTCGGTGTAGCGGCGGTACATTATTTTCCACATTTCCTTAAAATTGTCCGCTCCGCCCTTGCTCCACCAGAACCAGCCGCCGTCCAGTTCGTGGAACGGTCTCCACAGCACGGGAATATTTTGTTCTTTAAGCTCCTGCAGCGCCTTTGCCGCCTTATCCATGCCGGCAATAAGGCTCTCGTATTCGGGCGTACCCTCTTTGAGCGCCTGATCCCAATCGCGGCGCACGGTTTTCATACACTCGTCCCAACTTCCCGTAAAGTCAAAGCCGCAGTGCCAGCAGATCGTGACGATGCCTCCGCGGTCGTGCCACTCCTTTGCCCGTCTGTTTACGCCGTCAAAGTCGTCGTTCATATAATCCAGACCGCGTATTGCGGGATATTTCCCCGTATTATTATAGATGTAGTCGAACTCGTATTGCTCGCTGCCCATCCAAGTGGACTCCTGCTGTCCGGAAATGATCGCGCTGCCGTATGTATCGCAGATATACTCGTACAGCCGAACGGCCTCGGGCGATGCGTTTTGATTTGAAAGCACCGGCTTGCTTTCGGGTTCGGAGGTGCTTGTTGTTGACGAGCTTTCGGGGGTACTGGCTGTTGATGAGCTTTCCGGGGCGCTCGCCGTTGATGAGCTTTCGGGGGTACTGACCGTTGATGGGCTTTCGGGGGTACTGACCGTTGATGAG
>CAYWIP010000008.1:47020-48645 GCA_964458395.1 uncultured Ruminococcus sp.
GCTTTCGGGGGTACTGACCGTTGATGGGCTTTCGGGGGTACTGACCGTTGATGAGCTTTCGGGGGTACTGACCGTTGATGAGCTTTCGGAGGTACTGACCGTTGATGAGCTTTCGGAGGTACTAACCGTTGATGAGCTTTCCGGGGCGCTCGCTGTTGATGAACTTTCGGAGGTATTCGCTGATGACAAGCTTTCGGGATCACTCACTGTGGATGTACTCTCCGAAGTGATTGCCGAGTCTTCGCTGCTGCCGTTCACAGCGGAGTTTTCCGTATTTGCGGAACACGCTGAAAAAGTGACCGCCAGCGCTGCCGCCGAAAGTAATGCCAATAGTCTTTTTTTCATAATAATCTTCCTTTCTACTATATAATATATTTGTCGGGAAAATCCATGAGAAGCCAACCAGGGTTTACACGTACTTGTTAATTCCTTTGGAGTTGTCGTGACAGAACCCTTTGAGGTTTCGCATTGCGTGCAATCATGGAGTACACCGGCATACATTATAAACTGATCGCAAATGCGCTCCACAATGCGGGTATATTTGTTTCCGCATTCAATCCGCTGCTTATCGACGACTATGCCACAAACCGTGTCGGAAAAGTCAAGAACGATAAAAAGGACGCGTTTTAGATCGCGAATTACGCCCTTGATAAGTGGACTCAGCTTCGGGAATACATACCCGCCGAGGATGCGCGCAAAACGCTTAATGTCCTTAATCGGCAGTATGCTCAGTAAAACAAATCGCTCGTCGCAATGGCGGGTATTGATCCGCCGCCGGATCAATCGGGGCTGCACGACCCTAAATCCGGAAGCATATCCAAGCGCGACTCTCCGCTGCTTCGCAAGACACTGTTTCAGATTATGCAGATGACTGTTCAAAAACAGTCGATAGGTGAACCTGCATGCCGATTCCTTGAACGCAAACGCGCCGAGGGAAAGCCGTACAGAGTTTACATAATCGCCGCCGCGAATAAGTTCCTCAGAATTTATTACGCCCGCGTTATGGAATCATTGAGCTGACAAATTCAACCGAAATCCATATTTCTTCTAAGTTGCCGAAAAAAATTTTTCAGCTTTGGCGGCGCTTTTGCTATACCCTTTTTGCTTTTGTGAAAGTTTGATGAAATCTTTTCTTTACCCCTTGACTTTTATTTGCAGTTCTATACATTTATTATACACCATTTACAAAATAAATGCAATATGTTAAGCCGCGTAACGCATGACATTATTTTATGAGCTATTGGAACAATCAGTGGATTTGTTTGAGAAGCGGCGGTATGCCGCTTTGAACATTTCCGTATGACTGTTATGATCACACATCTGACCGACACCGAACTCTACGCAGTTTTGCAGGTTTATTTGGGTGTTACATAACGCTTTTGCCGTTCCGACACCTTTTTTACTTACACGAGTGTAATAAATTTACACTTTTTTGTAGATTTGTCAATAATATGTCAGTAAAAAATGAAAAATAAGATGTCAGAACGACAAAAGCGAATTGGCGCAAATTTCGCCGCGCGGAAAACTTTATTACATAGCGCCCAAATAATCCTGCAAAACCGCATTGGGGCTACGATATTTCAAACAACTTTTCGAGATGTTGTTGGACTTTTTATTATATGTCT